>NZ_CP141769.1:903294-1204392 GCF_035621355.1 Thiobacillus sp. SCUT-2 | reverse complement strand
CATCGCGTAGCCGCGGACGTAGATGATGGGGTAACGCGGCCTGGCTGGCATGCCCTTTCCTCCGGTGGCGATCGATCCGACTCATTCTAGTCTCGCCTGCGCGTCGCGCCATTGCGACCGCGATCGTCGACCGCGCACCCGACGCCGTGCGCCCGCCACCGGCGCGCAGGCCTATGCTGCAGACGTGGAAAACGCTAGAGCCCTGGTCGGGCGCCCGATCGATCGCGAGAGGATGGGAAATGCAAACCGCGCGACGCCCTTTCAACGCGGGACGACGCCGGCGACGGCGCGCCGCGGCAAGCACCGGAACCGCGTCGCCTTACGGGGTGCCCTGGATCAGATACCAGTTCACCCCGCTGCGGCCGAAGCCTTGCTGGTCCATGAGGAGGTCGAGCGCCAGCGTGGCGAGATCGTCGGCAACCGGTTCGACCTGGGGATTCTTGTCCTGCTGGATCACCTTCAGATACGTCTGGCACTCGGGGCAGCTTTCCGCCCGCACCACGCTGTCGCCGCCTTCGAGATGATAGTAGGCGATGCCGCGGGTGTTGTCGCAGTTGCTGCACTTGGCGCGCACCACGTGCCATTCCGATCCGCACAGCGCACAGTGCAGGTAGCGCAGGCCGTTTTCGGCACCGCCGATGCGGACGACAGAACTGACCGGGTGCGAGCCGCATACCGGACAAAGATTGGGGTGCTCCGGACGTGCCACCTGCGCGGGCGCGAGTTGCCGCGCGAGCTTCGTCCACTGCACCTGAAGCGCCGCGCCGATCACCGGGGCGGCGGCGGGATCCAGATCCCGGTAATCGCCTTCGAGCAGGCGCGTCGCCTGCTCGTCCAGCCAGGCATCGTCGGCGGACGCGACCTTCCGCATCGCCGCCCGCCCCGCCTCGGGGAGGCTCGACTGCATCTCGCGCGCGAATTCGCGTGCCATCCCGCGCCATGCCGGCGGATGCGCGAGGCCGGCCGGCGCCAGCGGGGGCATCTGGTATTCGCGGCATTGCGCGAGCCGCTCGGCGCCGGGGAGCTGGGGCACTTGCCCCGCCGCCAGCCGTTCGTGCTGGGCACGCGCCAGCGCAGCGACGAAGCGCAGGTAGTCGCCGAGGGTGTGCCCATCGGCCAGTTGCTCGAGCCGCCGGGCCCGCGCGAGAAACAGGTCCCCGGGCGGCAGCCGCAGTTCCGGAATGGCGCCGGCGGCGGCTTCGATGTCGCCGGGTTGCAGAAGGCTTGTCGTCATGCGCGAGGGTGTCCTGTCGTCGTTCCGAATCACTTGCCGGTCATTTCCCGATACCAGGCCCGATGATGGTGCCTGGCCCATGCGCTGCTGACCGTGCCGCGCGTCATCGCACGCATCGTGCCCTTGACCCAGATGGCGGCGTAGACGTGCACCACGATGCCGAGGATCAGGATCCATGCGGCCAGCGCATGCACGACGACCGCGACCCGCATCAGCCCGATCGGGAAATACGGTGCGAACCAGGGCCGCCAGATGACAATGCCGGAAACCAGCAGGAGCGGCACGCACACCACCATGGTCCAGAACAGGTATTTCTGGCCGGCGTTGTATTTCCCGATCTCGGGCAGGCCTTCGTCACGATTGCAGATCACGTCCTTGATGCGGGTCATCCACTGCCCGTCGGCCGACGTCATCCGGTTGAGGCTCCAGAACCGCCCGGCCAGCCCCAGGAAGGACAGGAACATCAGCGCGCCGATGAAGGGATGCAGGATGCGGTTCCAGGGTCCGCCGCCAAACAGGTGGGTGAGAAAGTAGAAGGCCGGGTGGAACAGGGCCAGCCCGGACAGCGCGGCAAGAACGAAGGTGATGGCGACCACCCAGTGGTTGCTGCGCTCCCTGGCCGTGTAGCGTTGGATCCATGTGCTCATGATCGCTCCTCGGGTTTCGGATGACGGAACAACGGCGGCGAACGGCCTCAGTCCGTCTTCTCCTCCTCGACCTCCTTGGGCCCGGCGGTGACGTAGTGGAAGAATCCGGCAAAAACGGCGACCCCGATGCCCAGGCTCATCAGCGGCTTGGTCACCCCCTTCCACAGGCTGACCAGCGGGCTGATGCCGGGATCCTTGGGCAGGTTGGCATAGAGCTCCGGCTGGTCGGCGTGCTGCAGGACGTACATCACGTGGGTGCCGCCGACGCCCTCTGGGTTGTACAGCCCCGCATTGGCGTAGCCGCGTTCCTTGAGGTCGGCGACGCGTTCCTCGGCATGGCGGATCATGTCCTTCTTGGTGCCGAACACCAGCGCACCGGTCGGACAGCTCTTGATGCAGGCCGGCTCCAGCCCCACCGCCACGCGATCCGAGCACAGCGTGCACTTGTAGGCCTTGCTGTCCTTCTTCGAAATGCGCGGGATGTTGAACGGGCAGCCGGTGATGCAGTAGCCGCAGCCGATGCAGTGCTCCTCGTGGAAGTCGACGATGCCGTTCGCGTACTGCACTATCGCACCCGGCGCCGGGCAGGCCTTGAGGCAGCCCGGCTCATCGCAGTGCATGCAGCCGTCCTTGCGGATCAGCCATTCGAGCCTGCCCTGCTGAACCTCCACTTCGGAGAAGCGCATCAGCGTCCACGACTGGTCGCTGAGGTCGCGCGGATTGTCGTAGACGCCGACGTTGGTGCCGACTTCGTCGCGCAGGTCGTTCCATTCCATGCACGCCACCTGGCAGGCCTTGCAGCCGATGCACTTGGAGACGTCGATCAGCTTGGCGACGTGAACGGGGTCACGCGCCCTGGGGGGATGCGTGGTGGTGGCGGAACGGGCCTTGATGTCGAGTGATTGCAGTGCCATGGCCGTCTCCTTAGGGCACGTTTACCCTTATTTCGCCCCCGCGTTGCAGCGAAAAAGCGATGGATACAAGGCGCAAGGTGCAGGGAATGGTCATTCCATTCCCAAGCCTTGCAACGCCGTAGACGCGCTTTTCTCGCTGCAACCCTTCGGGACACAGACTGTTTGGGCGCATCCCTTTGTCGCAAGCCGCTTGTTGTGAACGACACAACGGCGCGACTTGCTTCGCGGGCTGCATCCCAAGCAGTCCGCGCCGCGGGGGCGAAATAAGGGTATACATGCCCTAAACTTTCTCGACGTCGACCAGGAACGCCTTGAACTCCGGCGTCTGGGAATTGGCGTCGCCCACGAAGGGCGTCAGGGTGTTGGCCAGGTAGCCGTTTTTCGCCAGCCCCATGAAGCCCCAGTGAATGGGAACCCCCACCGTATGGGTTTTCTTGCCGGCCACGTTGAGGGACCTCAGGCGCTTGGTGACCACCGCCACCGCGACGATGTGGCCATGGTTCGACTTCACCCGCACGTGATCGCCGGCCTTGATCCCCTTCTCCTTCGCGAGCTCCTCGCCGATTTCGACGAATTGCTCGGGTTGGATGACGGCGTTCACGCGAGCATGCTTGGTCCAGAAGTGGAAGTGTTCGGTGAGCCGGTAGGTGGTGCCGACATACGGAAACTTGTCGGGCTTGCCGAACGTCGCCCAGTCGTCCTTGAACACGCGCGCCGCCGGATTGCTGACCACCTTGGGATGCAGGGGGTTGGTGCCGATCGGCGTCTCGAAGGGCTCGTAGTGTTCGGGGAACGGCCCCTCCGCCATCTTGTCCACCGCGAAGAAGCGCGCGACGCCTTCGGGGTTCATGATGAAGGGGTTCATGCCCTCCTCGGGCGCCGAATCGATCTTGAAGTCGGGCACGTCGGCGCCTGTCCATTTGCCTGCTCCGGCATCCCAGGCAATGATCTTGCGCGTGGGGTCGTACGGCTTGCCGGACGGATCGCAGGACGCACGGTTGTACATGATGCGGCGGTTGGCGGGCCAGGAGTAGGCCCAGTTGAGCGTCTGGCCGATGCCGTAGGGATCGGCGTTGTCGCGCCGCGCCATCAGGTTGCCCTTCTCGCTCCAGGAGCCGGCAAACAGCCAGCAGCCGCATGAGGTCGAGCCGTCGTCGCGCAATTCGGCAAAACTGCTCAGCTGCTCGCCGGCCTTGACCAGGATCTTCCCCGGATCCTTGGGATCGGTCACATCCTTCAGCGCCTTGCCGGAGAACTCCCTCGCCAGTTCCTCCGACGAGGGGTCGGCCGGCGTCTTGTACTTCCAGGTCAGGTTGAGGATGGGTTCCGGGAACGCACCGCCCTCCTTCTGGTACAGCGCGCGGATCCTGAGGAAGAGGCCGGCCATGATCGCATGGTCGGACAGGGCGTCGCCGGGCGGCTCCGCACCCGTCCAGTGCCATTGCATCCAGCGTCCGGAATTGATCAGGCTGCCGTCCTCCTCGGCAAAACAGGTGGACGGCAGGCGAAACACCTCGGTCTGGATCTTCGCGGGGTCGACGTCGTTGTATTCGCCGTGGTTCTGCCAGAACTCCGAAGTCTCCGTCGCCAGCGGATCGATGATGACGAGGAATTTCAGCTTGGACAGGGAATTCGCCACCTTGACCTTGCAGGGGGCCGAACCCAGCGGGTTGAACCCCTGGCAGAAATAGCCGTTGACCTTGCCCTGGCCCATGTCCTCGAACACCTGCATGAGGTCGTAGCCCTTGTCGAGCTTGGGCAGCCAGTCGTAGCCCCAGTTGTTCTCCGCGGTCGCGGCGTCGCCGAACCAGGCCTTCATCAGGCTGACGTGGAACTTGTTGTAGTTCTGCCAGTAGGAGAGCTGTCCGGGGCGCAGGGGCTTGAGGGCGCGCTTGTCGATGTACGCCCTGTAGTCCTGCTCGGCGTCGCTCGGCAGCGTCAGGTACCCCGGCAGCAGGTTGGACAGCAGCCCCAGGTCGGTGAGCCCCTGGATGTTGGAATGCCCCCGCAGCGCATTCATGCCGCCGCCCGCCACGCCGATGTTGCCGAGCAGCAGCTGCACCATCGCGCCGGTGCGGATCATCTGCGAGCCGACCGAGTGCTGGGTCCAGCCCAGCGCGTACATGATGGTCATGGTCTTGTTGGGTGCCGCCGTCTCGGCAATCGCCTCGCACACCTTGAGGAACGCGTCCTGCGGCGTGCCGCAAACAGTGGCGACCATCTCCGGCGTGTAGCGGCTGTAGTGCGTCTTCATCAACTGGTAGACGCAGCGCGGGTTCTGCAGCGTCGGGTCGGTCTTGACGTAGCCATCCTCGCCGATCTGGTAGCCCCACGCGCTCTTGTCGTACTTGCGCTTTTCCGCGTCGTAACCTGTGAACACGCCGTTCGCAAAGGCAAACTCGTCCTTCACCAGGAAGCTGAAGTCGGTGTAATTCTTCACGTATTCGTGATGAATCTTGTCGTTCGTCAGCAGGTAGTTGATGATCCCGCCGAGGAAGGCGATATCGCTGCCGGAGCGGATCGGCGCGTAATAATCGGATACCGCCGCCGAACGGGTGAAGCGCGGGTCGACCACGATCAGGCGCGCCTTGCGGTGCGCCTTCGCCTCGGTCACCCACTTGAAGCCGCAAGGGTGCGCCTCGGCGGCATTGCCGCCCATGATCAGCACCAGGTCCGTGTTCTTGATGTCAACCCAATGGTTGGTCATCGCGCCGCGGCCGAACGTCGGGGCAAGACTTGCCACCGTCGGGCCGTGTCAGACACGCGCCTGGTTATCGAATCCGAGTACCCCCAGGCTACGGACGACTTTGTGCGTCAGGTAGCCGGTTTCGTTGCTGGAAGCGGAGGCGGCCAGGAAGCCGGTGGTGAGCCAGCGGTTGACCGTCTCGCCCTTGTCGTTTTTGGCGACGAAGTGCTTGTCGCGGTCGTCCTTCATCAGCCGGGCGATGCGTTCGAAGGCCTCGTCCCAGGAAATGCGCTTCCATTCCTTGCTGCCCGGCGCCCGGTATTCCGGGAATTTGAGGCGGTTCGGGCTGTTGACGAAATCAAGCAGCCCCGCGCCCTTGGGACACAAGGTGCCGCGGTTGACGGGATGGTCCGGGTCGCCCTCGATGTGGAAGATCTTGCCTTCGACATTCTTGGCCTTGTCGCCCAGGCTGTACATCAGCAGGCCGCATCCGACCGAGCAGTAGGGGCAGGTGTTGCGGGTTTCGGTGGCACGCGCGAGCTTGAATTCGCGCACCTCCGCCAGCGCTTCGCCGGGCGCGAAACCCAGTGCTGCAAGGCTGGAACTGCCGACCCCCGCCGCGCAGATTCTGAAGAACTGCCTTCGAGTCACGTGCATTTTTGTCCCTCCTTTTTTATGCGTCAGCCGCGCATAAAAAAACTATAGGAACAAAAATACGCATACCAAAGTTTTATTGACAAATGCGTTCGCGCATTTTCCAGGGCCCTCTCGGCAGGTTTCGCTCAGTCGCCCCCCTCGCCGCTGTCGCTGAAATCACCGAGCGGCCGCTTGAAGGTATATTCGGCCGGCCGCACGACCAGTTCGTGGACCGACCGCCCGACGCTGCCGCTGGGAATCGTGAACGGCAGCGCCACCACCGTCAGCGCCGCGCCGGCGACCGTTGCAACCAGGCCGAGCGGCCGCATCACGACCGCGTCGACCACCATGTCGGTGGCCCGGTCGCCGCTGACGGTGTCCGGCTGCTCCGCATGCGCGCAAAGCGGCGCGCCGCCGATCGACGCGGCCAGCACGGCAACGGCCCACGCCCTGCGAATGACGCCGCTCATGCGCGGTCGGTCGGCAGGTCCACGCCCGCCGACGCGAGAAAATCACGCACGTGCCGCAGTTCCTGCTTGGTGCAGGTGGGGCTGTTGTGGGGGCGATGGATGAAACCCTCGACGCCGTTCAGCACGACGCGGAAGCTCGCGCCGTGATGCGGATCCACGCGGGCGCCGAGATGGGTCAGCATCGCTTCCACCTCACGCCAGTGGACATTTCCGCCGACCGGGCCCTCGAGGATCGACTTCAGCAGGATTTCGTGTTTGTGGCTCATCAGGATCCGTCGCCATGCGACACGTTTTCAGGATAGACCGCCGCGGCCATAACGCGACCCCGCGCCGCTGCGGGCGAATCAGCGCCTGCGCAGGAAGGCTTCGAGCTCGGCGGGCGGCAGCGGCTTGCTGAACAGGTAGCCCTGCACCTCGCTGCAGCCGGCCTCGCGCAGGAACGCCAGCTGCTCCTGCGTCTCCACGCCTTCGGCGATGATGCCCAGGCGCAGGCTGTGCGCCAGCTGGATGATGGCGCGCGCAATCGCCGCGTCGTCGGGATCGGTGCTGATGTCGCGCACGAAGGACTGGTCGATCTTGAGGCGGTCGACCGCGAAGCGCTTCAGGTAGCTGAGCGACGAATAGCCCGTTCCGAAGTCGTCAATCGACAGGCGCACGCCCATCGCCTTCAGCTGCCGCACCGCCTCCAGCGTGTTCTCCACGTCCTGCAGCAGGATCGACTCGGTCAGCTCCAGCTCCAGCAGCTGCGGCGGCAGCCCGCTGCGCTCGAGCGCCCCGGCGATCGTTTCGATCAGGCCGGCGCGCCGGAACTGCAGCGCGGACAGGTTGACCGACAGCGTCAGGTCCGGCAGGCCCGCCTGCCGCCAGGCCTGGGCCTGGCGGCAGGACTGCTCGATCACCCATGCCCCGATGGGAACGATCAGTCCGCAGTCCTCGGCGACCGGGATGAAGCGAGCCGGCGGCACCTCGCCGAGCTCGGGGTTCCGCCAGCGCAGCAGCGCCTCGACGCCCGTCACGCGTCCGTCCGCGGCATTCACCTGGGGCTGGTAATGCAGCTGGAGCTCGGCCCGGTAGAGCGCCTGATGCAGCCGGTTCTGCAGCATCATGTGCTCCTGCGCGCGCCGGTTCATCTGCTCGTCGAAGAAGCGGTAGGCATTGCGCCCCGCGTCCTTCGCGTTGTACATGGCCGTGTCCGCCTTCTGCAGCAGCGTATCGAAGTCGCTGCCGTCCTGCGGATACACCGCGATGCCGATGCTGCACGACGTGTTCATCGCATGGCCGTTGATTTCGAGCGGCTCCGCCAGCTTCTGCAGGATGTCGGCCGCCACGCGCTCGACCGTCTCGACGTCGGGGATCTCGTTCAGCAGGACGATGAACTCGTCGCCGCCCTGGCGGCTGATGGTATCGCTGTCCCGGGTACAGCGCGCCAGGCGCTGCACGGCCTCGAGCAGCAGCTTGTCGCCCGCGATGTGCCCGAGGGTATCGTTCACCACCTTGAAGTTGTCGAGATCGAGGAACAGCATGGCGACCTGCCTGCGCGACCGCTGCGCCCGCGCCGTCGCCTGCTCGAAGCGGTCACGCACCAGGATGCGGTTGGGCAAGCCCGTGAGCGCGTCGTGATGGGCGAGGAATTCGATGCGCGCCTCGGTCTGGCGGCGTTCGGTGACGTCCTGACAGGCGCCGTACAGGCGCGCCCGCGCGTGCGCGGCATCCGCCTCCACCGCGAGCGAATAGGCACGGATGTAGTGGGTAGAGCCATCCTTCGCCAGCACGCGCAGCTCGCACTCGCTGCGCCGGCCCGGCTCGAGATGCGTGATGTTGCGGTCGAACTCGGCCAGATCGTCGGGATGAACGAGGCCGCGCCAGCATCCCCGCTGCAGGATTTCGTCGAGCGTATAACCGAATATCTGGTCGCCCGGGACCGTCGCCCAGTCAAGCGCCAGGAAGCCGCCATCCGTCTGCACGCACGAATAGTGGAGATCGGTGGAAACGCTGGAGATCAGCCGGTAGCGCGCTTCGCTGTCACGCAGGGCCTGCTCCATGCGCTTGCGCTCGCTGATGTCCATGAAGTTCACCACCGCCCCCACCAGTTCCCCGTTGCGGTACATCGGGTGCGACCAGTACTCGACCGGGAAGCTGGTTCCGTCCTTGCGCCAGTGGACCTCGCTGTCGACGTGGGTCGGCCTGCCCTCGAGCGTGGAACAGCGGATATTGCACTGCTCCTTCGGGTAGGGGCTGCCGTCTGGATAGGTGTGGTGGATCAGGGCATGGACGCCCTTGCCCAGCATCTCCTCCTCCGTGTAGCCCAGCATGGCGAGGCAGGCGGGGTTGACGAAGGTGCATCGGCCTTGCGTGTCGACGCCGAAGATCGCCTCGGGCGAGGAGTCGAGCAGCAGGCGGAAGCGCTCCTCGCTCTCGCGCAGCGCGGACAGCGTTGCGCGATGGCCGATGGCGACGCCGAGGTCGGCGGCCAGCTTTTCCAGCAGCATGACCTTGCCCGCGCCGAACGCCTGCGGATCGGCCGCATACACGTTGAGCGCACCGATCACGCGGCCGTGCACGTGCAAGGGCGCGGCGGCCGATGCGCGATATCCCAGCGCACGCGCACGGCTGCGCCACGGGCCGAAGCGCTGGTTGGTCTCGGTGTCGTTGTTCACCACCGTGGCGCCGAGGCGGATCGCGGTACCGGTGGGGCCCCGCCCCTGCGGCGAGTCGTCGCAGCGGATCGCGAGGTCGTCGAGATAGCCGTCGATCCGGCCTGCCGCGGCGGCCGGGCGCACGGTCACGCCGTCCGCTTCGACAAGCCCGATCCACGCCATGAGGAACAGGTCGTCGCGCACGAGTGCCTGGCAGATGCGCTGCATGAGCTCGCCCTCCGACAGGTTCGCCATCAGCATCTCGTTCACGCCGGCGATCGTCTCCAGGAACAGGCTGCGGCGCTGCATGAGCAGGGCCTCCTGCTTTTGCTCGGTAACTTCACGCAAGCTGCCGACCACGCGCAGCGGTGTGCCATCGCCGTCGCGTTCCACGACCTCGCCGCGGTTGCGCACCCAGATCGTCGTGCCGTCCGGATGCCGGATGCGATGCTCGCAGTCGAAGCTGGCGCCGCCGTCGAGACAGGCCTTGAGTCCCGCCATGACCATCGCGCGGTCCTCATCGTGCAGGCGCGCGACCGCGGTCTGCCAGTCGTGCGCGGCGCGGCGCTCCGACAGGCCCATCAGCCGCGCCCAGTGGGCGTTGTGGCGCACCTCGCCGGCCCGCAGGTCCCAGTTCCACACGCCCTCGCCGATCAGCGCCAGCGCATAGGCGCGTTCGTCGCCGCCGGCAACCGTGCGCAGCTGCCGGTCGGCCTTGCGCACCGCCGCCGGGTCCTGGCCCGCAGCGAGCAGCGCCTTCGCCTCGCCGCGGCGACGCCTCGCCTCGTCGAGCCCGACCTCCGGATACACGCCGAGCGCAAGCGTCTTGCGCTTGCCGTCGAAGCGGTAATCGAGCCGCCAGTAGCGGGCGCCGTCGGGACGCAGCAGCAGGTACATGCCGCCGCCGTCCGCCAGCTTGAGGGGCTTGGCAGCGGGTCGCGTCTGGCGGATACGCGGTTCGGTCAGGGGCGTCGCGGCACGGGCCATGGGGCGGCATGTTCTAGGGAATCATGTGCCATCCTAACCTGCAAGATGCCGTCAGGCATACCGTCAATAACAGCCGTCGGCGAGTAGTACGAATGGCAGCGGGTCGTCATCGCCCCGGCGCCCGGCGATAGCCACGTGCCGCGCCGGAAGGCATGCGGCCGCGTTTCCAATAGAATCGGGGGATTCCTGTCTTGCCCGCACGACTCCATGAACGATCTGGCCCAACGCTTCGGCCTCGATTTCCTGGCCGCCGCCTGGCTGCCGCAGGTGCTGGCGGTGGCCGGCGCCGTCTTCGCGATCAACGTCGCCGTCCACACCCTGCTTCGCCATCTCGAGAAGCTCGCGGCACGCACCTCGGTCGTGTGGGACGATGCCCTTCTCCACGCCGCGCGCAAGCCGCTCACGCTCATCCTGTGGACGCTGGGCATCGTCTACGCGCTGAAGATCATCGCCAGCGACAGCGGCGCGCCCCTGCCCGCATACGTCGCGCCGACGCGCGACATCCTGGTCATCGTCGCGCTCGCGTGGTTCCTGCTGCGCCTGATCGGCAACACGTCGCGCAAGGTGCTCGCACGCGGCGCCGAGAGCGGCCGCCCGGTCGACCGCACCACGGTCGACGCCCTTTCCAAGCTGGGGCGCTTCAGCGTCGTGATCATGGCGGCGCTGGTGATCCTGCAGCATCTCGGCTACAGCATCTCGGGCGTGCTCGCCTTCGGCGGCATCGGCGGCATCGCGGTCGGCTTCGCGGCGAAGGACATGCTCGCCAACTTCTTCGGCGGCCTCACGATCTATCTCGACCGGCCGTTCGTCGTCGGCGAATGGATCCGCTCGCCGGACAAGGCGATCGAAGGCACCGTGGAGTACATCGGCTGGCGCCACACCCGCGTGCGCGCGTTCAACAAGAACCCGATCTACGTGCCGAACGCGCTCTTCACCACCATCGTGGTGGAGAACCCCACGCGCATGACGCACCGCCGCATCAAGGAAACGATCGGCATTCGCTACGCCGATCTCGACGCGGTGCCGGCCATCGTCGCCGACATCAAGGCCATGCTCCGGGCCCATCCGGAGATCGACACGGACACGACGCTCATCGTCAACTTCGACCGCTTCGCACCCTCGTCCCTCGACGTCCTCATCTACACCTTCACGCGGACCCGCGACTGGGTGCGCTACCACGAGGTGAAGCAGGACGTGCTGCTGAAGATCGCCGACATCATCCGCGGGCATGGCGCCGGAATCGCCTTCCCGACGCAGACGCTGCACATCGAGCCGGCTGCCGGCGCGGAGGAGACCCCCTGATGCATCTGCCCTGCCTCACCCGCCTGGCCAGGGGCGCCGTCGCCGTCCTGCTCGCCCTGCACGCCCTGCAGGCCGTCGCGCAGGGCAGCTTCCCGCTGGCACACCAGCTCGCCGGCGGCGACCGCGACTACGTCGTCCGCCGCGGGGATTTCCTGATCGCGATCGGCGCCCGCTTCGGCGTCGCTCCCACGCTGCTCGCCAGGCAGAACGGCATCCGCTACGAGGCCGTGATCCATCCCGGCCAGCGCCTGCGCGTCCACAATCCTCACATCGTGCCGGCCGGACTGGCCGACGGCATTCTCATCAACATCCCGCAGCGCATGCTGTTCCATTTCAGCCAGGGCCGGTTCGTCGCCGCCTACCCCGTGGGCCTCGGCAAGCCGTCGTGGCCGACGCCGCCGGGCGACTTCAGGATCGTCAACCGGCAGGCGAACAAGGCCTGGAAAGTGCCGCGCTCGATCCAGGAGGAAATGCGCCGCGAAGGACAGGTGGTGCGGGAGGAAGTCCCCCCGGGCCCGGACAACCCGCTGGGCGCCTACTGGCTGGGCCTCAGCCTGTGGGGCTACGGCATCCATGGCACCATCGCGCCGTCGAGCGTCTACCATTTCCGGAGCCATGGCTGCATCCGCCTGCATCCGGACGACATCGCCGAACTTTTTGCGCATGTGGCGGTCGGAACACCTGGCCGGCTGATCTACCAGCCGGTTCTGCTTGCCGTGCTCGACGACGGCCGCATCCTGCTCGAAGTCCACCGCGACATCTACAGGCAGGGCATCGACCCCGCTCGGGTCGTGCGCGACCTCGCCGAAGCAAATGGCTTGAGCCAGGCGATCGACTGGCCTAAAGTTGACGCGGTGATCGCAGCGCAGGACGGGCTGGCCGAGGAAGTGGGCCGCCTGCCGGGCAACACGAAAGGACACCCATGAAGCACCTCAGCCGACGCAAATTCATCAAACTGGGCATGCTTGCCGCCACCTTGCCGCTGCCCGCGCTGGCGCAAGCCTGGCAGGCCGCGCCGGAGCGCCGGCTGCGCTTCCACAACCTGCACACCGGGGAAAACCTCGATCTCGCCTACTGGGTGCAGGGCGAATACGTCCCCGAATCGCTCGCAGAAATCAACCACGTGCTGCGCGACTTCCGCACCGACCAGGTCGCCGCAATCGACACCGGGCTGCTCGACCTGCTCAGCCGGGTCAAGCTCGCGCTCGGCTCCGCGCAGCCGTTGCAGGTCATCTCAGGCTACCGCTCTCCCGCCACCAACCACATGCTGTCGGAGCACTCCTCCGGCGTGGCGAAGCACAGCCTGCACATGGAAGGCAAGGCGATCGACATCCGGATCCCGGGCGTGCCGCTCGCCGAGCTGCGCCGCACCGGACTCGCGCTGAAGGGCGGCGGCGTCGGCTACTACCCGGCGTCCGATTTTGTCCACCTGGACGTCGGCCGCGTGCGCACCTGGGCCGGCTGACCGCTTCCCTGCCGCTCAGCGCCACCCGGCGAGGAGGTGCGGCAGGAACACCAGCAGCCCGATGACGGCCGCGCCCGCCGCCGCCACCAGCACCGCAGCGGCCGCCGCATCCTTGGCCCGGCCGATGCCGGGATGACGCACCGGGTGGACGGCATCGGCCAGCAGCTCGAGCGCAGTATTGAACGCCTCGGCGCTCCACACCAGCGAAATCGCCACCACCAGCCATAGCCACTCGTTGCGGTCGATCCCGAAAACCAGCCCGGCAATGCAGACCGCCACGGTCGCGGCCAGGTGCACGCGCGCGTTGCCCTGGGTGCGGACGAGATGGCCGAGCCCGCGCAGGGCATGGGCAATGCTCCTGAGGCGTCGGACGAGGAACGTACTCATGGCTGCCGCCCGCTGAACCCATCCCATCCCGCAACAGTCGAACAGGTTCCTGGCAGACAACAAGGGGAATCGAACATGCTCAGCAACTGGAATCCTCGTTTGGCCGCTTTCGTGATCCTGATGCTCGGGGCCGGCGATGCCACGGCCGCGTCGGTCGTGCCGTTTTTCCAGGCCGGCTACGTGCTCGAGCCCGGCGTCCTCGTCGCGGTGCTGATGCCTTTCCTGCTCTGGGGCCTCTTCGTCGAGAGCCTGCACAGCGCCTGGCTGATCACGTCGGGGCTCGCGCTCCTCGCCGTCAACGTGGCACTGGTCGCCGCCGAGCGCTTCGCCCACTATAACGGTTATCGGGACGACCTGATCTACTGGGTGCCGACGCTCGCCGCCGTCGCGGTATTGGCGGTCACCTATGCCTTCGGGCGGCGTTCGCCCTACGCCTGAGACCATCGCGGCCGTCCCTCGCAGTCGGCGCGACGACGCGCGACGGACTCGTTGCGAGGGGGCGCGTCGATTGCGCCCGCGGTGCCCCCTCGCTACAGTGTCCCGAGCGGGCTATCCGCACCCATGATCACGATAACCGAGGGAGCGAGACAAGTGAGCGCGAGCGACCAGGCGGCCAGCCCGGCACGAACGGCGCCCGACGACGGCGAGACCTGCCTCCCCGACTATGGCGGCGGCAGCCTGGTCAACCTCATGAGCTCGATCGCCACCGCCCTCGGCGGCTCGAGCGCCTACCCGCCGCTCGCAATGCTGCCGCCGCACACGCTCGCCGGCACCCGCCACCTGGTGCTGCTGGTGGTCGACGGCCTCGGCCTCGACTACCTGCAGGCGCGCGACGGCACGCTGCGCCGCCACCTACGCGGCCAGCTCACCTCGGTGTTTCCCTCGACGACCGCGAGCGCGATCCCGACCTTCCTCACCGGCCTCGCGCCGCAGCAGCATGGGCTCACCGGGTGGAACATGTATTTCCGCGAGGTCGGCGCCGTCGTCGCGCCGCTGCCGTTCCGCGTCCGTACCGGCCGCCACGCGCTGCGCGACGCCGGCGTCACGCCGCAGACGCTGCTCGGCCTCAGCCCGCTCGCCGACCGGCTGCCGCTGCCCTGCCACGTGGTAAGCCCGCGCAACATCGTCCATTCCGATTTCAACGTCGCCCTGGCGGGCCGCGCCGAACGCCACGGGTACGCCAGCCTCGACGAGCTGGTCGACGTGGTGACCGCGCTGCTGCGCCGCGAGGCCCCGAGCTATACGCATGCCTACTGGCCGCAGCTCGACAGCCTTGCCCACGAACACGGCATCGCCAGCGCGCCCGTGGCGGCGGCCTTTGCCACGCTCGATGCGGTTTTCGAGCGCCTGCTGGACGTCGCGGCCGGCACCGGCAGCCGGATCATCGTCACGGCCGACCACGGCTTCATCGACAGCCCGGCCGACCAGGCCATCGACCTGGACGACCACCCGGCGCTGCGCGAGACGCTGCTGCTGCCCCTGTGCGGCGAGCCGCGCATGGCCTACGCCTACGTGCGGGCCGGCCGGACACAGGCATTCGAGGATTACGTCCGGGGCGCGCTTGGCAACCGTATCCGCCTGCTGCGCAGCGCCGACGTTCTCGCGCAGGGTTGGCTGGGCCCGGGCACGGCCCACCCCGGCCTGCACGACCGGCTCGGCGATTACGTTCTCGTGCCCCGCGGGCGCGGCATCCTGCGCGACTGGCTCCAGGGCGAGGAACGCTATACCCACGTCGGTGTGCACGGCGGCCTGTCCGCGGCAGAAATGAACGTTCCACTGATCGTCGGTCCGCTGACGTAGGCCGGCCGCGGCAGCGCGACTTCCTTGC
The DNA here is from genome assembly GCF_035621355.1 of Thiobacillus sp. SCUT-2. NCBI lineage: Bacteria > Pseudomonadati > Pseudomonadota > Betaproteobacteria > Nitrosomonadales > Thiobacillaceae > Thiobacillus > Thiobacillus sedimenti. Next base: position 1,189,200 of record NZ_CP141769.1, on the reverse strand, counting down.
ATCCACCGGCAGGCGGTCTAAAGTGGAACGGTCAGTCCACTTTCAAGCGTCGCGCAGCATTTGCCTGCCTTGACGCGCCTTCCCATGTACGGACCCTACGCTCACGGCTGGATGTTCGACGGCGGCCCCGGCATTCTGATCGGCGTCGCATGGATGCTCTTCATGTGGGGCATTCCACTGCTGCTGGTCGTCGCCCTGCTGAAGTACCTGTTCACGCGAACACGCGACGCGGGTGATCGGCCCGCCCCTCCGGAACCGAAGTCGGCGCTCGACCTTCTCAAGGAAAGCTATGCCCGCGGCGAGATCGGCCGCGACGAATTCTTGCAGAAGCGCGATGACCTGCTCGAGAAATAGCCGCATGCCCACGCGTTCGACGCATCCGTCCCCAGCCCTCACGAAAGGAGACCCGCCATGAATGCCCCCCGTCACGCCAAACGACTTGCCGCCTGCGGCCTTGCCCTTGCCTTGGGCGCTGCCTTGCCTGCCCTCGGCGCCGAACAGGCACCGCCGCCCGCGCCGGCCTATGGTCCGGGCATGATGGGCTACGGTGCCGGGCCGGGCATGATGGGCGGCTACGGCATGGGGCCGGGCATGATGGGCGGCTACGGCATGGGGCCAGGCATGATGGGGGGCTACGGCATGGGTCCCGGCATGATGAGCCCATTCTGGGGCAGCGGCCTCGACCTCACCCCCGAGCAGCAGGCGAAGATCAACCGGATCCAGGACGAGACACGCAAGGCGCACTGGGCCCTGATGGGCGAGATGATGAACGAGCAGGCCCGGCTGCGCGACCTCTACCAGGCGCCGAAACGCGACCAGGCCGCGATCGACTCCGCCTACCAGGCGTTCGGCAAGCTGCAGCAGCGCATGTATGACAGCGCCGCGGACGCGCAGAAACGCATGGAGGCCATCCTTACCAAGGAACAGCAGGAGAAGCTGCGCAATTACTGGCGGCGCGGCTGGGCGCCCGCACCCGCAAAATGAGCGCGGGGCACCCGCGCCACGAGGGACGCACCCCTACCAGGGAATCTCGCTGCCGTTGAAGCGCAGGAAGCGCCCATTCATGCCCGGTCCGAAATGGTCGACCAGTGCACGCATCGCGCGCACGCTCTGGGCCGGCGTGAGCATCGCCTGCGACCCGCCCATGCGCGTGCCGACCCAGCCGGGATGGAGCAGCAGCACGCCGATTCCGCGCGGCGCAAGCGCCTGCGCAATCCCCTTCATGGCGGCGTTGAGCGCCGCCTTGCTGGAGCGATAGGCATAGTGGCCGGGCTCCGCGATCTCCGCGATCGCCCCCATATGGCTGCTGATCGCCACGACGAGCTTGCGCTCGCTGCGGGCCACCTGCCCGGCGAAGGCCTCGGTCACCCGCACCGCGCCCAAGGTGTTGACGGCGAAGCTGCGCAGCCACACCTCGTAGTCGAGGCCGCCGAGATCGCCCATGAACTTGTCCAGATAGACTCCCGCGTTATTCAGCAGGATGTCGACGGCGAGGTCGGCAAGGTCGAGCTGCAGCGTGCGCAGCTGCTCGCTGTCGGTGACATCGAGACGATGCACGCCGACGCTGGCGTGGCGCGCAGCCAACTCCCGTAACGCGTCCGCTTCCTCGGGACGGCGGCAGGTCGCCAGCACCTGCCAGCCGGCTTCGGCATACTGCCGTGCCCACTCGAGTCCCAGGCCGCGGCTGGCGCCGGTGATCAGCACGCAGGGCATGGCTCGCTCATGACGCCCGCGGGGCCGGTACTCTCCCGCGTTTGCGGCCGCCGCCCAGGGCCAGCGCGGCCAGCCCCAACACGACCAGCGCCAGCGTGCCCGGTTCGGGCACGGCGCGCGCGAAGGCGGCGGCGATGACCGCGTCGGCCCGCGTCGTCGGATGGAAGTCGTCCCAGAATACGTAACTGCCCGGATCCGCGCAGGGACCGGCCGGCAGCGAAGCCAGGCAGGCGTTCTGCGCGTCGCTGAATCCGTAGGCTGCCGGGTTCGCGACCACGCCGTTGAGGAAGGCGTAGGTGTCGAAGGGAATGATGTCGGTCGTCGGATAGAGCGCGGCCAGGCCCGCGAGTTGCGTCGCCAGCGTGGCATTGAAGCCGAGCGAGAAGGCTTGCGCCTGGGCCTGCAGCCCCATGGTCCGAACGAAGGGCGTGAGGCTGAGGTCCGGCAGGTTGGGCACCAGGATGTGCATCGCGCCCGCGGCGGCCAGGGCCCCGACGTAGCCCGCGATGCGCTGCGCGCCGAGCACGGGGGAATCGAGCGTGAGGAAATCGTTTGCACCACCCCAGACGAAGTACAGCGCATTCGGGTCGGCAACGCCGCCCGAGAGGCTGAGGTAGATCCCCGCCTGCTGCGCCATGCCGGGGAGGCCGTAGCCACCCGCGCTGGACGCGCTGCCGCCGTCGCCGTAATTGCCGACCCCCGTGGTGGAACCGGCGACTGCGAAGTCGAAGAAATTCGCCGGCGTGGCGCCCCCCGCCAGAACCGCGTTCGCCAGATGCTCCACCGCGACGGGGCCGTTCGAATAGCGCCCGCCGTCGTAGGGCGGACACGGATGATAGGGGTCGCAGTTGCCGCCCAGCAGCTTGTAGATGCTGAGAACGGCGGACGGGCTGTTGCCCGCGTCCGACAGGCTGTCGCCGAGGGCGTACAGCCCGGTGTAGGCCATCGCCCACACGTTGCCCGCCGTCAGCAGGCCGATGCAGAACGCCGCCAGGGAAATCAGGCCTCGCTTCATGTGTTCACCTTGGGGATCGCCGGGGAGTCGCTATGACCATGCTAGGCAATGCCGGAAGGCTTGCCTAGGCAGTCCTCCGCGGAGGCGGCGACGGCGGCGCCATCGCGCACGCCGTCAGGTCGCGCGGCTCTCCGCTTCCGTCCGCACCTGGGCGAGCATCCCGTGCAGGTGACGCAGGATCACCGCCGCCACCGCCTCGAATGCCGCGTCGGTCGTCCAGCCGGCGCGCACGACCTGGCGCCCGAGGCTTTCCAGCCACGCCGTTGCGCGGGACACGACGTCATGCCGATGGTCAATCAGATAGGCGCGGTCAGGCACCAGGCCGAACGGATTCGGTGAGATCGCGTGGTGCAGCTCGAGCTCGGCGCAGCCGCATGTCGCGCCGGCGATCTCCAGGATGCGCCGCATGCTCGCCCGCGTGCGTTGCCCTGCCGCCAACAGGCGCCGCGGGCTCGTCTGCTGGGCGGAATGGCGCCGGTAGTCGATCAGGATCCGCGGCAGGACGCGGATCTCGCCGGCCTGCAAGGCCAGCGCCTGGAACACCCAGTCCTCCCACACGTTCGCGGTCGGATAACGCAGCCCGCGAATGCGCGCCAGGTCCCGGCGGAACATGCTGGCGGAGTCGATGAAGAGCGCCTGGAACAGGATGCGCGGGCGCGCCAGCACGCCGTCGAGCGGCAGCCACGCGAGCGGTGCATGCGGGGCGATCTCGCCGAAAGGCCGCACACGGGCCCCGACCATCACCCAGTCCGGATGCGCCCGCAGACTGGCGAGCTGGGCGGCAAGACGCTCGGGGTGCTGGACATCATCGTCGTCGCAGATGGCGACGCAGGGCGCCCGCGCCATGTTCAGGGCGAGGTTCCGGGCGTTCGCCACCCCCGCATTGTGCGGCAGGCGAATCGCTCGGATCCGCGGATCGCGACGGGCATAGGCCGCGACGATATCGGGCGTGCCGTCGATCGAGGCGTCGTCGATCAGCAGCAATTCGAAGTCGTCGAGCGTCTGGCCGAGCACCGAGTCCAGCGCCTCGGCGAGATAGGCCTGGGCATTGCACGCCGCCATGACGACCGTCACCGCCGGCACCGCCGCGGCACCGTCCGGGTCCGAGGCCGCAGGACTCATGCGCTCCGCGCCCCGGCCCTGCACCGGCCTACCGGAGCGGCGCCAGCTCGACGCGGCGGTTCATCGCCCGGCCGGCCGCCGTGGCGTTGTCGGCAAGCGGCATGGCTTCGCCGTAACCCTTGAGCGTCAGGCGATCGGCCGCGATGCCCTTCTCGATCAGGTAGCGGCGCACGGCTTCGGCGCGGCGGACCGACAAGCCCCGGTTGTACTGCGCGCTGCCGACGCTGTCGGTGTAGCCGGCGATTTCCACCTTCACGTCGCCCCATTCCTTCAGCGTGGCGGCGTCCTGATCGAGCTTCTCGCGATCTTCCGGGCGGATCGTCGCACGATCGAAATCGAAATTCACGCGTTGCAGATCAGGCATCTGCGGCGCGACGGCCGGGGCGAGCGCCGCGGGTGCGGGAACCGGCGCAGCCGCGGGCCCGGCACGCTCGGGAAGCGGACAGCCGACCTTGTCCACCCGGGTTCCGGGCGGCGTGTCGGGGCACTTGTCCATGTAGTCGTAGACGCCATCGCCGTCGCTGTCGAGCACCTCGCAGGGCTTGTCCAGGAGCTGGCGCCCAGGGCAGCCGATGGTCCGGAAGAGCTCGTAGCCGGTCGTGAACCCGGTCGGGCTGTCGACGTTGGAAGGATCGTAGAACACGCCGGGTGCGGCGGTGGCCGACGCCATGCCGGTTGCGAGGACGACGGCGGCGAGCAGTGAGGGGGTAGAACGCATGTCGGGCTCCTTTCGTGAAGCCGGAACGAACCGGCGTACCTGAGGGATTGATTGCGTCGTCAGAATGCCGCCCTGCACCGACCCCCGGGGGATCGCGCAATCGCGGCAAACCCACCTTTCTACGTATAGCCGGCCCCGCCGCAGATGCAATTCAGCGGGGACGCGACGGCTACGACCCCACCAGGGCAGGATGCGGCGCGAGGTTCCTCTCCGCCGCGCGCCATTAGGTACCCACTACCTATCTCATGCAGGTCCGCGGCGGGCGTGTGGTCCGCGCGGGCGCCGGCCTGTCGATGGTCTACTACGGGCCGACGTCATCGCTGGTCAACGTGTCGCCCGAACTCTTGCAGGCCTTGCTCCCCAGAACCGATCAAGGGGAGGCCGGCGATGGACGCAAGCGCTGAACGCAAGGTCGTGCTGGTTACACGACACACGCGGCTGGAGGAACTCGTCGCCCGCTTCCACACACTGGCCCAGGCGAGGTTCTACGTGGAGCACCTGGGTGCTGATTTCTCCGACTACGAGCGAGAGCACGCAGCCTATGCCGAAGCGAAACGGCAGGTACTGGTCACGCTGCAGGCGCACGGCCGTTACCAGGTAATCGACCGGGGCTTCCTGCCGAACTTCCTGTTCGGCAGGGACGACATCGTGATGGCACTGGGCCAGGATGGCCTGGTCGCTAACACGATGAAGTACCTCGACGGCCAGCCGCTCGTCGGTGTTAACCCGGAGCCATCGCGCTACGACGGGATTCTGCTGCCATATGAGCCGCAGGCAGTGCCGAAGGTGCTGCCCGACGTGCTGCGGGACCGCTTCGTAGCGCGGGAGGTCACGATGGCCAAGGCGACCCTCACGGACGGCCAGACGCTCTATGCCGTAAACGACCTCTTCATCGGGCCGCGCACCCACACGTCGGTGCGCTACGAGATCCAGTTGGGCGATCGCCGAGAGGTGCAGTCCTCGAGTGGGCTGATCGTCTCGACCGGGCTAGGGTCGACGGCCTGGATGAAGAGCATCGTTACCGGGGCGATGCAGATCGCCGTGACCCTGCACCAGAAGATCCGGCAGGAGCCATACCAGCCCGTTCCATGGGATGCCGACACGCTCACGTTCGCAGTGCGCGAGCCGTTCCCGAGCAAGTCCTCCGCAGCAAGCATCGTGTTCGGGCACGTCCGACCGGGGCAGCCGCTGCGGCTGGCGTCACTGATGCCGGAGAACGGTGTGATCTTCAGCGACGGTATCGAGGCAGACTATATCGAGTTCAACTCGGGGACGCTCGCAACCATCGGCGTAGCAGAGCGCAAGGGGATTCTGGTGGCGTAGAACTCGCCAATTCACAAATGTGTGTTCTGGTGAAAAAAGTCAGGACTCCAATTAGCCCCCCGGATTCCAACCGATGGGAGGCATAGTCATCTCGATGGCAATCGGGATAATGCGTTGTTGGGGCTAGAGGTTCCAATCGGTATTCCAGCTGATTCGCCTCCTTAGCCAAGCAAGGACGCTCGGGACGAAGCCAGGGCACGATAGAACACCATGCAAATGTCAATCATAAACGGCTTGTCCAATTCTGACGCGCTTGATCTGATCGCGCAGCTTGTGGATCAAGCTACCGACGCCGACGATCTTGCCCTCGCTGATCACGCGCTTTCCCTCGCGAATGATTTGGCTGCACGCAAGCTTGGGCCGTCTGAGATGGCGCTTCTCGACTATTTCCGGGCCAACGCTTGGGCGTGTCGCTACAAGCAGCGGCTTGGTGACCGCGAAGCTGTCTGGGACTTCGAGCAGCCGGAGGTGCGCCAACAGGTGTTTTTGTTGCGCCGCGCGGTGAACAGCTCTGGTTTCACTGAAATGGACGCGATCCGTCGCTGTCAAATCCTCACCAACCTTGGCAATCAACTCGACACGCTGGGCCGTTTTGTCGAGGCGCGGGCATACTGGAGCGCCGCGCTCGCGATCGACACAAACTTCTGGATGGCGCGCGCCAATCGTGGGCGTGCACTCATGCACTATGCCGCTGCGCTGTACGATCCGGGACACCACGCGATATTTGCCTTCCACGCCCACCAGGAGCTCGTCGAATCGGTAGGTCTAGCCGCTAGATACCCGCATCTGGGTGACTGTCGGCTGGCCCCTATCTTCATGCAATCGGCAGAACAGATCGCGAATCACTACGATGTCGAGGCAATCGGCATGGCGTGCAATCCGGATGGCTGGGGCATGGGTGGGGATGCGATGGAGCGCGCATATCGCCGCTGGTGCCTCGAAAACATCTTGTTTCTCAACCCGCTAAACGATGTCGAAAAGGCCTCTGTCGCCGCGCACGACATCATGGGCCTGCCGGACTTCACCACGGAGATCAACGAGCCACCGATCGTGACCGGTATGTTCAACGCACTGAAGCAGGAGTTCGTATCGGCGCGATGGATGCTGTGGGAGGGGATTAAGTCGGCAGAGCCGCACTTCTCCGACCGTGAGGTGTTGCTCTACAACACGCTGGACTATCCATCGTACGGGCTGTCGGTTGAGAAGGTGAAGATGGCATTTCGGATGGCCTACTCGATCCTCGACAAGATCGCTTACTTTCTGAACCACTACCTTGCGCTGGCCATTCCCGAGAAGCGCATCAGCTTCAGAACGATTTGGCGCGAGAAAGACAACGGGCCGGTGCGTGATCGCTTTGTGAAATCGGAGAATTGGCCGATTCGTGGTTTATTCTGGCTAAGCAAGGATCTATTCGAAGAGGACATGCGGGACTCGACCGAGCCGGAAGCTCGTGCCCTGGCTGAGTTGCGGCATCATCTCGAACACAAGTACGTGAAGGTTCATGAAATGCGGCCTGGGGTGGGTGATCATCCGTTTTGCGACACGTTAGCCCACTCGATCAGCCGATCCGACCTCGAACAGCGGACGCTACGGCTTATGCAACTGGCTAGGTCAGCGTTGATCTACCTCTCGCTTGGGATGCACCGGGAGGAACGCGAGCGTGCTAAGGGTAAAAGGGGGCTGACGGCAACGATATCGCTTGACCCGTTGCCTGACGAGTGGAAACGTTGAGCAATATTGTCACCGTACCTAGAGCCGATGCGGTGCAGTGGGCGTGCGGCTCTTGCATCGTAAACAGGCCATCACATGCCCGACGTACTGGCCTTCAGTCAGAAACGGGGGCGCTCGCCACCATCGGCGTGGCCGAGCCGCCAGGGGATTTCTGGCGACGTAAGCGTGTCCTCATGCAGGATGAGGAAAGTGGCATCACCTTTACAACGGCGACCAGCCAGAGAATGGCGAGGACGCAAGAAATCTTATTGACTAAATATGGCCTATCGCCATAAACTTCGCCATAATAGTGGCGTTACACGTGAGGTTTTTTGTGGCGGAAATAAAGGATATTGGCGAGGTTTCTGATATTGAGGTTGACTTCGCCAATTTGGCCCGCCTCGCCGCGTCAGAGTCATACGAGGATGCCCGCTTGCTACTAGCGCGCCTTGTGCGCAAGTATCGTCAACAGCGCCCCGAACTAGCCGCGCGCCTCGACCAATACCTGAAAACTTCGCAGACCCGATCCGCGGGCAATCCTATCCTGCGCCGAGGCGCACCAGTTGTGGAATCCAATGAGGTACCACTACCTGTCGATGGCGACTCTCGCCTGGCATTGATTCGGGTATTCGATGATCGCCCTGGACTGGCGCCCCCAATTCTTCCTGGAAGCGTGCATGATGCGATCGGCGCCATTATCCGCGAACGCCAGGAACGCGAACGGCTGGCCGCCCGAGGTATTAGTCCGACACGTTCGGCCATCCTCGTTGGCCCCCCGGGTGTCGGCAAGACACTCTCGGCCCGCTGGATCGCCAGCGCCTTGGGCAAGCCTCTGTGGGTGCTTGATCTGACGGCGGTGATGAGTAGCTTGCTCGGCAAAACTGGAAACAACCTGCGGGCCGCGTTGGATCATGCCAAGAAACATGCGGCCGTCCTATTGCTCGATGAAATCGATGCCATCGCCAAGCGACGCAGCGATGAATCCGATATTGGCGAACTGAAGCGCTTGGTTACCGTGATGTTGCAGGAAGTCGATCAGTGGCCGGACAGCGGGTTGCTACTGGCCGCCACCAATCACCCGGAACTGGTTGATCCGGCCTTGTGGCGACGGTTCGATCTGGTCCTCAAGTTCGATGCGCCCGACGCAACAGCGATTGCCGAGGCCATCAAGCGATTCCTAGGCGACGACCTGAATTTGTTCGAATCCTGGGTCGATGTATTGGCCGCTGGCCTACAGGGGCAATCGCTGTCGGACGTGGAACGCAGCATCAACGCTTTGCGTCGCGGTCACGCTCTACAGACGGCACCGCTCGAACAACTGGTCAGTACAGCGCTTGGCCAGCGTCAGGAAGCGTTGAGCAAGGCGGAACGTCTCCAGCTAGCGATCGAACTGGCCAAGACTGGCCAGCATACGCACATGCAGATCAGCCAGATGACGGGTGTCGCGCGCGACACCATTCGCAAACACGCGGGGCCATCACCCCGAAAAGGCAGGGGGCTCAAGTAAATGACTACACGATACCTGATCGGCCGCGCAGAATTGCTGACCTATCCAATCGAGGCCCCAAAGAAAAAAGTCAGCGACAAGGTACACCCCTATACGCTCGGCGAGGCCAAGCGCATCATCGTCCCGGAGATCGAGGCAGCCAACAGCATTTTCCAGGCCCTTCCACCGAAGGCCTGCGCCGACGATCTGGCGGTGGCCCGTCTGGTATTGCACCCGGCCTACCTGGCGAAGTCCTTTTTTCCGAAGCTGCTGCTCGATCAGGCGGGGTTGGCCTCGGTAGGGTCACGTACCCGCCGCATCCGGCCGCGTCGTCAGACCCAGAAGAAGGCGCCAACCGAGATGGAAACCACGGAACTTTTCGTGGCTGGCACGCGGGCTGCATTGGGGAATCTCCCAACCTTCGCCCGGAGCCTGAATGAACAAATGCCGGTCGCCGAGCAGTTCTCCCGCATTGAGACCTTTGTGGCCATGACACCGGCCGATCGCCTGCATCTTGAGGGTGCTGAGATCGGACATGTTTTCGAGGTCGGCCTACATCTACCCCCAGAGGGCAATGCCTCCGATGTTCGTGCCATGTTCGCCGACTACGCCAAGGACTGCGGCTTCAAGGTCAATGGTGAGTTCGAATTCGAAGCCGGCCGACTGCTTTTCATCGCAGTGGAAGGCGACGCTGCTAACCTCGAAAGCTTGGCCCAGTTCACTATGACCCGAGTAATTCGGCCGATGCCGCACTTGCGGGCAGCCCGTCCGGTCACCCGCAGCATGCCGCTTGCAGTATCGTTCTCACTACCAAGCGGCGAGCCACTTTCCCGCGAACCCAAGGTGGCCATTCTCGATGGCGGCCTGCCGACAGAGCATGTTCTTGATGGGTATGTCCGCCGCTATTTTCTGGCTGACGATGAAGCGAGCGATGTACCCGATTTCACCGAGCATGGACTTGGCGTCACGTCAGCGTTGCTGTTCGGGCCGATCGAGCCGGAAGGAACGGCGGAACGCCCCTATGCGCCAGTTGACCATCATCGCGTGCTGGATGCCAGAATTGAAGGGGAAGATCCCTACGAGTTGTATCGCACACTCGGTCACGTCGAAACCGTGCTGCTTTCCCGCCAATATCAGTTTATCAACCTCAGCCTGGGACCGGACCTACCAGTGGAGGATCAGGATGTTCATGCTTGGACAGCTGTCATCGACAGCATTCTGAGCGACGGAGAAACCCTGATGACCGTCGCAGTCGGGAACAATGGAGCTCTAGATTCAGCCCTTGGTTTAAACCGTATCCAAGTCCCATCCGATAGCGTGAATGCCTTGTCTGTAGGCGCAGCTGACGGGAGCGGTGATGACTGGAAGCGTGCAAACTACAGCGCTACAGGCCCTGGCCGTAGCCCTGGGCGCCGCAAGCCGGATGTTGTGGCATTTGGTGGCGCCCCGAAAGAATATTTCCACGTCGCCGCGCCCGGTAAGCGGCCGAACTTGGCCGCCAACCTGGGAACCAGCTTTGCAGCGCCGCTCGCCTTGCGTTCGGCTGTTGGCATCCGTGCCATCCTGGGTGATCCCGTACATCCATTGACCATCAAAACACTTTTGATCCATGGCTGCGAAATGAAGGAGGAGCACGATGTCCATCACGTCGGCTGGGGTCGCGTGCCGGCCAACATCAACCGACTGATTACCTGCGGTGAAGGGGAAGCCCGAATCATCTATCAGGGTGAACTGCGTCCCGGCAAATTCCTGCGGGCGCCCATCCCCCTGCCAGCCTTCCAGCTGGAAGGCAAAGTGCGTTTGCGGGCAACGTTCTGCTACGCTAGTCCGGTCGACCCTCAGGACGCCGCTGCCTATACGAAGGCCGGCCTGGGCATTACCTTCCGGCCCAATAGTAGCAAGCTTAAGGGCAAAGCTAAGAATGCTTCGTCGGCCAGTTTTTTCCCTGCGGCCGATTTTCGGACCGAGGCGGAGTTGCGGGCGGATCTGGGCAAATGGGAAACCGTGTTACACGCAGAGCACAATTACTACGGCAGTAGCCTGCTTGAACCCGTGTTCGATGTGCATTACAACGCCCGGGAAGCAGGCGGTCTTGCATCTTCCGGAACGCCCTCCATCCGCTATGCCTTGGTTGTCACAGTGCAGGCGCCGAAGCATGCCCAGTTGCATCAAGACATCCTAGCGGCACACGCTGTGCTGCAAGCCTTGGAACCTCAAGTGTCGCTGCCGCTTCGGACGTAAGCTAGAAGTGAGTCGAGGCCAAGGCCTCAGCTTGCCATTTGTTAACCTGCTGATAAAGAAGGGTTTGTGCAACAGGTAGCAAATGGCGCCGCCGCGCGTCGCAGCGCCGCTGCGCAGACTCGCCCGGCGGGGCGACGAAGCGCCCCCGGCGTCACGCAGACGCCTCAGGGCTTGCGGCCGGGCTCGGCGCAGCGAATGATCGCCGCATTCGTTCCAAGCTTGAGGCAGCGCCGCATGTCCTGGCCCTGGCGCCGGACGGCGTGCCGGGACACGTGTTGCCCGGCAGGCGATACCTGTGGCGGCGCTGCGGCTTCTTCCGCAGCGGGCGCTCCACCTTGGGCCTCCGCCTGCGCCATTGCAACGCCCGCGCCGCACAGCAGCGGCAGCATCCCGAACCAGATCGCTTTGCTCATCAGGCCTCCTTGTCACTCCGTCATCGAAAGGGCTGGCGCGCATGGCCGAGCCCTGCCCATCATAACCGCCCGCCAGGACGCCGCTCTCCACGCCCGCACGGACGCGCCGCAGCGACGCTGCGTGACAGCGGGACGGCGTCACGCCAGGAAATGCCGTGCGAGCAGGCTCGCGGCACCCACGACGGCGAGGCAGAGCAGGCAGGCCAATGCGATCCTGGCGAGCTTAGGCATCGGCCCGGGTCAATGCGTGGCGGCTGGATAGCCGACAGACTGCGACAGGATGATGCGCTGATGCCGCGTGAGTCCCAGCGCCTTGCCGAGCGCCTCACGGTCGACCAGACCGCGCACGACGACCGCGAGACCGGCTGACGCGGCGTAGAGGTAGACGTTCTGCGCGACGAATCCGGTATCGGCTGCGCTGTAGAACGCCTTGTCCTCCGCACCCGCCCCGCTCATGCGGTCGAAATCGGCCACATACACGAGATTCAGCGGCGCGCTGGCGACGAAGTCCTGCACGCCGGTCAGCCGGCGCAGGTCGCCGCTCGCCACCTGTTTCAGCGTGTGCGTCGGCGGATCGTAGCGGTACGCGCCGTCTGCGGTCACCGCATAGACGTCGACCTCCCGCCAGTCGTGTGCCGAGGGCGCGGTGCGCGCGCCCGTGGACGGCCGGTTCACGCCGCTCGCCGCCCACAACAGATCGGACAAGACCTGCCGCGGCAAGGGCCGGCTCGCGAACTCCCGGGCCGAATGCCTCGCCTTCAGGGCCTGCATCAAGGGCATGCCGCCGGCCGTGTCCGGAGCCGGCAGCGGGATTGTGGTTTCGTGCGCCATTGCGCCTGCCGTCACGATCATCGTCAGTACCCCCATCCATCGCCGGATCCCCATCTCCGTCTGCTCCCCGCAAGCCGCTTCCAATGATTCCAATCTAGTCCGCGCTCGCCGCCGGGCAAGCCTTGCGCGAAAACGGCCTATCTTTAGACAGGAACGACAGGAAAGGAGAAGCTGATGGCCGTCGTCAACATTGGTCACTACTATGCCGAATGGATGCCGTCCGGTTCGCCGGAGAGACCCGGCCGCGGCCGCATCATCCTGCGCAGCGCAAGCCGGCTCACGGATCTTTACCGCCTCACCAACCTGGGGTCCGAGGACTACCGCAACCTGCTCCACATGCTGCAGACCGAGAAGCCGGTGTTCTGGGACACCGAGGCGGGCTGGCTGCGTACGGCGCATCCGCAGATGCACGATGCCGAGCCGGTCGGGGAGCAGGAACGCTGATACCTGCGGTTCCGCGGGACCGTCGTCGGGCCGGGCGGCCCTGCGCGTGCCTCCGCCGGACGGCGGTTCACGTCTTGCCGGCTTCCTCGTCCAGCCGCTTCAGATGCGCGAGCTTCTCGGCGATCCTGCCTTCGAGCCCGCGCGGGGTCGGTTCATAGAACCGCTGCTCGGGCACATCGTCGGGGAAGTAGCGCTCGCCGGCCGCATAGGCTTCGGGCTCGTCGTGCGCGTAGCGGTACGCGTGCCCATAGCCCAGCGCCTTCATCAGTTTCGTCGGCGCGTTGCGCAGGTGCAGCGGCACGTCGCTGGAAGGATGCGACTGCACGAAGTCACGCGCGGCGTTGTAGGCGACGTAGACGGCATTGCTCTTGGGGGCGCACGCGAGGTAGAGGCAGGCCTCGGCGAGCGCGAGTTCGCCTTCGGGCGAGCCCAGCCGCTCGTAGGTTTCCACGGCATCGAGCGCGAGCCTCAGGGCGCGCGGGTCGGCGAGCCCGATGTCCTCGCTCGCCATGCGGACAAGCCGCCGGCCAACGTAGCGCGGATCGGTGCCGCCGTCGAGCATGCGCACCAGCCAGTACAGCGACGCATCCGGGTCGCTGCCGCGGACGCTCTTGTGCAGCGCGGAGATCTGGTCGTAGAAGGCTTCGCCGCCCTTGTCGAAGCGGCGCAGCGATTGCGCAAGCGCGTTCTCGATGAACGCCGCGTCGACTTCCGCCACCTTGGCCGTGCGCGCCGCGACATCGAGCTGCTCCAGCAGGTTGAGGAGCTTCCGCGCGTCGCCGTCGGCATAGGCCGCCAGAAGCGTGTCGACGCCGTCGGCCAGCTTGAGCGCGGGCAACTCCTTCAGCGCACGCGTCATCAACTGGCCGAGTTCGTCGGGCGTGAGCGATTTCAGCACGTAGACCTGGGCGCGCGACAGCAGCGCGCCGACGACCTCGAACGACGGGTTCTCGGTCGTGGCACCGATGAAGGTGAAGAGGCCGGCCTCGACGTGCGGCAGGAAGGCGTCCTGCTGCGCCTTGTTGAAGCGGTGCACTTCGTCGACGAAGACGATCGTCGCGCGGCCCATGGACTGGTTCATGCGCGCGCGCTCGACCGCCTCGCGGATGTCCTTGACGCCCGAGAGCACGGCGGAGATCGCGATGAAGTCGGCACCGAAGGCCTGCGCCGTGAGCCGGGCGAGCGTGGTCTTGCCCACGCCCGGCGGCCCCCACAGGATCATCGAATGCAGCTTGCCGGCATCGAACGCCAGCCGCAGCGGCTTGCCGGGACCGAGCAGGTGGGTCTGCCCGACGACCTCGTCGAGGGTGTGGGGACGCAGCCGCTCGGCCAGCGGCGCACGCGGATTCGGCGCCGGCTCGGCGACATCGGCACTGAACAGGTCCTGAGGGCACATGGGACGAATTATCCCATTGGCAAGGGCATGCCGTAAGCAGTAAGCAGTAAGCAGTAAGCGGTGAGCGGTGAGCGGTGAGCGGTGAGCGGTGAGCGGTGAGCGGTGAGCGGTGAGCAGACTAGCTCCGCGAGCTGCTTGCCGCTTGCCGCTCACCACGCACTACTCACCGATCACGTCCGCCCCCTTCGGGGGCGTGAAGCGGAAACGCGACGCCGGAATGGCCGGGTTGCGCACGAAGTGCGAAAGCTCCAGCGTCGTCCGCTGGCCGAACTGGTCCAGCAGTTCCATCCGCACCAGCGCATCCCCGCGGAAGCCCATGCGGATGCCGCTGAACGTCGTGTCGCGCGTCTTGGGCGTCGCGTCCAGCCAGTCGAGACCATCCCGCTCGCCGGCATCCTTCAGGCTGAAATACTTGTCGATGGCGTCGTCACCCGCCAGCAGGGCGGCCGGCGTGCCGGCGATGACGTCACCGAGCGGCTTGACGGTGACCTGGTTGAGGTCGGTATCGTACAGCCACAGCCTGGCGCCGTCGCCGACGATGACCTGCTCGTACGGCTTCCGGTAATCCCAGCGGAACTTGCCGGGCCGGGCGAACGCCATCGTGCCGCTGGCCTGCTGCGTGACGCGGCCGTTCCTGTCCGTCACGGTCTGGGTGAAGTCGGCCTGGGCCGTGCGGGCGCCGGAGATGAAGGCGCGCAGGCGCTCGATGCCGCCGGCATGGGCCGTTCCCGCGACGACGAGCGCGAACAGAAGAAACACTAGACGCATAGGCTGCTTTCCCGAAAAAAAGTGCGCCCCGCGGGCGCACTTCGTTGACCCTGCAAGCGGGCGAAAGTTTATTTCGTCTTGCAAGTCTTGATGCCGAACGGCAGATACGCCGGGCAAAAACCGAAAATCGCGGTCAGCAGCAGCACGAAGCCGACGATGCCCGCCGGCACCATCCAGTCTTCCGCCCCCGGCAGCGTCGACATTGCGTAATAGATGAGAGCGACCCCCACCACCGCACGGATCACGCGATCCACAGCTCCAACGTTCTTTGCCATTCCCGACTCCTTTTCTTCGTGTTTGAATGAATCCTGCAAGCGCAACCGGGGCCGCAGCCCCGGTTGCAAGCTTAGCGCATTCCGCCGCGCCGGGCGTAATCCAGGATCAGACGATCAGCGGCACGATCAGCAACGCGACGATGTTGATGATCTTGATCAGCGGGTTGACCGCGGGACCGGCAGTGTCCTTGTACGGATCGCCCACGGTGTCGCCGGTCACGGCCGCCTTGTGCGCGTCCGACCCCTTGCCCCCGTGGTTGCCTTCCTCGATGTACTTCTTGGCGTTGTCCCACGCGCCGCCGCCGGTCGTCATCGAGATGGCGACGAAGATGCCGGTGACGATGGTGCCGAGCAGCACGCCGCCGAGTGCCTTGGGGCCGAGGATGAGGCCGACCAGCAGTGGCACGAGCACCGGCAGCAGCGACGGCACGACCATCTCCTTGATCGCCGCCTTCGTCAGCATGTCGACCGCCTTCGAGTAGTCGGGCTTCGCCTTGCCTTCCATGATGCCGGCGATCTCCCGGAACTGGCGGCGCACCTCGACGACGACGGAACCTGCCGCGCGCCCCACCGCCTCCATGCCCATGGCGCCGAACAGATACGGCACCATGCCGCCGATGAAGAGGCCGATGATGACCATGTGGTCGGACAGATCGAACAGCGTGACGCCGCCGGTCTTCGCTTCGAGCGCGTGGGTGTAGTCGGCGAACAGCACCAGCGCGGCGAGGCCGGCCGAGCCGATGGCATAGCCCTTGGTGACCGCCTTGGTCGTGTTGCCGACCGCGTCGAGCGGATCGGTGATGTCGCGGATCGCGCTCGGCAGTTCGGCCATCTCGGCGATGCCGCCGGCGTTGTCGGTGACCGGGCCGTAGGCGTCGAGCGCGACGATGATGCCCGTCATCGACAGCATGGCCGTGGCGGCGATGGCGATGCCGTACAGCCCGGCCAGCGCGTAGGCGCCCCAGATCGCCAGGCACACGGCCAGCACGGGCGCGGCGGTCGACTTCATCGAGACGCCGAGGCCGGCGATGATGTTGGTGCCATGGCCGGTGGTCGAGGCCTGCGCGATGTGGCGCACCGGACTGTATTCGGTCGCGGTGTAGTACTCGGTGATCACCACCATGGCAGCGGTCAGCGCCAGGCCGATCAGCGCCGAGTAGTACAGGTTCATCGTCGGAATGACCGTGCCGTCGTTCATCTGCAGGCCGTCGCCCAGCAGCATCGTCGTCACCGGATAGAAGGCGATCAGGCTCAGGCCCCCGGCGACGGCGAGGCCGCGGTACAGCGCGTTCATGATCTTGCCGCCTTCGCGCGCGGTGACGAAGAAGGAGCCGATGATGGACGCGACGATCGACACCGCGCCGAGCGCCAGCGGATAGATCACCGCGTGGGCGCCCGCCTGGCTCGCCATCAGCGCGCCGAGGAGCATGGTGGCGATCAGCGTCACCGCATAGGTTTCGAACAGGTCGGCCGCCATGCCCGCGCAGTCACCGACGTTGTCCCCCACGTTGTCGGCGATGACCGCCGGATTGCGCGGGTCGTCCTCCGGAATTCCCGCCTCGACCTTGCCGACGAGGTCGGCACCCACGTCGGCGCCCTTGGTGAAGATGCCGCCGCCGAGACGCGCGAAGATGGAAATCAGCGAGCCGCCGAAGCCGAGTCCGACCAGCGCATGGATCGCCTCCTGTGGCGTCGCGCCCATTGCGGTCAGCACGGCGTAGTAGCCGGCCACGCCGAGCAGCCCGAGGCCGACGACCAGCATGCCGGTGATCGCGCCGCCCTTGAAGGCGACGTTGAGCGCCGCGTTGAGGCCGTCCGAGGCCGCCTGCGCCGTGCGCACGTTGGCGCGCACCGAGACGTTCATGCCGATGAAGCCGGCGGCACCCGAGAGAATGGCGCCGATCAGGAAGCCGATGGCGGTGTGCGCGCCGAGCGCGAGCCAGAGCGCGATGAAGAGCACCACGCCTACGATGGCGATGGTCGTGTACTGGCGGCTGAGATACGCCTGCGCGCCCTGCTGCACGGCCAATGCGATCTCCTGCATGCGTGCGTTGCCGGCGGGCTTCTTCATGATCCAGCCGATCGATACCACCCCGTACACCAGGGCCAGCACGGCGCTGGCCAGGATCCAAATCAACTGCGTCTCCATCACTCCTCCTTTTTCACTTTCACACCTACCCAAAACAAAACGGCAGCTTGCGCTGCCGTCGACTCATTGTTTCCCCATGGCGAGGCCGCCCTCGAACCGCGTGCCTTGCTCGAAGCCGAATATCCGGTCGAGCTCGAGCTCGCGAATGAGCTGATCCACTGCCGTCTGCCCGTGCTCGCGCTGTACCTCGGACAGGATCAGCTTGGCCGAATTGCCGTTGTAGAAGCCGCCGAAGTCCGCCTGGACCTTGAGCAGCTGGCGCGCGCGGTCGAGTGTCATCGCCGGGGAATCACCCTGATGTCTTGCCGCTGCGCGGTCAGAGCTTGAACGTAGGCAGCTTCTTCGCCACCGCCACGTTCTTCAGCGTCACGTAGACCGGCAGGCCATCCTTGTACTTCGGATAGTCCTCGCCCTGGATCAGCGGCGTCAGATAGCGCTTGCACTTGGGCGTGATGCCGAAGCCGTCCTTGGTGATGAAGTCGCGCGGCATGAACTTCTCGACGTTGGCGACCTTGGACAGCGGCGCCATGCCGATCTTGTACTTGTAGGGGCTGTCTGACAGGCGGTCGACCGTCGGCATCACCGAGTTGTGGCCCTTGACCGCCAGTTCGACCGCCTTCTTGCCGAGTTCATAGGCCTGCTTCACGTCGGTCTTCGAGGCGATGTGGCGCGCAGCGCGCTGCAGGTAGTCGGCGACCGCCCAGTGGAACTTGTGGCCGAGCGCGTCCTTGATCATGTTGGCGACCACCGGCGCCGCGCCGCCCAGCTGCGCGTGGCCGAACGCGTCGCGCGTGCCCTGCTCGGCGAGGAAGCGGCCGTCCGGATAGTGGCAGCCTTCGGACACGACGACCGTGCAGAAGCCGAACTCCTTGACCTTCTTGTCGACGGCCGCGAGAAATTTCTTCTGGTCGAATTCGACTTCAGGAAACAGGATGACGACCGGAATGCCATGGTCCTCGACCAGACCGCCGGCGGCGGCGATCCAGCCGGCATGACGGCCCATCACTTCGATCACGAACACCTTGGTCGAGGTCTTGGCCATCGAGCGCACGTCGTAGCTGGCTTCCAGCGTGGAGACGGCAATGTATTTGGCGACCGAGCCGAAGCCGGGGCAGCAGTCGGTGATCGGCAGGTCGTTGTCGACGGTCTTCGGCACGTGGATCGCCTGGATCGGGTAGCCCATCGCCTCGGACAACTGGCTGACCTTGAAGCAGGTGTCGGCCGAGTCGCCGCCGCCGTTGTAGAAGAAGTAGCCGATGTTGTGCGCCTTGAACACCTCGATCAGGCGCTCGTACTCGCGCTTGTTGGCTTCCAGCGACTTCAGCTTGAAGCGGCAGGAGCCGAAGGCGCCCGACGGCGTGTTGCGCAGCGCGGCGATCGCGGCGGCGGATTCCTTGGTGGTGTCGATCAGGTCCTCGGTCAGCGCGCCGATGATGCCGTTGCGGCCCGCGTAGACCTTGCCGATCTTGTCCTTGTGCTTGCGCGCCGTCTCGATGACGCCGCAGGCCGAGGCGTTGATGACCGCGGTCACCCCGCCGGACTGCGCGTAGAACGCGTTCATTTTTTTCGCCATGGTGGTGTCTCCTCGTTGTTTCCCGTTTGCCAAAAACAAAAGCCAGCGTCGCCGCTGGCTTGAAAGCTCAACTGCTGCCCGACGTCTCGCCCTCGGCGAGCCGCTTGGCCTCCTCGTCCGCCTGCATCTTCAGCAGCGTGGTGACGCAGTCGCCGACGTCGTCATACTCCTCGCGCCCGGTCGCGAAGCGGTCGCGGATGCGGTAGAAGAACATGCTGCGATAGCGTGAGTCGCCGGTCTTCGACAACACGAAATGACAGCCGTGCTCGTTCCAGTAGAAACCGGGGCACAGCGTCAGTTCGCGGTCGTCGATGTGCAGGCGGATCTCGGTCTCGACGTCCTGTATCACGACCTCACGGCCATAACGCTCGTTCACCGCCTGCTGGACGACCCAGCGCTCGGTGTCGGTCATCGGTGCGATCTGCTGGGGCATGAGGCTTCGGCCTGCCTGCGACGGACGTTGCCGGTCAGCCGAGCGCGGCGAAGATCGCGTCGCGGATTTGCTCGACCTTGCCGATGCCCGGGATCTTCACGTACTTGGGCGCGCCCGCTTCGCCGCGCGCAGCCCAGTCGCCGTAGTACTTCACCAGCGGTTCGGTCTGCGCGTGGTAGACGTCGAGGCGCTTCTTCACGGTCGCCTCGGTGTCGTCGTCGCGCTGGATCAGGTCTTCGCCGGTCACGTCGTCCTTGCCTGCGACCTTGGGCGGGTTGAACACGACGTGGTAGGTGCGGCCGGAGGCCACGTGCACGCGGCGGCCGGACATGCGCTTGATGATCTCCGCGTCGGCCACGTCGATCTCGACCACGTAGTCGATCGGCACGCCGGCGGCCTTCATCGCCTCGGCCTGCGGGATGGTGCGCGGGAAGCCGTCGAACAGGTAGCCGTTCTTGCAGTCGGGCTCCTGCAGGCGCGCCTTGACCATGCCGATGATGATGTCGTCGGAGACCAGGCCGCCGGCGTCCATGATCGCCTTGGCCTTCATGCCGAGCTCGGTGCCGGCCTTGATCTGCGCCCGCAGCATGTCGCCGGTCGAAATCTGCGGAATGCCGTATTTTTCCTTGATGTAATTGGCTTGCGTGCCCTTGCCCGCGCCGGGGCCGCCCAGCAGAATCAAACGCATTGCGTGTCTCCTTGTCGTAAATGTCGTCGAACAAACCGCGCTAGCCTAAGCCATGCGCGGGTCGAGCAACACTTAAAATTTTTTATTGCGGGATTCAAGCAGCTGCTATGCAGCTTTAAAGAGACCGCGGACGCGCTCGAGATCCTCCGCCGTATCGACCCCCGGAGCCGGCGCGCCGGGCGTGATGCCGAGGCTGATGCGATAGCCGTGCCACAGTACGCGCAACTGCTCCAGCATTTCGTGGCGCTCGAGCGGCGAACCGGGCAGGCTCGCATAGGTACGCAGGAAACCCGCGCGGTAGGCATACAGCCCGATGTGGCGCAGCGCGCCGAGCTCGCGCGGCATCGGCTGGTTCGCGCCGAACGCGTCGCGCGGCCACGGAATGGGCGCGCGGCTGAAATACAGCGCGTAGCCGGCCTCGTCGGCGACGACCTTGACGACATTGGGATTGACGAAGTCCGCATGGTCGTGGATCGGATGTGCCAGCGTCGCCATCACCGCGTCGTCGTGCACCACCAGCTGGCGCGCGGCCTCGCGGATCAGCGCAGGGTCGATCAGCGGCTCGTCGCCCTGCACGTTGACGACGAGGGCGTCGTCCGGCCAGCCGAGCGTCTCGGCGACCTCGACGAGCCGCTCGGTGCCCGACTGATGTTCGGGCGAGGTCATCAACGCCTGGTGGCCGGCGGCCTCGACGGCCTGCTGCACGCGCGCGTCGTCGGTCGCGACCACGACCGAGTCGGCGCCCGCCTCGAGCGCGCGCTCGAGCACGTGCAGCACCATGGGCCTGCCGCCGATGTCCGCGAGCGGCTTGCCCGGCAGGCGACTCGACGCATAGCGCGCCGGAATCACGACACGGAAACGCATGTCGGCGCGTCCGCCCTAGCTGCCGTGGATTTCTTCGGCGGACAGCGCGCGCGCCTCCTCCGGCAGCATCACCGGAATGTCGTCGCGGATCGGATAGGCGAGGCGGCAGGCGCGGCAGACCAGTTCGTGGGCGGTCTTCTTCCAGTCGAGGGGGCCCTTGCAGACGGGGCAGACGAGGATTTCAAGTAGCTTGGGGTTCATCGTTGAGCGTCCTGTAGATCGGAAACGCAGCGGGCGTTTCGGCCGGCTGCGACTTGCTTTGGTACAGATGGATGTCGGCGACCGACAGCAGGGTGATCAGGTCATGGCCGTCGCGCGGCGCATGGGCGACGCCCAGGCTCACGGCCATCGGCAGGCCGTTGCTGGCGCTCCATGCTTCGGTGCGGCTGCGGACCCGCTCGAAGATCTGCCGCACGCCGGCATCGTCGACCTCCGGCAGGAGTGCGACGAATTCATCGCCGCCCCAGCGCCCGCAGACGCCGCCTTCGGCCGATTCGCTGAAGATCTGGGCGAATTCGGCGAGCACCCGATCGCCCACGCCGTGGCCGTAGTGGTCATTGACCATCTTGAACTGGTTGAGATCGGCGAACAGCACCGTCGCCGGCGTGCCAGCGCTGGCCCTGGCGAAGATGATGTCGGCCTCGGCCAGCAGGCCATGGCGGTTCAGCAGGCCCGTGAGCGCATCGAAGCGACTGCGGAAATCCAGTTCACGCCGCTGTTCCTCGATCCGTCCCATCAGGATGTAGGCATACAGCGCCAGGGTCACCCAGAACACGCCGAAGAACACGTCGCCCGAGCTGACGTCGAATCCGGCCACGCGGTAGCGCAGCGCGAAAGCGACGGCCATGCCGAGCACGGCGCCACCCAGGACTTCGGCAAACAGGCGCATCCCGTAGCGCATGCCGTTGCCCAGGAGCACCATCAGGAAGGCCAGCGCCGACGGCGGGATGGGGTTGGGATCGTGAATCACGCACAGGGTGACGAGGACGAGGTCGGCGGCCATCGCGCTGCGGATCCTCAGCAGCGTCACTTCGCGCAGCGCAAGATGGAAAAACCAGCTGTTGACGAAGAAATAGGCGCCGAGAACGACCAGCAGCTGTTCGATGGTGAACAGGACCTGCGGCACGCTGTTCAGCGTGGAAAAATAGATGACCGCCAGCGAGAAGAACAGGTAGCGGGTGAAGAACTGGGTCACGATCTCGGCGCGTTCGGGCACCCAGAACCCGGCATCGTCGCCTTCGGCCGCCCATAGGCAAGGGTGGCGGCGATCGCTCCATTCAGAACTCTTCATGTCCTTCCTCCCTCGGTCCGCGCGCGCCGGCGTCTTGTTGTTTGAGGCGCGCAAGCAGCCAGCGCGTGAACCCGGCCTCCGGGGCAACGTCGAGTTCGATCGCCCACCAGTCCGGCCCTGCGAATGCGCGACATTTTACCGCGTCTTTTTCGGTCATCAGCACCGCGCCGTCCGCGGGCAGGTCCTGCGGCCGGAACGCATGATGATCCGCAAACGCGCGCGGCCGGTAGCGCAGGCCCTGGGCGTCGAGCATGGCGAAGAAGCCGTGCGGCCGGCCGATGCCCGTCGCCGCGAGCCAGTCCCGCTGCGGCAGTTCACGCAGGGCCCGCTTCTCGTGCGGCGTGCGCAGGCGGTAGGCCTGGCCCGGCCGGTAATCGACGCGCCAGGCCGCGCGCGCCCCCAGGCGGCGCGGGGGGGCCGCGCCGCGCACGACCTGCACGACCGCGTCGACCTCCCGCAGCCGGGCGGGCGGCTCGCGCAGCGGCCCGGCCGGCAAGGGCCAGCCGTTGCCCAGGCCGGACGCCGCGTCGACGACGGCGAGCTCGACGTCGCGGCGCAGGCGATAATGCTGCAAGCCGTCGTCCGAGACGATGACGTCGATCCCCGGGTGGCGCTCCAGCAAGGTGCGCGCCGCCGCCACGCGGTCGCGTCCGACCACGACCGGCACCCCCGCCTTGTGCCGGATGAGGGCCGGCTCGTCGCCGACCACAGCCGGATCGCTGTCGTCTTCGACGTCGACGCAGCCGCGCGCGGACCCGCCGTAGCCGCGGCTGACGACCCCGGGGCGGAAACCCTGGCCGCGCAGCCATGCGACCAGCCAGATCACCAGCGGCGTCTTGCCGCTGCCGCCGGCGGTGATGTTGCCGACCACGATGACCGGCACGCCGACCGCGACCGCACGGAGCCAGCCGCGCCGATAGGCCTGGCGGCGCAAGGCGGACAGCGCGGCAAACGGCAGCGCAAGCGGCAGCAGCAGCACGGCGAGGACGCCGCGGCGCGTCCAGGCGTGCTGAAGGGAGAACATCGGGGTGCCCGCTACTGGGCGGTCTGGGTGGCGAAGGTGATGCGGGTCAGCCCTTCGCGGCGCGCGGCTTCCATCACGTTCACCACGGACTGATGCGTCGCCTGCGCATCGGCGTCGATCACCACGACGACGTCGCTGCGGTTGGCGGCAGCCTTCTTCAACGCGGCGGCGAGCTGGTCGACCGAGGCATCGCCGATCGGCGTGTCGTCGATCTGGTAGCGGCCGTCCTCGGCCACCGCCACGTCGATCTGCTTGGGTGGCGTCGGCGTCTGCTGTGCGCTGGTCGAGGGCAGGTTGATCTTGAGGTCGGCGAAGCGCGCATAGGTCGTCGTCACGGCGAGGAAGATCACGATGACGAGCAGGATGTCGATGAACGGAATCAAGTTGATTTCCGGATAGTCCTCGCGGCGGCCCTTGCGAAAATTCATGTCGATCTACTTCCGGTCGCCATGCACGATTTCGACCAGCTTGATCGCCTGCTGCTCCATGTCGACGACGAGCGACTCCACCTTGGCGCGGAAATAGCGGTAGAAGATCATCGCCGGAATCGCCACGATCAGGCCGAACGCGGTGTTGTAGAGCGCGATCGAGATGCCGTGCGCAAGCTGGCCCGGATTGGTGCCGGTGCCGGTCTGCGCGCCGAAGATCTCGATCATGCCGATCACCGTGCCGAGCAGGCCGAGCAGCGGAGCCATGCTGGCGATCGTCCCGAGCGAGGTCAGGAAACGGTCGAGTTCATGCGTCACGGCGCGCCCGGATTCCTCGATCGATTCCTTCATGACCTCGCGCGAGTTCGCTGCATTCCGCAGCGCGGTGGCGAAGATACGTCCCATGGGCGACCCTTCGGCCAGATGCGTCACGAGCTCCTGGGTGACGCCGCGTTCCTGATAGACCTTGATCGTCTCAGGCAGCAGGCCCGCGGGCGCGACTTCCTGGGAACGCAAGCTGTAGGCGCGCTCGATGATGATGGCGACGGCAAGGACCGACGCCAGGATCAACGGCCAGACCGGCCAACCGGCCGCCTCGATGATGGCAAGCACTGGATACGACTCCCGATAAAGCAATCAGGCGAAATGTAGCGCTCACGCGCGGGTTTCGGCAAGCACCAATTGCGATGGACGGCGTTTTTGGCCGGCTGCGCGAGTTCTCCACAATAGGTGTGGATAAGTCTGTGCGAAACGCGCGAACGGTCCCCGCAAACGCCCGCCGCCAAAGGAAAAAGCTGCGCGGCCCAAAAAGTAGACAACCCCCCATCCCGTTTAATATCAATGACTTATAAAATAGCGCCCGCCGTCAATAGGGTCATCGGTTTTTTTTGTACCGTTTTTGAAGGCTGTGCATGAACGGTAGCGGAAGGAACCAGCTATGCTCGCGGCCATGGATCTTGCGGACGATCTCTCCGACAGCCCTTCCCCCCTGCCCGTACTCACGGTGAGTGAGCTCAACCGCATGGCACGGCGCGCGCTCGAGTCACAATTGCCGCTCCTCTGGGTGGAGGGCGAAGTCTCCAACTTCACCCGCGCCGCGTCGGGACACTGGTATTTCTCGCTGAAGGACGCCGCCGCACAGGTGCGCTGCGTAATGTTCCGCGGGCGCAACCAGTTCGCCGGCTTCACGCCGGCCAACGGCGACCATGTCGAAGTCCGCGCGCTGCCGTCGCTGTACGAGGCGCGCGGCGAGTTCCAGCTCGGCGCCGAGCAGATCCGGCGTGCCGGTGCCGGCCGCCTCTACGAGGCCTTCCTCAGACTGAAAACCAAGCTGGAAGCCGAAGGCCTCTTCGATCCCGCGAAAAAGCGCGCCCTGCCCCGTTTTCCGCGCCGGCTCGGCATCGTGACGTCGCCCCAGGCGGCGGCGCTGCATGATGTGCTCACGGCGCTGGCGCGGCGCATGCCGGGCCTGCCGGTGATCCTCTACCCGACGCCCGTGCAGGGCGCCGGGGCCGGCGCGCAGATCGCCGGGGCGATCCGGACCGCCGGCGCACGCGCCGAATGCGACGTCCTGCTGGTATGCCGCGGCGGCGGCTCGCTCGAGGACCTGTGGGGCTTCAACGACGAGGCCGTGGCGCGCGCGATCGCGGCGAGCCCGATCCCGGTGGTGAGCGGCGTCGGCCACGAAACCGACTTCACCCTTGCCGACTTCGCCGCCGACCTGCGCGCGCCGACCCCCACGGCGGCGGCCGAGCTCGCGAGCCCGGTGCGACGGGAACTGCTTCTGCAGCTCGGGCAACTGGCCCGCCAGCTGCATCGTCACCATGCACGCAGGCAGCACGGCGAGATGCAGCGCCTGGACTATCTGGCGCGGCGCCTGGTGCATCCGGCGGAACAGCTGCGACGCCAGCGCGACGGCCTTGACCAGCTGGCGCTGCGCCTGCGGAACGGCCTGCGGGCACGCCTGACACGCGAAGCGCTGCGCATGGCGCGGTTCGCCCAGCAGCTGGTGACGCCGCGGCACGCGGTTCAGCGCGAACAGCAGCGGCTCGCCGCGCTGGCCGGTCGCAGCGGCCGCGCCGTCGAGAGCGCGCTTGCGCGGCGCCGGCTCACCCTGGCGCGTCTGACGAGCAGCCTCGCCCATCTCAATCCCGACGGCGTGCTGGCGCGCGGCTACGCGATCGTACAGCGGCAGGACGGCCGCGTGGTGCAGGACGCAGCCACGCTCGCGGCGGGCGACACGCTCGACCTCCGCCTTCATCGCGGCCGCGCCCGCACCCGGGTCGAGTCGACCTCGGTCGACTGAGCCGCGCCGGCGCGCGACCCTCGGGACCCGACTTCAGCCCATGCGCCCCAGATGCCGGGCCGCTGCAGCGGCCGCCTGCACCTCCACATCCGCCGCCAGGCAATCGAGCACGACCGCATCCGGCCAGGAGCGCAGCCACGTCAGCTGGCGCTTGGCGAGCTGGCGCGTCGCGGCGATGCCCTGCTCGCGCAGCTGCGTCAGGTCGATTTCGCCGTCGAGATAGGCCCACGCCTGGCGATAGCCGACCGCACGCATCGACGGGAGATCGGGCGTCAGCGCGTAGCGGCGGCGCAGCCGCTCGACTTCGTCGACGAAGCCCGCGGCGAGCATGGTGTCGAAGCGCGCCGCGATGCGTTCGTGCAGCACCGCGCGATCGGACGGCACCAATGCGAGCTGCAGCAGCCGATAGGGCAATTCAGCCTGCGCGCGCGCGAGAAGCGACGCCATCGGTCTGCCGGTCAGCCGGTAGATCTCGAGTGCACGGCCGATGCGCTGCGAATCGTTGGGCGCGAGGCGCGCCGCGGTGACCGGATCGATCCGGGCGAGTTCGGCGTGCAGGGCCGGCCAGCCGCGCGCCGCCGCCTCGGCGTCGAGCTGCCTGCGCACGTCCGCGTCGGCGCGCGGCAGGTCGTCCAGCCCCTGCAGCAGCGCGCGGAAATACAGCATCGTGCCGCCCACCAGGAACGGCACCTTGCCGCGCGCGACGATGTCGGCCATCAGCCGCAGGGCGTCCTCGCGAAAGGCAGCGGCCGAATAGGTTTGGTCGGGATCGCGGATGTCGAGCAGATGATGCGGCGCGCGCGCCAGCGTGGCGGCGTCCGGCTTGGCCGTGCCGATGTTCATGCCGCGATACACCAGCGCCGAATCGACGCTGATGATCTCGAGGGGAAAACGCTCGACGAGCGCCACCGCGAGCGCGGTCTTGCCCGAGGCGGTCGGGCCCATGAGGAAAATGGCGGGGGAAACGCTGGGAGGAGGCATGGGGACGATTATCCCCCAGCCTGCCGGGCGCCACGTGCGGTCGCGCGGGCGAATCCTGGATGAAGCGCAGAGATCAGGGTCTAGAGTGAACATGCGGGGCAATAGCGGGTCCCTGCTCTCTTATCCCTACCGGAGGGTCGCAACCGATGAACCTAGACGAACTCAAGTCCGTGGCGAACGCCATTGTCGCCAGGCAGAAAGGCGTACTGGCTGCGGACGAAAGCAGCCCCACCATCAAGAAGCGTTTCGACAGCATCCAGGTCGAATCCACCGAGGAAAACCGCCGGCGCTACCGCGAAATCCTGTTCACCGCCGACGGCATCGAACGCTATGTCGGTGGCGTCATCCTGTTCGACGAAACCCTGCGCCAGTGCACGCGCGAGGGCGTCCCCTTTCCCAAACTGCTGGCGGGCCGCGGCATCATTCCGGGCATCAAGGTCGACCAGGGCGCCAAGGCGCTGGCCCTCTGCCCCGGCGACAAGGTGACCGAGGGCCTCGACGGCCTGCGCGAGCGGCTCGCCGAATACAAGCAGCTGGGCGCCCAGTTCGCCAAGTGGCGGGCGGTGATCGAGATCGACGAACGCGATCTTCCCTCGGCGTTCGGCATCCGCGCCAATGCCCACGCGCTGGCGCGCTACGCTGCGCTATGCCAGGAGGCCGGGCTGGTGCCGATCGTGGAGCCGGAAGTGCTGATGGACGGCGCCCACGGTATCGAGCGCTGCGAGGTGGTGACGGCGCAGGTGCTGCAGGCGGTGTTCGCCGAACTGGATTTCCACCGCGTGCAGTTCGAGGGCATGCTGCTGAAGCCGAACATGGTGATCGCCGGCAAGAAAAGTGTGCAGCAGGCCGGCGTGCAGGCAGTGGCAGAAACCACCATCCGTTGTCTGAAGCGTTACGTGCCGGCGGCAGTACCGGGGATCGTGTTCCTCTCGGGCGGGCAGAGCGCGGAAGACGCCACCGACCATCTGAACGCCATGAACGCGATGGGGGCACACCCGTGGCAGGTCAGCTTCTCGTATGGACGGGCGCTGCAGGCACCGGTGCTGGCCGCCTGGAGGGGGCAGGAAATCCATGTCGCCGCCGCACAGCGGGCGCTCCTCAAGCGCTGCCGCCTCAACGGCCTGGCGCGCGACGGACAATATGTGCGAGCCATGGAAGAAGCGGCCTGACACCGAGCCATTATGCGAAGCCAGTCATTCAGTACAGAACCGGAAATGAAGCATCGATTGCTTGCACGTCGAGCAGGCAGGCTTCTGGGATTGGCCCTGAGCGTTGGCCTCCATGGCCCCGTCCAGGCGAAGGAGTCGGGCGGCCATGCGGAAAGAACGCTGGCGATTGGCGTGCTGGCGCACGACCATGGCCCGTTCAGCGACCACAACGAGGATGGCGTCGACCTGAACCTGGAGGTGCAGTTCGCGCCGCTGGCCTTTCCAGGCTCGCCACGCGCCCACCTGGGGGTGACGGCGAACTTTGCCGGCGAGACCAGTGCGGCATACGCCGGTCTCGGCTTTCGCCTGCACGAGCAACCGAAGGGCTTCGTCGATGCACTGCTCGGCGTTGCGGTCCACAACGGCCCGCTCCACAAGGATCCGGTCCGCTGCGATCTCTACAGCGATTGCGGCTTCGGCACCCGCTTCCTGCCCCGCCTGGGCCTGGAGGCCGGCTACCGGATCGGGCCGCAGGCGACCGTCTCGCTCCTCTACGACCACATGTCGCACAAGTGGATCGTGAGCGGCGAGAACGAGGGCATCGACCACATCGGCCTGCGCTACCTGCGGGCCTTCTGACAGGGCTTCAGGCTGCCCCACAAGAAAAAACGGCGGGTCTCCCCGCCGTTTTTTGCTGAACCGCGTCCGTCAGGCCGCATGCGCGTAATGTGCCTTGGCCTTGCGTGCGGCCTCGATTTCCTCCGGGCCGTAGGCCTTGCCGGACCACAGCATCTCGTAGGCGATTTCCTCGTTGCCGTTCTCGCACAGTTCCAGCGCTCTCCGGAACAGCGGCTGGAAGGTTTCCGAACGGTGCGACTTCTCGTGGCTCTCGAAGTCGGTCCAGAACGTCACGATCAGCGCTTCCCGGCCTTTCAGCGGGCTTCCGACGGCCTGGCCGATGGTCGAGCCTTCGTTCGAGACCTGGCCGGAATTCAATGCGACGAAGCCGCCGACGAAGCCGGTGTCCGAATGGTAGGTCTTCACGTTCTCGCACAGGAACGCCACCCGCTCCTGAAGGTCGTCGACCGTGTACTCCGGCTTCAGAATCACCCGGTTGACGGTCACGATGCCGTCGGACGGGAAGTTTGCGATCAATCCACTCATGGTCATTTCTCCTCTCGGGAACGTTGGACACGATCCCAGTCTAGATACCTGAGTGAATTAGTCAACTACTTTATTAGTAGGGTTAATTTATTCATAAACGAATTGAATTACGGCACCGAGACGCCGTTCGCCGTTTGTCAATCCCTTCCGGAATCACACGTAGCGCTTCTGTTCGCTGCGCCTGCCCGGGCGCTTCTTCATGATGACCACGCCCCGGGCGACGCCGATGTCGTCGACGGGGATGTTCTCGTACAGCGGATTGAGCGGTTTCAGCATCCAGCCGCCGTCGCGCTTCACGATCTGCCGGAAGATGTACTCGTCGTTGACGTAGGCAACGACATAGGACCCGTCCTTCACCAGGCCCGAGGGTTCGACGACGATGATCTCGCCCTCCTCGAACTCGGGCAGCATCGAGTCGCCCAGCACCATCAGGGCATAGGGCTCGGAGCCGGCGCAGTTGCTTGCCTCGTTGATGTCCTGGATGGGAATGGTCTTGCGGGGAGAGGATTCGCTCATGGGGGACCTCGGTAATACCTGACTAAATAACTCGGAATTCTAGCAGAGACCGACCTTCAGCGGCCGCGCATGAACATCGCGTCGAGCTCCCGCAGGCTCAGCTGGAACCAGGTCGGGCGCCCGTGGTTGCACTGCGCGGCGCGCTCGGTCGCCTCCATCTCGCGCAGCAGCGCGTTCATTTCCGGCAGCGTCAGGCGCCGGTTGGCGCGCACCGCGCCGTGGCAGGCGAGCGTCGCCAGCAGTTCATTGCGCCGCTCGGCCAGCAGCCGCCCGACGCCGTACTCGGCGACTTCGGCGAGCACCGCGCGGGTCAGTTCGACGGGGTCGGCATCCTTCAACAGCCATGGCACCGACCGCACCGCAACCGAAGTCGGCGAGCTCACCGACAGCTCGAAGCCGATCTCCGCAAGTGCGTCGAGATGCGGGCTGATCTCCGCGACGTCGCGCGCATCGACCGTCAGCGCGACCGGAATCAGCAGCGTCTGCGCCGGCACTGCACGGGCGTCGAGCGCGGACTTGAGCTTCTCGTAGACGACGCGCTCGTGCGCCGCGTGCATGTCGACCAGCACCAGCCCGTGGGCGTTCTGCGCCAGCACGTAGACCCCGTGCAGCTGGCCCAGTGCGTAGCCCAACGGCGGCACGTCACCCTCGCACGCCGCCGGCAAGGGCTGCGCCACAGTCGCAACCGCACGCACTGAATCCAGACCGCCGAGTTCTGCCGCTTGCGACGCAGGCGGCGCGCCACTCAACGCGTGCGCGGCAAGCGGCGCATAGAGTGCCATGGCCTCGGCGACCTGCAAGGGCATGCTCGCCTGCTGCGGCGGCGTCCACGCCGGACGCGCCGCCGGTACCGCGGCCGGCCCGCTGTCCGCCGTCACCGGCGCGGCCAGCATGCGCTCGACCGCGTGGAACAGGAACTGGTGCACCCCACGGCCGTCGCGGAAGCGGATCTCGGTCTTGGCCGGGTGCACGTTGACGTCGACGGCCTCCGGCGGCAATTCGACGAACAGGCAGTAGGCCGGGTTGAGCTGATGGTGCAGGACGTCGCGGTAGGCTTCCTTCAGCGCATGCACGATCAGCTTGTCGCGCACGTAGCGGCCATTGACGAAGATGTGTTGGCCGTCGCGGCTGGCCGTCGCGGCGGCGGGTCGCACGACCCAGCCCGACACGCGCAGCGGCCCCGCCGCCGCCTCGACGGCGATGGCGTTCGTCTCGAATGCATCGCCCAGTACGTGGCGCACGCGCGCGACCGCGGATTCGGTGCCGAGGCGCAGCTGCGTGCGGCCGTTGTGCGCGAGCGTGAACGCGACCTGCGGATGGGCCAGCGCCAGCCGCCGGACGGTTTCGGCGCAGTGCGCGTACTCGGTCGCCTCGGTTTTCAGAAACTTGCGCCGCGCCGGCGTGTTGAAGAACAGGTCCTGGATGTCGATCGTCGTCCCCTGCCCGCGCGCGGCGGGGGACGATGCCTCGAGGCGGCCGCCCTCAGCCTGGATCGCCCAGGCATGCGCATCGCCCGCACCGCGGCTCACCAGCTGCACCCGCGCGATCGCGGCGATCGAGGCCAGGGCCTCGCCGCGGAAACCCAGGCTCGCGACCTGCTCGAGATCGGCAAGACTCGCGATCTTGCTGGTGGCGTGGCGCGTCAGTGCGAGCACCAGTTCGTCGCGTGGAATGCCGCTGCCGTTGTCGGAAACGCGAATCCGCTTGATGCCGCCCTGCTCGAGCTCGACCTGGATTTCCGTCGCGCCGGCGTCGAGACTGTTCTCCAGCATCTCCTTCAACGCCGACGCAGGGCGTTCGACCACCTCGCCGGCGGCGATCTGCGAGATGAGGACGTCGGGCAGGACGCGGATGCTCACGGCGCCTCCGGAAACGGCACCCGGCGCCGCGCCGCCATCGCGCGCCCCAGCCGCTCGCGGGCCGCCGCGTCCAGAACGGCGCGGGCGAGCGGCAGGACGTGCGCGTTTTCGAAGTCGAGATGGCTGCGGTTGAGGGCGATGAACCGCTGCGTGAGCGGGGCGTCCAGGTCAGCCGCCCGGCCCTCGGCGATCGGCGCGAGCTGGATGCGCAGATGCTGCCACAACAGCGCCAGCTCGTCGTGCTCGAGCGTCAGCGCCTCGACCAGGTCGCACGTCCCCGCTGCGCCAGCCTCTTCCAGCAGCGGAAACAGGTTGCGCTCCTCGTCGTCGTGGTGATGTACGCCGGCGGTGTCGAAGTAGGCCAGCACCGCGCGTGCGGCCTGCTGCGCCTGGCGGTCCGCCCCATGGCCGGGAAGATGCGCCAGCAGCCGGTCGAGGGTGTCGCACTGCCGGGCGATGCGGCCATGGCAGGCTTCCAGGACGTCGAGCGGCCGGTCGAAGCCCGGGGCCGCCGGCCCGAGCAGGCTCGCGGTCATGGATTGCGCGTCAGCCGCGACGGCGCAGTCAACGGATGCTTGTCGAAGTAATCCTTGACGCCCTCGACGATGGCGTCGACCAGCTTGTCCTGGTAGGCCGGGTCGTTCAGGCGTTTTTCTTCGTCAGGATTCGAGATGAAGGCGGTCTCGATCAGGATCGAGGGAATGTCAGGCGCCTTCAGCACGGCAAAACCGGCCTGCTCGACCTCGCCCCGGTGCAGCGTGTTGATGGTGCCGATCTCCTTCAGCACCGCGCGCCCCAGCTTCAGGCTGTCGTTGATCGTCGCGGTCTGTGACAGGTCGATCAGGGTCCGCTTCAGGAACGGATCCTTGACATCGACATTGACCCCGCCGATCAGGTCGGCATCGTTCTCGCGCTTGGCCAGCCAGCGCGCGGCGACCGAGGTCGCGCCATTCTCGGAGAGGGCGAACACCGACGAGCCGCGGGCATGCGGCTTGATGAAGGCGTCGGCGTGGATCGACATGAAGAGGTCGGCCTTCAGCGCGCGCGCCTTGACGACGCGCTGCCCGAGCGGCACGAAGTAGTCGCCGTCGCGGATCAGCACGGCGCGCATGTTCTCCTGCGCATCGATCCTCTGCTTGAGCTTCTTCGCCAGCGCCAGGGTGATGTCCTTCTCGTGCGAGCCGTTGGCGCCGCTGGCGCCGGGGTCCTCGCCGCCGTGGCCGGCGTCGACCGCGACCGTGACCAGGCGCGCGAAGCGGGGCGCCTCCGGGCGCGCCGGCTTGCCCGCCTTCGGCCGCTCGCTCTCGGCCATCGGTGGCGCTGTGTCGGGGGCAGGCACGTCCGCCTTGGCCGGATAGAGGTCCACGACCAGCCGATTGCCGTACTGCCCGCGCGGGCCGAGCTGAAACACGGAAGGCTTGACGGCGCTCTTCAGATCGAGCACGAGGCGCATCACGCCGGGCCGGTTCATGCCGACGCGGATCGCCCCGATGAACGGGTCGTCCTGGCTCAGTTGCGCCGCCAGACCGTCCAGCGCCGGCCCCGCCTCGACATCCTCGAGATCGATCACGAGGCGATCGGGGTTGGACAGCGTGAAGTACTTGTAGCCGACGGCCTGCGGTGCCTCCAGGGTCAGCCGCGTGTAGTCGGGCGAGGGCCACAGGCGGACGGCGGAGAGCTGGGCCGCCTGGGCCCAGCCCGACGCCAGCAGGCCGCATAGCAGGAAGAGTTTCAGCAGTGCGTGCAACATGTCTCCAGATACTGTGCGCCGCGCGGGCTCGCCGCCTCGCATTCGATATCGCGCGCCTCGTCGGCGATCGTCAGGCGGATCACCACGTCGGGCGGCGGCAGCCAGCCGGCTGCCTTTTCGGGCCACTCGATCAGGCTCACCGCACGGCCGTCGCTGACGTCGCGAAAACCGGCATCGAGCCATTCGCGCGGGTCGTGCATACGATACAGGTCGAAATGATACAACTCAAACGCAGGCAGGCTGTAGGTCTCGGCCAGCGTGTAGGTCGGGCTCTTCACGCGGCCGCCGTAGCCCAGCGCGCGGAGGACGCCGCGCACCAGCGTGGTCTTCCCCGCCCCGAGGTCTCCCTCGAGATAGAACGTCATCCCTGGCTGCAACGAGGCCGCGAGCTGCGCGCCGAACGCCAGCGTCGCGGCCTCGTCGGCAAGATGGCGGCGGCAGCGGACGGTATCATTGGTTCTATGCATGCGCACGATCTAAGCCGGTTGGCGGAACAAATCAAGCAATGGGGCCGCGCGCTCGGCTTCGCCGCGGTAGGCATCTCCGACGGCGACCTCGCCGAGGCCGAAGCCGGCCTGCTGGCGTGGCTGGAACGGGGCTTTCATGGCGAAATGGATTATATGGCCGCGCACGGCACCAAGCGCAGCCGGCCGGCCGAACTGGTGCCCGGCACCGTACGCATCATCAGCGCGCGGCTCGACTATTTTCCCCCCGCGGGAGCCGACCCGCACACCGTGCTGGCCGACGCACAGGCGGCCTACGTGTCGCGCTACGCGCTCGGCCGCGACTACCACAAGGTGCTGCGCCAGCGCCTGCAGGCGCTCGCGGACCAGATCAGCGCCGCTGTCGGCGAGCATCGCTATCGCGTCTTCACCGACAGCGCGCCGGTGATGGAAGTGGCGCTCGCCACGCAATCCGGACTCGGCTGGCGCGGCAAGCACACGCTGCTGCTGAACCGGCAGCACGGCTCGTGGTTCTTCCTCGGCGAGATCTACACCGACCTGCCGTTGCCGGTGGATGCGCCGGAGGCCGGCCACTGCGGCACCTGCCGCGCCTGCCTCGACGTCTGTCCCACCCAGGCGATCGTCGCGCCCTATTCGCTCGATGCGCGGCGCTGCATTTCCTATCTCACCATCGAACTGAAGGGCAGCATCCCGCCCGAACTGCGGCCGCTGATCGGCAACCGCATCTACGGCTGCGACGACTGCCAGCTGGTGTGTCCGTGGAACCGCTTCGCGCAAACTGCCGAGTTGCCGGACTTCGCGGTGAGGAACGGGCTCGACGGCGCGCGCCTGGTCGAGCTGTTCGCCTGGAGCGAGGCCGATTTCAACGAACGCCTGGCGGGCTCGCCGATCCGCCGCATCGGGCACGAACGCTGGCTGCGCAATATCGCCGTCGCGCTGGGCAACGCATCGCCCTCGCCCGACATCCGCGCCGCGCTCAGTGCGAAGCTGAACCACCCGTCCGCCACCGTGCGGGAGCACGTGGTGTGGGCGTTGGCACGCCAGTCCGCTGGGCACTGAAAACGAAATGGGGGGCTACCGCCCCCCACGCCCCCGAAGGGCTGAAGCACCGAATCACCCACGCCGCCGCGCGCGCCACCTGACTAGCCCCAAGCCGGCCAGCATCAGCGCATAGGTCTGCGCCTCCGGCAAGGCGGCGACATCGCCGGGACGAACAGCCAATGCATACGTACTACCGTACTTAGAGCCGACGCCCTGGAGGCCGTAGTTGGTATCGAAGACAAACGCGTAGGCTGGGTCCGGCGCGTACTCCGTACCGGACCAATACAAGCTATTCCGGAAATTGGTGAACTTGGCCAGATCCGGATCGCCGCTGGTCAGGATGGATTGCCCTCCGGTACCGCCCAATTCGTTGTAAAACAGGTGCCCCATTTCGCTGTTGGAGCAGTTGAAGGCTCCACAGGTGGTATCGCTCGTAGGCAGGCGCCAGTCGGCGTAGGTGACGTTGCGCACGGCATCAAAATAACTGAGGTTGGCGGCCCAGGTGGTGGCCTCGCTCCAGGTCATCAGGCCGTCGGCGTCGTAGCCGCTGGTCTTGGCGTAGTTGGCGTCCTTGAGCCAGGTGACGTCGAGGTCAGTGTCGTAGATGAGGCCGCCGCCGCGGTCGACGAGGGCGGCCTGGGCAGCGCCGGAGATGAGGCCGGCGACGAGAAGCGTGGACGTGATCAGGGTGGCGCGCATGGAATCCTCCTCTTGAAATGGCCATGTGTTTTCCGGGCGCGCTTGGCTGGCGCTGCGCGTCTGCTTGTTCCGCAGCGCGAAAGCAAGGAACGTGCACACTTCCGGAGAACCCATGCAAGCAACTGATTCGTCGCGTTTTTCTCGAGAGAGAGAGAAAGCCGGGTGTAAGGTTTTCCGACACGAAACGGGTGAGCAACTCGCCCCTTGCTGTCCGAACTGGCGTCCCTCGCCACGCGAGCGGCGCGCTTACACCCCGGCCCGCAATTCGTCCTTCGCATGGCGAATCACCGCCGCGCCCGACGTCAGCGCGAGTGCCGCCAACGCCACCGCCACGGCGATGTCGGGCCAGCCCCGCCCGGTCGCCCACACCGCACCCGCCGCGCCCATCACGGCGATGTTGCCGAGCGCATCGTTGCGCGAACACAGCCACACGGAGCGCGCCTGCGCATCACCCTGGCGGTGGGCATAGAGCAAGACCGCGACACCAAGGTTGACCACCAGCGCGATGAGACTCACCCAGCCCATGATCGCGGGCTCGGGCACCACACCGGCCGACCACTGCCACGCCGTCTTGCCAAGCACGAACAGTCCGTATCCGAACATCAGCGCCCCCTTCCACAGCGCGCTGCGCGAGCGCCACACCGGCGCCAGCCCCAGCACGAACAGCGCCACGCCGTAGTTGCCGGCGTCGCCGAGGAAATCGACCGCGTCGGCCAGCAGCGACACCGAGTGGGCCGAGAAGCTGGAAACGAGTTCGACGCCGAACATCAGCACGTTCAGCACCAGTGCGACCCACAGCGCGCGCCGGTAGCCCGGGTCCGGCGACGCCGCGTCGCACGCCGAATTGCAGCCGCAGCCGCTCATGCGGAACGGCGCCTCGAAACGCGCTTCTGCAACAGGTCCAGCGGGTAGAATGCCAGCTTTGTCATTCCGCCATCCTGCCATCCATGTCCACGAACGCACACTCCCCGATCGGCGTATTCGATTCCGGCATCGGCGGGCTGACCGTGGTGCGCGCGCTGATGGAGCGCCTGCCCTTTGAAAACATCGTGTATTTCGGCGACACGGCGCGCGTCCCCTATGGCGTGAAGTCCGTCGAGACGATCGCGCATTTCACCACGCAGATCGCGCAGTTCCTGCTGGAGAAAGAGGTCAAGCTGCTGGTCATCGCCTGCAACACCATGGCGGCGGTTGCCGCGCAGGTGGTCAAGGACCTCTCGCCGGTGCCGGTGCTCGACGTGATCGACGCCGGCGCGGTGTCGGCGCGCGGCGGCCGGAAAATCGGCGTCATCGGTACCCCGACGACGATCAACAGCAATGCCTATGCGCGCGCGATCCACGACTACGCGCCCGACTCGCGCATCCATTCGCAGGCTTGTCCGCTGTTCGTCCCGCTCGTGGAGGAAGGCTGGCTCGACCACGAAGTCACCCGCCTGACCGCGCAGGAATACATGAAGCCGCTGCTCGCCGAGCACATCGACACGCTGGTGCTCGGCTGCACCCACTACCCGCTGCTGAAGCCGCTGCTGCGGCAGGTGGTCGGCGACGCCGTGAACCTCGTCGATTCCGCGGAGGCGATGGCCGAGCAGGTCGCCGCGGTGCTGGCCGAGACGCATCTCGCCAACCCGGGTCCCGGCCAGCCGCGCTACGATTTCTACGTCACCGACGTGCCGCTCCGCTTCCAGACCATCGGCGAGCGCTTCCTCGGCCGCACGCTCAACAACGTGCACGTGGTGAAGTGGTGAACGCGGCGCGCGACATGGCGATGCGCTGAGCCCGCCGGCACACGCGTCACTTCCACATCACGTCGCAGCGTTGCCGCGCCGCGGCGGTCAGCAACTCGATCAGCGGCAACGCCCGGTGGGCCAGGCTGACCGGGACCTCGTCCGCATCATCGCTCGGCGCCTTCTTCGGCGCCGTCGTCATCTCGGCCTGCCGCACCGCAGCGATCGCGCCCTCCAGGCGCTCGAGCGCCGCCGGCACGTCCTCGGCCAGGATGGCGCCCGGAACCGTCGGGCTGTGCCCCATCATCTTCAGCATCGTCAGCGCCACCTCGCCGAACATCGTGATATCGGCGTAGGCCTTGCACGTGAACGTCACCAGCATTCGCGTACCCTAGCGGCGATCCGGCCCGTGATCGCCGCGCCCGTCGCGGCCGCGCTCCTGCGGACCGCCCGGCCGTTGCTGCTGCTGGAAATGCTCGCGCCCCACCGGCTCGCGCGGCTGATAGCGGTAGCGCTCGGTGCGGATCGAGCGCTGCTGCTCGGGTTCGCGCGGATAGCGCTCACCCGTGTAAGGCCGCTGATAGCTCGGCAACGGCGCAGGACGCGGCGCAGCGCGACGATCCCAGCGATCCCAGCCGCCGCGCTGCCGTTCCCAGTCCGGCCCCCAGTGCTCGCCCCAGCGCGGCGGTGCGTCGGGACGCCAGCCATGGAAGAACGGCGGCGCCACGCGGTAGTAGCGGACCGGGACGCGCAGCACGAAGAGCGGCACGTCGTACGGGTCGACCAGGTCCCAGGGGCCGTCGTACCAGCTGCTCACATACCAGTGGTCGCCCTGGAAGACCCAGTAAAGGCCGTCGTAGAAGAACAGGTTCAGGTGGATGCGCGGGTCGTAATAGACCGGATAGCCCGGTATCCGAACGAGCCTGGGATAGGCCGGCACGTTGATGCCGATGCTGACGCCGGGCACGCTGATGCCGACGCCGACGCTGACGTCGGCGCGGACGGCAGCGGACGGCACGAGCAGCAGGGACAAGACCAGGGGCAGGTAGCGCATGTTCGTTCTCCTGTCATAAAGGGATGCACTGAAACGCTTGGCGGACGATGACATGACGGCCGGCAGCGCTGCCGCCGACGCGCTGCCTGGTGTTTTTACTTTAGACGCATTCAGGACGGCTCGACGCCGGAACGACCCGCCTCATCGGCCGGCCAGCCGACGCCCGATCTGCCACGCCGTCCACAGCCATCGCGCCCACCTGCCGGCACGCCGCGGCCGCACGGCGGCAAGCAGAACGACGCCGCCAAGCACCCATCCGGGATGACGCCCGATGCTGCGCAGCGCGTCGATCCCGCGATCGGCCAGGGCGAGCGGCCCACGCCAGCGATCGACGCCGCGCGCCAGCGCATCGCGCTGCGCCTCCGCCTGCGCGATCAAGCCCGCGCGGCGTTCGGCCCGACGGCGCAACCTGGCGCTCATGATCGGCCCATCAATCGCTCGCGGTCCTTCGACAACTCGCCGAGGCTCGCCGCGAACAGCCTGGGCTTGGTCCGGAGCTTGTGGCGCGCCCAGCCGACCGCCGCCGCACCGCTGCCGAGAAACAGCGCGGCGAGGCCTGCCAGCACCAGCAGGCGGTGGCTTTCCCAGAATGCGACGACCAGCAGGAGCACCAGCAGCAAGAGCCCCAGGCCCAGGCAGAACGCGGCAAGCAGCAGCAGCCCCAGCACCGACAGCAGCCAGTCCCGCTCCTCTTCGAGGTCGTTCGCAAGCAGGTCGAGGCGGGTATGCGCGATCGCGACGAGGCTGCCCGCGAAGGTCTTCAGCGATTCGAACAGCCCCATGCCCCCACCGGGCGCCGGCTCGCCCATGGCGACGGGCTAGCGGCGCCCCATGAGGAAGCCGATCAGCAGCCCGAGCCCGGCCGATATCCCGATCGACTTCCAGGGATTCTCGTGGACATAGGCATCCGTGGCCTTCGCGGCGGCCTTGGCGCGGGCCACCAGCGCCGCTTCGGCGTCGGCCATCTGCGCC
This sequence comes from Thiobacillus sp. SCUT-2, assembly GCF_035621355.1. NCBI lineage: Bacteria > Pseudomonadati > Pseudomonadota > Betaproteobacteria > Nitrosomonadales > Thiobacillaceae > Thiobacillus > Thiobacillus sedimenti. Next base: position 1,149,618 of record NZ_CP141769.1, on the reverse strand, counting down.
TTGGCGCGGGCCAGCGAGGCCTCTGCGCGTGCGCGGATCGATGCAACGGCGTCGCCGCCCTGATTCGCCGTGGCCTTGAGCAGCGCCTCGGCATCCGCCACCACGGTCTTGAAATCGGCGATCAGCTGCTCCTTGGTCACCTCGGGCGCGACGGGTTCGCCGGACGCAGGTTGAGTGCTCATTGCGCGTTCCTCCATGACATGTGGGTGCCAAAAACCCGGGCGGCATGCCGGCTGGCATTGCACCCGCCGCCGGCACGGCGGCAAGTCACATGCTGACGGCACTGTTTTTATAGGACAGATTCGTCCCCGCCGCCCGGGCGCCGCGCGGGCGCGTCGAGCGCCTTTGCGGCGCTCAGTAGCTGAAGGTAAGCCCCATCGCCTCGCGCACATCGCGCATGGTGTCGCGCGCCAGCTCCTGCGCCTTTTCGCAGCCGTCCGCGAGGATGTTGCGGACCTGGTCGGGGTGCTCCTCGTAGTACTGCGCACGCTCGCGGATCGGCGCGAGCTCGGCCAGAACCGCGTCGATCACGGGTTGCTTGCACTCCAGGCAGCCGATGCCGGCGCTGGTGCAGCCCGTGGTGACCCACTGCCGCACGCCGTCGTCCGAATACACGAGGTGGAACTGCCAGACGGGGCAGTTGGCCGGATTGCCCGGATCGGTGCGGCGCACGCGCGCCGGGTCGGTCGGCATGGTGCGGATCTGCTTCGTCACCGTCTCCGGATCTTCGCGCAGGGCGATGGTGTTGCCGTAGGACTTCGACATCTTCTGCCCGTCCAGGCCCGGCATCCTCGATGCCTCGGTAAGCAGCGCCTCGGGCTCGACGAGGATCATCTTGCCGGAGCCTTCGAGATAGCCGAACAGGCGCTCGCGGTCGTTCATCGACAGGTTCTGCGCGTCGTTCAGCAGGGCCTTCGCCGACTCCAGCGCCTCGTCGTCGCCCTTTTCCTGATACGCGGTGCGGCATTCCTCGTACAGGCGGGCCTTCTTCGAGCCGAGCTTCTTCGCCGCCGCGCGCGCCTTCTCCTCGAAATCCGGCTCGCGGCCATACATGTGGTTGAAGCGACGCGCGAGTTCGCGGGTGAACTCGACGTGCGGAATCTGGTCCTCGCCGACCGGCACGCGGTTCGCCCGATAGATCAGGATGTCGGCGCTCATCAGCAGCGGATAGCCGAGGAAGCCGTAGGTCGAGAGATCCTTGCTGGCCAGCTTCTCCTGCTGGTCCTTGTAGGTGGGCACGCGCTCCAGCCAGCCCAGCGGGGTCATCATCGACAGCAGCAGATGGAGTTCGGCGTGCTCGATCACGCGCGACTGCACGAACAGCGTCGCCTGCGCCGGATCGACGCCTGCGGCCAGCCAGTCGACCGTCATGTCGCGCACGTTGGCGTCGATGACCTGCGGTGTGTCGTAGTGCGTGGTCAGCGCGTGCCAGTCGGCTACGAAGAACAGGCACTGGTACTCGTTCTGCAGGCGCAGCCAGTTTTTCAGGACGCCGTGGTAGTGGCCGAGGTGGAGGCGGCCGGTGGGGCGCATGCCGGAAAGAACGCGGTCGGAATACATGTCGGGCGAGTGGTGAGTGGCGAGTAGTAAGTAGTAAGTGGTAAGCGGTGAGCGGTAGCGGTCAGGACAGCACGAGCTGGATCAGGCCGACCAGCTGGGCCGGCTCGAGGCCGGTGAGGAGCGCGGTCAAGCCGATGAACAGGCTGATCAGCGGCCACAGGATGATGCCGAGGATGCCGGTGAACATGAGGCCGAGCAGGATGAACAGGCCGTAGGGTTCCAGCCGCGCGAACTGCATCGCCTGCTTCACCGGCAGCAGGCTCACGGCGATGCGCCCGCCGTCGAGCGGCGGCAACGGAATCAGGTTCAGCGCCATCAGGATGACGTTGATGAACACGCCGGCGGCGCCCATCAGCATCAGCGGCGCGCTGGCGAAGCCGCTGCCGAGGGCATGGCCGAGCTGGATCATCAGCGCCCAGAACACCGCCATGACGAGGTTCACGCCGGGGCCGGCCGCCGCCACCCACAGCATGTCCTGCTTGGGACGCCGCAGGCGGCCGAAATTGACCGGCACCGGCTTGGCCCAGCCGAACAGGATCGCGCCGCCGCCAAGCAGCTTGCTGGTCAGCAGGATCACCAGCGGCACGAGAATGGTGCCGACTGGATCGATGTGCTTGAGCGGGTTGGCCGAGATGCGGCCGGCGGCCGCCGCCGTCATGTCGCCGAAGTAGCGCGCGACATAGCCATGCGCTGCCTCGTGCAGCGTGATCGCGAAGATCACCGGCAGGGCGAACACCGCAATCTTCTGGATCAGCGTGAGTTCCATGCGCGTCAGCCCTCGAAGTCGGCGGTGTCGCCCTTGCCGTAGCGCAGCACGGCGGGGGTGTCGGTGGTGAGGTCGACCACCGTGGTCGGCGTGAGCCCGCAGGCGCCGCCGTCGATGACCAGATCGACCCGGTGTTCGAGGCGTTCGCGGATCTCCCACGGCTCGGTGAGCGGCACGTCCTCGCCATAAAGGAGCAGCGTCGACGACAGGATGGGTTCGCCCAGCTCCGCCAGCAGCGCCTGCACGATCGCGTGGTCGGGCACCCTGAGGCCGATGGTGTCGTGCTTCTTGTGCAGCAGGCGCTTCGGCACCTCGCGGGTTCCGCGCAGGATGAACGTATAGGCGCCCGGCGTATGCGCCTTGAGAAAGCGGAACTGCGCGTTGTCGACCTGCGCATAGCGCCCCAGCTCCGACAAGTCGCGGCAGACCAGCGTGAGATCGTGGCCGGTGTCGAGGCCACGCACCGACAAGAGCCGCATCGCGGCCTCCTTGTCGCCGATATGGCAGCCCAGTGCGTAGCAGGAATCGGTCGGATAGACGATCACGCCCCCGCGCCGTAGGATCTCGACCGCCTGCTGGATCAGGCGGGGCTGCGGCGTGTCGGCATGAATGTTGAAGAATTGCGCCATGAATCGTCAGGTCGGGGAAAGGGAAAGGTGTGCTTCGAGTTCCGGCCATCCTTGCCAGACCGGCTTGCAGTAATGCGGCAGCGCGGGCAGGCGTCCGATGTCGACGCCCTCGCCCGGTGCGTGGAAATCGGCCCCGCGCGAGGCCTTGAGGCCGAATGCGCGCGCCAGGTCGGCAAACTTGCCGAACTCGGAGGGATGGTGGCTGCCGGTGATGACCTCGATGCCTTCGCCACCGGCGGCGCGGAACGCATCCAGCAGGCGATGCAGGGAACACGCGTCGAGCGGGTAGCGCCCGGGATGGGCGATCACCGCGACGCCCCCGCTCGCCCGGATCCAGTCGACGGCGTTTTCCAGCGTGGTCCACTGGTGCTCGACGTAGCCGGGGTTGCCGCGCGTGAGAAAGCGGCGAAACGCGCTGCGCACGTCGGGCGCGTGTCCCTGCGCCACCAGCCAGCGCGCGAAGTGGGTGCGCCCCACCATCTGCTTGTTCACGGCATACGCATAGGCGCCCTCGTAGGCGCCCGCGATGCCGGCCTGCGCCAGGTCGTCGGCCATGCGCCGGGCACGCGCCATGCGGCCGCGACGAATCTCGCCGAGGCCGTCGGCGAGCGCCGGATGCGACGGGTCGATGCGCAGGCCGACGATGTGCACCGTATGCCCGCTCCATGTCACGGAAACCTCGACGCCGGGGATCAGTGTCACCCCGACGCGGTCCGCCGTCGCCTGTGCGGCCGCAATGCCGCCGACATCGTCGTGGTCCGTCAGGGCAAGCGCATGGACGCCGTTGGCCGCGGCGCGCAGGACCACTTCGGCCGGCGGCAACACACCATCAGAGACGTTGGAATGGCAATGCAGATCGATATTGAGCATCGATGATCGGGGTCGGGCGACCAGCGCCAAAAGCGCTTGGCCAGGAGGGGGAATCATAGCAAAATAAGAAATTGCTTGAATTACGGTCGGTTGCGTGCCGAACCCTAATGAAAAAACTGCTGTTCGATCTCTTTCCGATCATCGTCTTCTTCATCGCCTACAAGATCGGCGACGCCAACGCCGAAGCGACGCGCGCGTTCATGGCCGGGCTCGGTCTGCCGCAACCGGTCGGGGTGGGCGAGAAGCCGGGGATCTACCTCGCGACGCTGGTCGCCATCGTCGCCAGCGTCGGGCAGATCGTCTGGGTGAAGCTGCGCGGGCAGGCGATCGAAACCATGATGTGGGTCAGCCTCGGCCTCATCGTGCTGTTCGGCGGCGCCACGCTCTGGCTGCACGACGAAACCTTCATCAAGTGGAAGCCGACGGTGCTGTACTGGATCTTCGCCGCGATCATCCTTGGCTCCGCCGCCGTCGGCCGCAACGTCATCAAGGGCCTGATGAACACGCAGATGGAACTTCCCGAGGTCGCATGGAGTCGGTTGAACGCGAGCTGGGGCGGATTTTTTGCCTTCATGGGGGTTGCAAATCTCGTTGTCGCCTTCAACTTCTCGACCGACACCTGGGTGGACTTCAAGCTGTTCGGCAGCCTGGGCCTGATGCTGGTTTTTGTGATTGGCCAGAGCATGATGCTCACCAAATACTTGGACAAGGAAGAAAAGCAATAATGTTCTACGCGATCGTCGGCCAGGATGTGCCCGACAGCCTCGACCGGCGACTTGCCGCCCGCCCCGCCCACGTCGAACGCCTGCAGGCGCTGCAGGCCGGCGGGCGGCTTCTGCTGGCCGGACCGTTTCCCGCCATCGACAGCAGCGACCCCGGGCCGGCGGGCTTCTCCGGCAGCCTGATCGTCGCCGAATTCGACTCGCTTGCCGATGCACAGTCGTGGGCCGAGGCCGATCCCTACGTGGCGGCCGGCGTGTACGGCAGCGTCAGCGTCAAGCCCTTCAATAAGACCCTGCCCGCATGAGCACCGCCGACCTGATCCGCCAGCGCCTCGCCGCGCTGGAGCCCGAAAGCTACACGCTGGAAGACGAAAGCGCCCAGCACAAGGGACACGCCGGTGCCGCATCCGGCGGTGGACATTTCCGGCTGACGCTGGTGTCGCCCAGGTTCCGCAATCTTTCCACGCTTGCCCGCCACCGTCTCGTCTACGAGGCGATGGGCGAGCTCATGCAACGTGAGATCCATGCGTTGTCGATCACTGCCCTGACCCCGGAAGAACTCTGAAAGGAAACCGAATGCGCGTTGCACGCCTCCCCGCCCTGATCCTGCTGGCGCTCGCCCCCCTGGCGCAGGCGCAAACGCCCGCTCCTGCCGCGCCGGCGCCCAAGGCGGCGACGCCGGCCGCCGACGCCAGCAAGCCCCTGGCCGTGGTCAACGGCACGCCCATTCCCGCCATTTACGGGCAAATGGTCAAGAGCGAGATGGCCGCAGGCCAGCCCGACAGCCCGCAGCTGGACGCACGGATACGCGAGTCCCTGATCAACCTGGAGCTGCTGTCGCGCGCCGCACTCGACAAGGGTCTCGACAAGGACCCCACCCTCGCGGCCGCCCTCGACATCCGCCGCAAGGATCAGCTGGCGAAGGCCTATCTGGAGGACTACATCAAGTCCCACCCGGTGACCGACGCCGACATCCAGGCGACGTACGACAAGGCCAAGGCCCAGCCGATGGAGCCCGAGTACCGCGCCCATCACATCCTGGTGAAGAGCGAGGCCGAGGCGAAGAAGCTCATCGCCGAGATCGACAAGAAGAAGGCGAAGTTCGAGGATCTGGCGAAGAAATACTCGCAGGACCCCGGCTCGGCCAAGAACGGCGGCGCGCTTGACTGGTCCGACCGCCGTGCTTTCGTGCCGGAGTTCTCCGAGGCATTGGCTGGGCTCAAGAAGGGCGGCATGACCCAGACGCCGGTGAAGACCCAGTTCGGCTATCACATCATCCGGCTCGACGACACCCGGATGCCCACGTTCCCGCCGCTCGACGCCGTACGCGGCGACATCGTCAAGCAGCTGCAGCAGGAGCGCGTGCGCGATGCGATCCAGGCGGTGCGCGCCGGTGCAAAAATCGAGTAATCCGCTAATAATATAAACGGGGCTTCGCCCCGTCTCCACCTGACAGGGAGCCGAACATGGCCAAAGAATACAATCACCTGCAAGATGTCTTCCTCAACACCCTGCGCAAGGAGCGCATTCCGGTGTCCGTCTTCCTCGTCAACGGGATCAAGCTGATGGGGCGCATCGAATCCTTCGACCAGTTCGTCGTCCTGCTGAAGGGGCAGGACCAGGCGGCCCAGATGATCTTCAAGCACGCCATCTCGACCATTTCGCCGTCGCGCGAGGTCGTGCTGCCGCAGCGCGACGCCGAGGCCTGAGCCTCCGGTCCCGCCATGCTTACATGGCGGCCTCGGCCAGCAGCGAGGCGGCCGTAGGGGCATCAACCAGCACGGCGATGTCGCCGCGGTAGGGCTGCTTGTGGCGCGCGGGAATTGCGCCGGTCGGCGTGTTGCCGTGCAGGTACACCACCGCGTAGGCTTGCGGATGTGACGCCAGCCAGGCAGGCGCGCTCGACTGGTTCAGTTCCACCAGCGGTTCCGTCAATCTTCCCAGAAACTGATACTGGGCATGGTAGGTCGCGATGCTGGCCACCACGCGCCCTTCGCCCTGCAGCGCCTTGATCGCCCGCGCCATCGGCTTGACGTCATAGCGCGGCTCGATCGAATGCATGGCGGCGACCTGCACGAGGGCCATCGTCGCGGCACCGAGCAGCGCCAGGCTCGGGACCGGTGCGACGCCGCGCCGCCCGCCGGCCCAGACCAGAACCGCCAGAATAATCAGGACCACGCCCGGCCACATCGGCGGTAGCGCGACGACCTGGCCGTGCAGCGCCGCAATCCGGCCGCCGGCGGCCAGGATCAGCAGCACGCCCAGCGCTGCCGCCAGCAAGGCCGGAAGGCCCGTCCGCGCCTTAGCCGTCCCGGCGAGCAGGCGCGCCGTCAGCAGCGCGAAGGCGGGGAACAGCGGCACCAGATAATGCGGCTGCTTGCCGCTGATGAAGCAGAAGGCGACGAATACCGGCAGCATCCACGCCAGACAAAACCTGGCGCCGCGGTCGAGGCCGCGGCGGCGCTGGTGCACGAGCGCCTTCCACCAGGCGGGCCAGGCAAACCACGGGAACAGCAGCAGCGGCAGCAGCGGCACGTACCACCAGAACGGGCGCCGGTGCGCAAAGGACTCGACCATGCGGTTGGCCGTCTGCCCCCAGAAAATCGCGTTGCGGTACGCCTCGCCGCCCGAGAATCCCGCCGGCAGCGCCCACGCCAGGGCGATCAACGCACCGAGCAGCACCGCCAGCAGCGTGCCGCCGAACCAGCGCGCCCAGCGCAGGCCCGGATTCCACCAGGGTGCCAGCGCCACGACCGGCAGCAGATGCAGCAGGATGACCGGTCCCTTGCTCAGCACGCCGAACCCGATCGCCACTCCCATCACGACGAAACCGCTGCGCTTCCCCTCCGCCGCCGTCAGTACGCCTTGCAGGCCGAGCAGCACCCAGAACGCGAGCATCACGTCGAACATGACCGAGGTGGAGAACACGATCCACAGCAGCGCGCTGACGAGCACCAGCGCCGCCTGTCCGCCGAGCCCTCCATGCTGCGGCCAGAGACGGGCCGCGAGTCGATAGGTCAGGAACAGGCCGCCGGCGGAGAACAGCGGCAGCACCAGGCGCGGCCACCACTCGTTGACGCCGAACAAAGCCCAGCCAATCTGGAACATCCAGAACAGGAAAGGCGGCTTGTCGCTGTAGGGTGCGCCGTTCTTGAACGGGACCAGGAAATCACCGCGCAGCCACATCTCCCACGCCGCGCTGACGTAGCGTGTCTCGTCGATCGGCGACAGCGGCCGCGTCAGCAGCGCCACTGCGGTCAGGCCCGCCAGCAGCGCGAGGCTTGCCAGCAGCCGGGTCCGCCCCGAGCCGTCAGCGTGGGAACCGGGATTCATCGTGCGAGCCTCCTGTTTCATCCAGTGCGGCATCCACCTGGTCGTCGAGGCTCTGGCCATGGCGGAAGCGGCGATAGAGATAGGCACCGAGCGCGCCCGACACCAGGAACAGCCCGATGGCGAGCGCGAGCTTCAGCGCCGGGTCGATGTGCGCGCCGCTGCCCACCAGCGCGAACACCAGCGTCTGCGGAAGATAGCCGAGCAGCGTGCCGGCGAAGAAGCGCACGGCGGGAATGCTGGAAATGCCCGCCGCGAGGTTGGTCAGCAGGTTGTTCCCGACCGGCAGCAGCCGCACGAGAACGGTCATCGAGAACGGGTGATTCTGGATGAAGCGGTCGAAGCGCCCCGCACGTTCGCCCAGGCGCGCGCGCAGCAGGCCCTGGCCGAACAGCCGCGCATACCCGAAGCTGAGCATGCAGCCGAGCAGCGCCGCCAGCGCGCCCACCAGCGTGCCCAGCCCCACGTTGAAGGCATAGCCGCCGAGGAAGGCGATGATCTGGCGCGGCAGGCCGATGGCGGTGAACAGGCCGCCCATCAGGAGAAACAGCAATGCGCCGCTGACGCCGTGGCCGCGCACACGGGTGTCGATCCAGGCCTCGTTGACGCTGTTGCCGAGGTCGCTGCTCTCGAACAGATAGCCGAGCAGCGCCAGGCTCAGCATCAGCGCCAGCCCCTTCAGAACGACGCGCGCTTTCACCGGGCCCGGCCCATTCTAGAGATCGGAATCGGCCTCGATCACGGGCAGTCGCACCCTGCGCTGCAGCCACGCCACGCCGAACAGGTCGACGATGCCGACCCACAGGCGGTTGTGCACGCCGTATTTCGAGGCCCCGCGCTCGCGCGCGCGATGATGGACCGGCACGGAGACCACGGCACCGCCGTTGCGCATGACGAGCGCCGGCAGGAAGCGGTGCATGTGGTCGAAGTTCGGCAGCGCGAGGAAGGTCTCGCGGGCGAACACCTTGAGGCCGCAGCCGGTATCCGGCGTGTTGTCCTTGAGCATGCGGGAACGCACGCCGTTGGCGATCCTGGACGAAATGCGGCGCACGAAGGTGTCGTTGCGCTTCGACCGCCACCCTGCCAGCAGTTCGAGATTGGGCGGCTGCGCCGGATCCGCCAGCTTCGCGAGCAACGCGGGGATGTCGGCGGGATCGTTCTGGCCGTCGCCATCGAGCGTGGCGATCCACTCGTAGCGCGCCGCGCCGACGCCGGTCGTGACCGCGCGGCTTTGCCCGCACGAGGCGCGATGGCGGATCACCCGCAGCATGGGAAACTCGGATTTCAGCACCTCGAGCCTCGCCTGCGTGGCATCGGTGCTGCCGTCGTTCACGTAGACGATTTCGAAGGTGGTGTTGCCGGACAGCGCCGCGGCGATCTCGCGTACCAGCGGCTCGACGTTGTCCTGCTCGTTCTTGACGGGTACAACCACGGAAAGCCTGCCGTGGTAGGCGTATTTAGGCATATTCGGGTGGCCGACGTATGTGGCGGAGAGGGGGGGATTCGAACCCCCGTCAGGGTATTACCCTGAACACGCTTTCCAGGCGTGCGACTTAAACCACTCATCCACCTCTCCGGGAAGCCGCGCATCATACCGGAAGCGCCTGCGCGCGGCAAACCGGAATGCCCCGCGGCGCCCGCGATCCGCCAAGAAAAATTGACTTCGCGCTCTTGAAACCCCGTTTTTCGTCCCCAACTCGCCGCAAGAAACAATCGGGAGCCCCCATGCAGGACGAATTCAACACCGACACCAACACGCCTGAGACCCAATCCGAGAAGGACACCATGCCCAGCCTCGAAGAGATGCTGAAGGCGGCCGAACTGCAGGCGGCCGAGCATCACGACGCCTGGCTGCGCGCCAAGGCGGAAACCGAGAACATGCGCCGCCGTGCGGCGGAAGACGTGGACAAGGCGCGCAAGTTCGCGGTGGAAGGCTTCGCCGGCGAGCTCCTGGCAGTGAAGGACAGTCTCGAGGCCGCGCTGGCCGATGCGTCGCCGAGCGTCGAGACGCTGAAAGGCGGCGTCGAACTGACGCTCAAGCAGCTCGCGGCGGCCTTCGGCAAGTTCAACCTCGCCGACATCGACCCCCTGGGCGAGAAATTCGACCCGCATCTGCACCAGGCGATCCAGATGGTCGATTCGGATCAGCCGGCCAATACGGTCGTCACCGTGCTGCAGAAGGGCTACCGCCTGCACGACCGCACCCTGCGCCCGGCACTGGTGATGGTTTCCAAGGGTCAGAGCGCTTGAAATAGCACGCCCCTCCCCCACATTCGAATCAATTCAAACTTTTTCAGAAGGAAGACATCATGGGACGCATCATTGGCATCGACCTCGGCACCACCAACTCCTGCGTGGCGGTGATGGAAAGCGGCACGCCGAAGGTCATCGAGAACGCCGAAGGCGCGCGCACCACGCCGTCGATCGTCGCCTATGCCGAGGACGGCGAGATCCTGGTCGGCGCGCCGGCCAAGCGCCAGGCGGTCACCAACCCGAAGAACACGCTGTTCGCGGTCAAGCGCCTGATCGGCCGCCGCTTCGAAGAGAAGGAAGTGCAGAAGGACATCGGCCTGATGCCCTACAGGATCGTCAAGGCCGACAACGGCGACGCCTGGGTCGAGGTGCGCGACAAGAAAATGGCGCCGCCGCAGGTTTCCGCCGAAGTGCTGCGCAAGATGAAGAAGGCCGCCGAGGACTACCTGGGTGAAGAGGTCACCGAGGCCGTCATCACCGTGCCCGCCTACTTCAACGACAGCCAGCGCCAGGCGACCAAGGACGCCGGCCGCGTCGCCGGCCTCGAGGTCAAGCGCATCATCAACGAGCCGACCGCGGCCGCGCTCGCCTTCGGCATGGACAAGAAGGAAGGCGACCGCAAGATTGCCGTGTACGACCTCGGCGGCGGCACCTTCGACATCTCCATCATCGAGATCGCCGAGCTCGACGGCGAGCACCAGTTCGAGGTGCTCTCCACCAACGGCGACACCTTCCTCGGCGGCGAGGACTTCGACCAGCGCCTGATCGACTACATCGCCGAAGAGTTCAAGAAGGAACAGGGCGTCGACCTGAAGAAGGACGTGCTCGCGCTGCAGCGCCTGAAGGAAGCGGCCGAAAAGGCCAAGATCGAGCTGTCCTCCGGCCAGCAGACCGAGGTCAACCTGCCCTACATCACGGCCGACGCCTCCGGGCCCAAGCACCTCGCGGTGAAGATCACCCGTGCCAAGTTCGAGGCCCTGGTCGAGGACCTGATCACGCGCACCATCGAGCCGTGCAAGATCGCGATCAAGGACGCCGGCCTGACGACCTCGCAGATCGACGACGTCATCCTGGTCGGTGGCCAGACCCGCATGCCCAAGGTGATGGACGCGGTCAAGGATTTCTTCGGCAAGGAGCCGCGCCGTGACGTCAACCCGGACGAGGCCGTCGCCGTCGGCGCGGCGATCCAGGGCGGCGTGCTGCAGGGCGAGGTGAAGGATGTCCTGCTGCTCGACGTGACGCCCCTCTCCCTGGGCATCGAGACCCTGGGCGGCGTGATGACCAAGCTGATCCCGAAGAACACCACGATCCCGACCAAGGCGAGCCAGGTGTTCTCGACCGCCGATGACAACCAGAGCGCGGTGACCGTGCACGTGCTGCAGGGCGAGCGCGAAATGGCGTCGGGCAACAAGAGCCTCGGCCAGTTCAACCTGTCCGACATCCCGCCCGCGCCGCGCGGCATGCCGCAGATCGAGGTCACCTTCGACATCGACGCCAACGGCATCCTGCACGTGTCGGCCAAGGACAAGGCGACCGGCAAGGAGAACAAGATCCGCATCCAGGCGAGCTCCGGCCTCTCCGAGGAAGAGATCCAGCGCATGGTCAAGGACGCCGAGGCCAACGCCGCCGAGGACCACAAGGCCTTCGAGCTGGCGACCGCGCGCAACGCCGCCGATGCGATGATCCACTCGGTGAAGAAGTCGCTCGCCGACTACGGGGACAAGGTCTCGGCCGACGAAAAGACCGCGATCGAGGCCGCGCTGAAGGAATGCGAAGACGCCGTGCGCGAAGGCGACAAGGACACGATCGAGGCCAAGACCAACGCGCTCGCCACCGCCAGCCACAAGCTCGCCGAGCACATGTACCAGGCCGAGCAGGCCAAGGCGCAGCCGGGCGCGGCGGCGGGCGCCGGTGCCGGTGCCGGTAGCGGCGGCGCCGCGGGCGACGACAACGTGGTCGACGCGGAATTCGAAGAGGTGAAGGACAAGTAAGCGCGTAAACGGTGGGCGGCAAGCGGTGGGCGGTGAAAGTCGCTCACCGCTTGCCGCTTTTCCGCTTCCCTCCCTACCGCTCACTGCTCACCGCTCACCACCATGTCAAAACGCGATTACTACGAAGTCCTCGGCGTCGCCAAGAACGCCTCGGACGAAGAAATCAAGAAGGCCTACCGCAAGCTGGCCATGAAGTTCCACCCCGACCGCAACCCGGACGACAAGGACGCTGAGGAGAAATTCAAGGAAGCCAAGCAGGCCTACGAAATCCTGTCCGACTCGGACAAGCGCGCCGCGTATGACCAGTTCGGCCACGCCGGGGTCGATCCGCAGGCCGGCATGGGCGGGGGCGGATTCGGCGGCGGCGGTTTTTCCGACGCGTTTTCGGACATCTTCGGCGACATCTTCGGCGGCGGCGGCAGCCGGCGCGACCGCGTCTACCGGGGCGCCGACCTGCGCTACAACCTGGAAGTCGGGCTGGAAGAGGCCGCGCGCGGCACCGAGACCAAGATCCGCATCCCCACGCTGGAAGAGTGCGGCACCTGCCACGGCAGCGGTGCCAAGCCCGGCACCACGCCGACGACCTGCACGACCTGCGGCGGCCACGGCCAGGTGCGCATCCAGCAGGGCTTCTTCTCGGTGCAGCAGACCTGCCCGCGCTGCGGCGGCACCGGCAAGCAGGTGACCGACCCCTGCCCCGCCTGCCACGGCGAAGGCCGCGTCAAGAAGCACAAGACGCTGTCGGTGAAGATTCCCGCCGGGGTCGACAGCGGCGACCGCATCCGCCTCGCCGGCGAGGGCGAAGCCGGCGTCAACGGCGGGCCGCCGGGCGACCTCTACGTGGTGATCCACCTCAAGGAACACCCGGTGTTCAAGCGCGACGGCGATGACCTGCATTGCGAGATGCCGATCAGCTTCGCCACCGCCGCGCTGGGCGGCGAAGTCGAGATCCCCACGCTGGACGGCCATGCCAAGATCAAGATCCCGGCCGAAACCCAGACGGGCAAGGTGTTCCGGCTGCGCGGCAAGGGCATCAAGGGCGTGCGCAGCCACGCACCGGGCGACCTCATGTGCCACATGCTGGTGGAGACGCCGGTGAACCTGTCCGAGCGTCAGCGTGAACTGCTGCGCGAATTCGAGTCGCTGAGCCCGGGGCGCAACAACAATCCGCGCGCCCAGTCTTTCATGGACAAAGTGAAGGCCTTCTTCAGCCAGTAAGCGCGGGGCGCGCCGCGGCTTCAGTGCGGGCGGGCGGCGGCGAACAGGCGGAAGAAATTCTCGCTGGTGGCCTCGCCCACGGCTTCGACGGGAATGCCGCGCACCCGTGCGATCTCCTCCGCGACATGCTTCACGAAGCCCGGCTGGTTCGTCTGGCCGCGATGCGGCACGGGCGCCAGATACGGCGCGTCGGTCTCGATCAGCACGCGATCGAGCGGGATCGCCGCCGCCACCTCGCGCAGCGCCGCCGCATTCTTGAAGGTCACGATGCCGGAGAAGGATATGTAGAAGCCGAGATCGATCGCGGCCTCGGCCACCGCCAGGCTCTCGGTGAAGCAATGCATCACCCCGCCCGCCTCGCCCGCGTTCTCCTCGCGCATGATGCGCAGCGTGTCGTCCGCCGCCGAGCGGGTATGGATCACCAGCGGCTTCCTGCTGATTTTCGCCGCGCGGATGTGGGTGCGGAAGCGCTCGCGCTGCCATTCGAGGTCGCCGGTAAGACGAAAATAATCCAGCCCGGTCTCGCCGATCGCCACCACCTTCGGGTGGTCGGCCAGCGCAACCAGTTGGTCGACCGTCGGCTCGGTGCAGTCCTCATGATCCGGATGGACGCCTACCGACGCGTAGATGTTCGGGTAGGCCTCGGCGAGGGCGCGGATTTCGGGGAATTTCTCCAGTTCGACGCCGATGCACAGCGCGTGGCTGACCTGGTTGGCCGCCATGAGGCCGAACACCTCGGGCAGCTTGCCGGCGAGGTCGGGGAAATTGATGTGGCAGTGGGAGTCGATGAACATGCGGCGGCCGTGCACCGCATGGCGGTGCTACATGGTGTGGGTAGGACGCACGGATTTTAGCGAACCGCCGAGCAATCCTTCAATCTTGTTGTGCGCCGCCTTGCCGCTTTCGTTGTGGGCGAACTGCACGCCGACCCCCTGGGTGCGGCTGCCGTGGGCGCCGGCCGGCGTCACCCACACCACCTTGCCGGAAACCGGCAGCTTGGCGGGGTCGTCCATCAGCGTCAGCAGCATGAAGACCTCCTCGCCCATCTTGTACTGCTTGTTCGTCGGGATGAAGAGGCCGCCCCCCTTGATGAAGGGCATGTAGGCCGCGAACAGCGCGGACTTCTCCTTGATCGACAGCGACAGCACGCCGGGGCGGACCTGGCCTGCGGTATCGTTGACTGCTGCATTCATGGTCGTTTTCTCTCAATCAAACACGTGCCGGTACTGCACCAGCCAGGCCTGCAGCTGCAGCGCCCGGTTGAGCGGATGCGCCAGCGTCCGCCCCTCGTTTGCCTGCGCCCTTGCCAGGGCGAGCAGCCTGCCGAGGTCGGCCTGCCTGCCGAGCGGCCCCAGCACCTCGGCGAAATCGCGGTTGAACTGCACAGGGCCGCGCAGCTTCACGGCCAGCAGGTCGCCCAGCCACTTGTACGCCACCGCATGCCAGGTCTGCGGGGCGATCGCCTTCCAGCGCTCGCCCAGCGTCACCGGATCGAGCCGCCCCGGCTGCGCCAATCCCTCCAGCACGCCCCGGCGCTCCTCCAGCGCATCGCCTTCGGCCCAGCGCTGCGCCTCGAGCGGCGAACCACCGGACAGCGCCAGCAGGTTCTGCGCATCGCCCACGCCCTGCCCGGCCAGCCATTGCACCGCCTGGTCGAAGGGCGGCAGGCCGATGTCGAGCCGCGTGCAGCGGCTGCGGATCGTGGGCAACAGGCGCCGCGGCTGGTCCGAGACCAGCACGAACACCGTATTTAACGGCGGTTCCTCAAGCACCTTTAACAGCGCATTGGCCGCCGCCAGGTTGAGGGCGTCCGCCGGGTCGATCAGCACGACCCGGAAGCCTGCGCGGTAGGTCGACAGCTGCACGAAATCGACCGCCTCGCGCGCCTGCTCGACCTCGATCGCCGTCGCCATGCGGGTTTCCCCGTCCTTGGCGGCTTTCTCCTCGAGCGTCAGCAGGCGGAAATCCGGGTGCGCCGCCGTCTCGAACCAGTGGCAGGCGGGACACGCTCCGCAGGCTGCGCCGTCGGGCTGCGGGGCCTCGCACAGCAGTGCCTGCGCCCAGGCGCGGGCCAGCGCGCCCTTCCCCACGCCGCGCGGCCCCGCCAGCAGGAGCGCCTGAGCGGGCCGTGCCCGGGTCGCCAGCAGGCGCTGCCAGGGCACGTCGAGCCACGGATAGGGGACGCTCACGCGAGTTCCCCGAGCAGGCCGGCGATTTCCGCCTGCAGTTCGGCGATGCTGCGCCGCGCGTCCAGCACGCGGATGCGCGCCGGCTCGGCGCGCGCCCGCTCGAGGTAGGCGTTGCGCACGCGCGAAAAGAAGCTGTCGGCCTCGCGCTCGAAGCGGTCGGCGGAGCGGGCGGCCGAGCGGCGCGCCTCCGCCACCTCGGGCGGGACGTCGAACAAGAGCGTCAGATCGGGGCCGAAGCCGCGCTGCACCCAGGCTTCCAGCGCCGCGATGCGCCCGGCCCCAATGCCGCGCCCGCCACACTGGTAGGCGTAGCTCGCGTCGGTGAAGCGGTCGGACACCACCCACGCACCACGCGCCAGCGCCGGCAGGATGAGCCCGGCCAGATGTTCCTGGCGCGCGGCGAACATCAGCAGCAGCTCGGTGTCGGGGGCCATGTGCTGGTGCAGCAGCAGCTCGCGCAGCGTTTCGCCGAGCGGCGTGCCGCCGGGTTCGCGCGTGACCACGACTTCGCGGCCCCGTGCACGCAGCCAGTCCGCGACGAATCCCAGATGGGTGCTCTTGCCGGCGCCGTCGACGCCTTCGAGGGTGATGAATTTGCCGGGGCTCATCGATGTTCCCGTTGATAGCGGTTCACCGCGCGATTGTGCGCCTCCAGCGTGCTGGAGAATACATGCGTGCCGTCGCCGCGCGCGACGAAATAGAGGGCGTCCGTCTGCGCCGGATGCAGCGCCGCCTCGATCGCGGCCTCGCCAGGCATCGCGATCGGCGTCGGCGGAAGCCCGGCGCGGGTATAGGTGTTGTAGGGCGTGTCGCGCTGCAGGTCCGGCTTGCGCAGGTTGCCGTCGAAGCGGTCGCCCAGGCCGTAGATGACGGTCGGATCGGTCTGCAGGCGCATGCCGAGCCGGAGGCGGTTGAGAAACACGCCGGCAATCAGCGGCCGCTCGGCGCCCTGCCCGGTTTCCTTTTCGACGATGGACGCCATGATCAAGGCCTCGTATGGCGTCCTGTAGGGCAGGCCCGGCGCCCGGGTCTCCCAGGCCGCGAGCAGCTTCTCGTGCTGGCGGCGGTAGGCGCGGCGCAGCACCGTGAGATCGGACGCCTGCGGCGCATAGAAATAGGTGTCGGGAAACAGCAGGCCCTCGATGTGCGCTTCCGGCGCCCCGATCGCCTGGAGGATTTCCGCCTCGCTCATGCCGGCGCTGTCGTTCTTCAGCATCGGCTGTTCGGCCAGCGCGGTCTGCACCTCGCGCCAGTTCCAGCCCTCGATGAACTGCATGATCGCCTGCGAGACCTCGCCGCGCTCGATCTTGCCGTAGAGCGCCAGGGGCGTGAGCGGACGGTCGAGGACGTAGACGCCCACCTTGAGCGTGCCGGCCTTGCCCAGCAGGCGTCCGAGCAGCCAGAACACCTGCGCGTTGCCGACCACGCCCTCGCGTTCGAGCAGCGTGCTGAGGCTGCGCAGGTTCGTACCCGGCACCACGTTGATCGTCTTCGGCAGGGGCTCGATCGGCAAGGGCTCGTTGCCATACCAGGCCAGCGCGCCGGCGGCGATCAGCACGGCCAGGGCACCAAGCCCGAGCCACCGTTTAATCCTGGTCTTCATGGAGCGCTTCATTCAGTAGAGTCGTCCAGCCCGCCGCCGCCCAGGTCGCGTCGCCGAGGCGGGCGACCCGGCGCACGCCGATGAGGCTGTTGCAGACCATGACTTCATCGGCAGCGAGTATAGCGTCCGGATGCCAGCGGCCGATACGCGCCGGAATCCCGTGCCGCGCGGCGGCGCGCAGGAGGCGCGCCCGCGCCACCCCCGCCACGCCGCACGCGTCGAGCTCCGGCGTGAACAAGGCGCCATCCTTGATCCAGGCCACATTGCTCATGGTGCCGCCGATCACGGCGCCGCCTTCGTCGCACAGCAGGCCCTCGAATATGGCCGGATCGTCCCATTCGGCGCGCGCCAGCACGTTCTCCAGGCGGTTCAGGTGCTTGATCCCGGCAAGCCGCGGCTGCCGCGCCAGGCGCAGACTGCACCAGCGGACGACGATCGCGTCGCCCGCGTCGGCCCGCGCATGGGCCGGCAGCGGCGCCGCCAGGACGATGCGGGTTGTCGCCTGTCCGGCAGGCGGCGCGTAGCCGCGTGCGCCGACGCCGCGGGTCACGATGAGCTTGACCATCCCCTCCCCGGCCTCGGCCACCCGCGCGACCTCGGCGCGCAGCAAGTCCGCGTCCGGGCAGGCCAGCTGCAAGGCCGCGCAGTCGGCTGCCAGCTTGGCCGCCTGATCGGCCCACCACAGTGGCTGCCCGTCGCGCGTGCGCAGGGTCCGAAACACGCCGTCGCCATAGGCCAGGCCGCGATCGAGCGCGCTGATGGCCTGCGCCGCTTCGCCGTTGACGAGGATCATGCGGGCTCCAGCGCGCGCAGCAGGCCGCGTGCCTTGGCGCGGGTTTCGTCGAGCTCGCGCGCCGCGTCCGAATCGGCGACGATGCCGGCTCCCGCGCGGAAGCTGAGCCGGCGCCCGCGCAGCAGGAAACTGCGGATCAGGATGTTGAAATCGAAGCTGCCGTCGCGGTTGATGTAGCCGATGCTGCCGGTGTAGCTGCGCCGCGGCGTGCGCTCGAGTTCGCGGATGATCTGCATCGTGCGCACCTTCGGACAGCCGGTGATGGTGCCGCCGGGGAACACGGCACGCAGCGCGTCGAAGACCGTGCTGTCCGCGCGCAGGCGGCCGCATACCGTCGATTCGATGTGGTGCACATGGCGGTAGCTGGCGATTTCCATGAGGGCCGCCACCTGCACGCTGCCGGGTTCGCACACCCGGCCGAGGTCGTTGCGCTCGAGGTCGACGAGCATCACGTGCTCGGCGCGCTCCTTGGGGTGCGCCTCGAGGCGCGCGCGCAAGGCGGCATCCTCGGCTGGATCTTCGCTTCTGGGGTGGGTGCCAGCAATCGGGCGTGTTTCGATCACGCCGTCACGGCCGAGCCGCACGAGGCGTTCCGGGGACGAGCTGACGATGGCCCAGTCGTCCATCTGCAGCAGCGCGGAGAACGGTGCCGGATTCTTGCGCAGCAGCTGCGCCAGCAGCGCCGCCGGCGCGACGTCGGACGGAAATTCGGCCTCCCAGCCACGCGACAGGTTGACCTGGAAGACGTCGCCCGCACGGATGTAGTCCTGGATGCGCGCGACGCCCGCGAGGAACGCGGCAGGGTCGTCCTCGCGCAGCGACACGGGTGCCGGCGGGGCCGCCACCGCGGCGGGCAGCCGGGTCAGGTCGTCCGCCATGGCGTCGACGAGCCCCGCCTCGTCCGGCTCGGCGACCAGCAGGCAGCGTCCGGACGCGCGTTCGACGAGGATCGCAGCGGGGATGCGCACCAGCCAGGCGAGCGGAAAATCGGGATCGGCTGCCATGCCGACGCTCGGCTCGAACACGCCGCCCAGTTCGTAGGCGAAGGCACAGAGCCAGCCGCCGGCAAACGGCGGTTCGCCGTCCGAGGGCGGCACGCGGCATGGGCGCAGGCCCATCGCGGGATGCGCCTTCATGGCCTCCAGCCCGTCCGCGGCACCGACGCGCGTAAGGTCCCGGGGAAACGCGAACAGGATGTCCCAGCCGCTGTCGCCGCTGCTGACAAAGAGGCCGGGATAGCGCCGTGGATCGCTTGCCTGCAGCCGGAGCAGATCAGGCCGCTGCGGCCATGCCCGGATCACCGGGCGGCCGTTCGGGCAGGTTGCGCTGGGGCCTTCCCCCACGGCATTCAGACGCGCTTGATGACCAGCGACCCGTTGGTGCCGCCAAAACCGAAGTTGTTCTTGAGCGCGAAATCGATCTTCATGTCGCGCGCGGTGTTGGCGCAATAATCGAGATCGCATTCCGGATCTTGCGAGAAGATGTTGATGGTCGGCGGCGAAAGCTGATGATGCACTGCGAGCACGGTGAAGACCGATTCCACCCCGCCGGCGCCACCGAGCAGGTGGCCGGTCATCGACTTGGTCGAATTGACGACCGTCTTGTAGGCCGCGTCGCCGAGCGCGAGCTTGATCGCGTCGGTTTCGTTCTTGTCGCCCAATGGGGTCGAGGTGCCGTGCGCATTGATGTAGTGGATCTGGTCCGGATTGACGCCGGCATCGCGCATCGCGTTCTGCATCGAGCGCCTGGGACCGTCGGTGCTCGGCGCCGTCATGTGGTAGGCGTCGCCGCTCATGCCGAAACCCGATATCTCGGCGTAGATCCTTGCGCCGCGCGCCTTGGCGTGCTCGTACTCCTCGAGCACCAGGACGCCCGCGCCTTCGCCCAGCACGAAGCCGTCGCGGTCCTTGTCCCAGGGCCGGCTGGCGGTGGCCGGATCGTCGTTGCGGGTCGACAGCGCGCGCGCGGCGGCGAAGCCGCCCACGCCCAGCGGCGAGGTCGCGCACTCGGCACCGCCGGCGACCATCACGTCGGCATCGCCGTGCTCGATCAGGCGCGCCGACAGGCCCACCGCATGCAGGCCGGTGGTGCAGGCGGTGACGACGCCGAGGTTGGGCCCCTTCATCCCGTACAGGATCGAAAGGTTGCCCGAAATCATGTTGATGATGGAACCCGGGATGAAGAACGGGGAAATCTTCCGCGGGCCGGATTCCATCAGCATGGAATGGGTCTCCTCGATCAGCGGCAGCCCGCCGATTCCGGAGCCGATGTTCACGCCGATGCGCTCGGCGTTGGCTTCGGTGACTTCCAGCCCGGAATCGCGGATCGCCTGGATGCCGGCGGCCATGCCGTACTGGATGAAGATATCCATGCGGCGCGCTTCCTTCGGGTTGAGGTACTGCTCAACGTCGAAGTTCTTCACCTCGCCCGCCATGTGGGAGGCGAAGGGGGAAGGATCGAAGCGGGTGATGCGGGCGATCCCAGTGCGGCCGGAGACCAGGTTATCCCAGGCTTCCGGGATGGTGTTGCCGACCGGGGAGATGATCCCCAGGCCGGTGACGACAACGCGACGCTTGGACAAAAGTCAGTCCTTCTTACTGTTGGGGTCAGGCCGAGTGGCTGTTGACGTAGTCAATCGCCTGCTGGACGGTGGTGATCTTCTCGGCGTCCTCGTCGGGGATCTCGCAGCCGAATTCCTCTTCCAGCGCCATCACCAGTTCAACGGTGTCGAGCGAGTCAGCGCCCAGGTCGCCGACGAAGGAGGACTCGTTCTTGATGTCCGCTTCATTCACGCCCAATTGCTCGGCGACGACTTTGATTACACGCTGTACGTTATCCATTACTGCTCCTCTCTAGAAAAAAGGCTTCAATTTGCCTGAAGCCCGGATAAATCAAAAACCCGGCGATTTTACCAAACTTTGCGGGGCGGTCACGCCATGTACATGCCGCCGTTGACATGCAGCGTGGTGCCCGAAATGTAGCCCGCCGCGGGCGACGCCAGGAACGCGACCGCGGCAGCGATGTCTTCCGCGGCACCCAGTCGTCCGAGCGGGATATGGCCGAGCAAAGCAGCGCGTTGCGCCTCCGGCAGCGCGCGCGTCATGTCGGTGTCGATGAAGCCGGGCGCCACGCAATTGACCGTGATGTTGCGGCTGCCGACCTCGCGCGCGAGCGACTTGGTGAAGCCCATGATGCCGGCCTTGGCCGCGCTGTAGTTGGTCTGCCCGGCGTTGCCCATGGCGCCGACCACCGAGGCGATCGAGATGATGCGGCCGCTGCGCGCCTTCATCATTGCGCGCAGCACCGCGCGCGACAGCCGGAACACCGAGGTCAGGTTGGTCGCCATGATCTCGTCCCATTCCTCGTCCTTCATCCGCATCAGCAGGTTGTCGCGCGTGATGCCGGCGTTGTTGACCAGGACGCCGATGGCGCCGAAATCCTTCTCGATCGCCGCGATCACGGCGTCGACCTCGGCGGCGTTGCAGACGTCGAGTTTCATGCCTGCGCCCTTGACGCCGGCGGCCGCCAGATACGCGCCGATCGCCTGCGCGCCCTTGTCGCTGGTGGCGGTGCCGACCACGGTGGCGCCGGCGCGGCCGAGCGCCAGCGCGATGGCCTGGCCGATGCCGCGGCTGGCGCCGGTCACCAGAGCGATTTGTCCTTGCAGCATGCTTGTCTCCTTATGGGTTGAGCGCAGCGCCGAGGCTGGCTTCGTCGACCAGCGCCACGGCGGGGAGGCTGTCGTCGATACGCTTGTTGAGCCCCGCGAGCACCTTGCCGGGGCCGCACTCGACCACGCGTTCCACGCCGGCAGCCTTCAGCGCGTGCACGGTCTCGACCCAGCGCACCGGGGTATGCAGTTGCTTGGCCAATGCGATGCGAATGGCTTCGGGCTCCGGGTGGGTCCTGACGTCGGTGTTGTGCAGGACCGGAATCGCCGGCGCCGTGATCGCCACGCCCTGCAGGTGGGCGAGCAGTTGCTCGGCCGCAGGCTGCATCAGCGACGAGTGCGACGGCACCGAAACCGGCAGCGGCAATGCGCGCTTGGCGCCCTTTTCCTTGGCCAGCGCCATGGCGCGCTCGACGGCCGCCTTGTTGCCGGCGATCACCACCTGGCCCGGCGAGTTGAGGTTCACCGCCTCGACCACCTCGCCGGCGGCCGCCTCGCTGCACACGGCGCGCACGGCATCGTCGTCGAGGCCGAGGATCGCCGCCATCGCGCCGACGCCCTCGGGCACCGCCGCCTGCATCGCCTCGGCGCGGAAGCGCACCAGGCGGATCGCGTCGGCGAAATCCAGCGCGCCCGCCGCCACCAGCGCGGCATACTCGCCGAGGCTGTGGCCGGCCAGCAGCGCCGGCGTCGCCCCGCCCGCCGCCCGCCACACGCGCCACGCGGCGATGTCGGCGGCAAGCATCGCCGGCTGGGTGTTGATGGTCTGGTTGAGCAGATCGGCGGGGCCGTCGCTGACGAGCGCCCACAGGTCCTGACCGAGCGCGTCGGACGCTTCGTTGAACGTCTTGCGCACTTCGGTGCGCCCGCCCCAGCCGGCCATCATGCCGACCGATTGCGAACCCTGTCCGGGGAAAACGAATGCGAGTTTCATGCGGGTGTCTTCGGAGTCAATATTTGAGGAGCGCGGAACCCCACGTGAAGCCGCCGCCGAAGGCCTCCATCAGCACGGTCTGGCCGCGCTGGATGCGGCCGTCGCGCACGGCGACGTCGAACGCCAGCGGCACCGAGGCAGCCGACGTGTTGCCATGCGCGGCGACGGTGGTCACGACGTTGTCCATGCTCATGCCGAGCTTCTTGGCGGTCGCCGCGATGATGCGGATATTGGCCTGGTGCGGCACCAGCCAGTCGATGTCGGACTTCGCCAGGCCGTTGGCCTCGAGCGTCTCGTCGACGATGCGGTCGAGCGTGTTGACCGCCATCTTGAACACGGCGTTGCCCTCCATGCGCATGTAGGCCGGCTCGTGCAGGCCGGTGGACGCGCCGGTCGTGGTGCGCAGCAACTCCTTGTGGCGGCCGTCGGCGTGGAGGTGGGTGGCGAGGATGCCCGGTTCGGAGGAGGCGCCCAGCACCACGGCCCCGGCGCCGTCGCCCCACAGGATGCAGTTGCTGCGATCGTTCCAGTCGGTGATGCGCGACAGCGTCTCGGCGCCGATCACCAGCGCGCGCTTCGCCGTGCCGCTCCTGATGAACTGGTCCGCGACCGAAAGCGCATAGACGAATCCGCTGCACACGGCCTGCAGGTCGAAGGCCGGCTTGCCGTTGGTCATTCCAAGCTTGGACTGCACGATGCAGGCGGTGCTGGGGAACACCAGGTCGGGCGTGGTGGTGGCGACCAGCAGCAGGTCGATGTCGTCGACCGCAACGCCGGCGGCGTCGAGCGCGGCGCGCGCCGCCTGGGTGGCAAGGTCGCTGGTGAGCTCGCCTTCGGCGGCCATGTGGCGCTCACGGATGCCGGTGCGCTCGACGATCCACTGGTCGGTCGTCTCGACGAGCTTTTCGAGATCGGCATTGGTGAGGGTGCGCGCCGGCAGGTAGCTGCCGGTGCCGAGAATGCGGGAATAGGTCAAGCGGCCACCCGTTGCAGGAGTTGGATCTGATCGGTGATGCGTTTCAGCACGTTGTTGCGGACTTCGTCGCTGGCCGTGTCGATGGCATGCTCGAAGGCGAAGCGGTCGGCCGAGCCGTGGCTCTTCACGACCACGCCCTTCAGGCCCAGCAGCGTGGCGCCGTTGTAGCGGCGCGGATCCATCCGGCGCTTGAAGGCATTCAGCACCGGCAGCGCGACGAGGCCGGCGATGCGGGTCAGCCAGTTGCGCTTGAACTCGGCGCGCAGGGTCGTGGAAATCATCTTGGCCAGGCCTTCGGACGCCTTCAGCGTGACGTTGCCGACGAAGCCGTCGCAGACCACCACGTCGGTCGTGCCCTTGAAGATGTCGTTGCCTTCGACGTTGCCGTAGAAATTCAGATGGCTGTCGCGCAGCAATTCGGCCGCCTTCTTCACCATCTCGTTGCCCTTGATGTCTTCCTCGCCGATGTTGAGCAGGCCGACGCTGGGGTTCGGCTTGTGCTCCACCGCCGACACCAGCATCGCGCCCATGATGCCGAACTGCAGCAGGTGCTCCGCGCTGCAGTCGACGTTGGCACCCATGTCGAGCACCAGCGCGTGGCCGCTGATCGTCGGCATCACCGCCGCGATCGCGGGCCGGTCGATGCCGGGCAGCGTCTTCAGGACGAAGCGGGCGGTCGCCATCAGCGCGCCGGTGTTGCCCGCCGACACGCAGGCGTCGGCCTCGCCGGACTTGACGAGGTCGATCGCGACCCGCATCGACGAATCCTTCTTGTTGCGCAGCGCGAGCGCCGGTGGCTCGTCCATCGCCACCACCTGGCTGGCGTGACGGACGATCAGGCGCGGCCCGACCTTGGTATGGCGCGCCTTGAGCTCGGCTTCGATGACGTCCTGCGCCCCGACCAGAATCACGTTGAGGTCGGGATTGCGCGCAAGACAGCGGACCGCCGCCGGAACCGTGACATGGGGACCGTGATCGCCCCCCATGACATCAATGGCGACTGTGATGTTTCTCATGCAGCCGAAAATCGTTGGCTGGATCGGTCGCGCCGGGCAGCGGCGATCGCCGCTGCGTCCCGGCGCGCAAGCAGATTATTCGCCCTTGGCCTTGACGACCTTGCGGCCGCGATAGAAGCCGCTGGGGCTGATGTGGTGGCGCAGGTGCGTCTCGCCGGTGGTCGGCTCGACGGCCAGCGGCGGGTTGGTCAGGAAATCGTGCGAGCGATGCATGCCGCGCTTGGACGGGGACTTCTTGTTCTGCTGGACTGCCATTTCTTACTCCTTAAAAATTGGGGCCCCGCCAGCGGGGCATTCACCTTCTGCGTGCATGGCCGCCAGCGGCAGGCTCAACAGCACTTCATCTTCAACCAGGTCGACGAGGTCGATCTTCTCGCCGACCAGGATCGCATCGCCGTCGGGCAACGCATCGAGCCGCTCCAGTTCGGTCTCGTTGCGCGCCAGATGCACCGTGCGCCCGATTTCCACCGCATGCCGCAACGGGCCCAGACAACGCTGGCAGGTCAGCTCGACCTCGCCTTGTACCATCAACTGCAGCGCGATGCCGCCCCGCTGATCCGTCCGCCCGGAGACTCGACAGAACAGCGCGCCTTGCGTAAATTCGTGGGCGAGCCGCGGGAACTCGGACACGTCGGACCGGACTTCCCACGACTGCGAATCCCTGCAGAAACGCCGTGGATCGACTTCAACAGGCTGGAGCACGGCGCCCCCGACTAACAACACGCTGGGACCGCATGCACAGGCTCGACATGACGCACCCGGTTAAACATTAGCCCGCAATGATATGATTTCGCGTTACTTTTGTCAAAGAAGCGGTGACCATGCTTAAGAAGATCCTGGTCGCCAACCGGGGCGAGATCGCCGTCCGCATCGTGCGCGCCTGCGCCGAGCTGGGCATCAAGTCGGTCGCCATCTACACCGACGCCGACCGCCACGCGCTCCACGTCAAGAAGGCCGACGAGGCCTACCATATCGGCAAGGACCCGATCCTCGGCTACCTGAACGCGCACACGCTGGTCAACCTGGCCGCGGCCTCCGGCTGCGACGCGCTGCATCCCGGCTACGGTTTCCTGTCCGAGAACCCCGACCTCGCCACCATCTGTGCGCGCCGCGGCATCCGCTTCATCGGCCCCTCGCCCGAGGTGATCCGCCGCATGGGCGACAAGATCCAGGCGCGCAACGCGATGATCGCCGCCGGCATCCCGGTGGTGCCGGGGTCCGACCACAATCTGGAAAGCGTCGAGGAGGCGCGCGCCCTGGCCGGCCAGATCGGCTACCCGGTGATGCTGAAAGCCACCAACGGCGGCGGCGGCCGCGGCATCCGCCGCTGCGACAGCGAGGACGAGCTGCTGAAGAACTATGACCGCGTCGTGTCCGAGGCGAGCAAGGCCTTCGGCAAGCCCGAGGTCTTCGTCGAGAAGTGCGTGGTCAATCCCAAGCACATCGAGGTGCAGGTCCTCGGCGACACCCAGGGCAACATCATCCACCTGTTCGAGCGCGACTGCTCGATCCAGCGGCGCAACCAGAAGCTGATCGAGATCGCGCCCAGCCCGCAGCTGACCGAGGCGCAGCGCCAGTACATCGGCAAGCTGGCGGTGCGCGCGGCGAAGGCGGTCGGCTACGTCAACGCCGGCACGGTGGAGTTCCTGCTCGACCAGGACAACCAGTTCTATTTCATGGAGATGAACACGCGCCTGCAGGTCGAGCATCCGATCACCGAGACCATCACCGGCGTCGACATCGTGCAGGAACAGATCCGCGTGGCCTCCGGCATGCCGCTGCAATACAAGCAGGAAGACATCAAGCACCGCGGCTACGCGATCGAGTTCCGCATCAACGCCGAGGACCCGAAGAACGAGTTCCTGCCCAGCCTCGGCCGCATCACGCGCTACTACTCGCCCGGCGGCCCCGGCGTGCGGGTCGACGCCGCGATCTATACGGACTACGTGATTCCGCCCTACTTCGACTCGATGTGCGCGAAGCTCACGGTCTGGAACCTCGGCTGGGAATCGGCCGTCGAGCGCGGCCGCCGCGCGCTGGCCGACATGCTGGTGTATGGCGTCAAGACGACGATCCCGTACTACCAGGAAATCCTGAAGAATCCCGAATTCCGCAGCGGACGCTTCAACACGGGCTTTGTCGACGCGCATCCGGAACTCACCCGGTACACCGAAAAGAAACCCAAGGAAGTGGTGGCCGCCGCCATCGCCGCCGCCCTCGCCGCCCACCAGGGGCTGTAAACAAGGCCAGCCAACATGACCCAAGTATTCGTCACCGACCTCGTCCTGCGCGACGGCCACCAGTCGCTCATCGCCACCCGCATGCGCACCGAAGACATGCTGCCGATCTGCGGCAAGCTCGACCAGGTCGGCTTCTGGTCGCTCGAGGCCTGGGGCGGCGCCACCTTCGATGCCTGCGTGCGCTTCCTGCGCGAGGACCCGTGGGAGCGTCTGCGCAAGCTGCGCCGCGCGCTGCCCAACACCCGCATCCAGATGCTGCTGCGCGGCCAGAACCTGCTCGGCTATCGCAACTACTCGGACGACGTCGTGCGTGCCTTCGTGCGGAAATCGGCCGACAACGGCGTCGACGTGTTCCGCATCTTCGACGCGATGAACGACGTGCGCAATCTGCGCGTCTCGATCGAGGCGGTCAAGGCCGCCGGCAAGCACGCCGAGGGCGCGATCTGCTACACGACGAGCCCGGTGCACGACATTCCCCATTTCGTCGCGCTCGCGAAGGGCATGACCGAGATGGGCTGCGACACCATCGCGATCAAGGACATGGCGGGGCTGTTGACCCCCTACACGGCCTACGACCTGGTATGCGCGATCCGCGAGGCGACCCACCTGCCGATCCACACGCACAGCCACGCCACCTCGGGGCTCGCGCACATGACCCACCTGAAGGCGGTGGAAGCCGGCGCGACCATCATCGACACCTGCGTCGGCGCGTTTTCCGAAGGCGCGAGCCATCCGACGACGCAGAGCCTCGTTGCGGCGCTGGCCGGCACCGCCTACGACACCGGCCTGTCGCTGCCGCTGATCGAGGAGATCTCCGCCTACTTCAAGGAGGTGCGCAAGAAATACTGGCAGTTCGAGTCCGCCTTCACCGGCACCGACACCCGCGTGCTGATCAACCAGGTGCCGGGCGGCATGATCTCCAACCTCGCGAACCAGCTCAAGGAGCAGGGCGCGCTCGACAGGATGGACGCCGTCCTCGACGAAATTCCCCGCGTGCGCGAGGACCTCGGCTACCCGCCGCTGGTCACGCCGACCTCGCAGATCGTCGGCACCCAGGCCGTGCTCAACGTGCTCACCGGCGCGCGCTACAAGTCGGTCACCAACGAGGTGAAGCTGTACCTGCAGGGCCGCTACGGCCGGGCGCCGGGCCACGTCAACGAGGAAGTGCGCAAGCTCGCGGTCGGCGACCTCGAGGTGACCACCTGCCGCCCCGCCGACCTCCTGTCCGACGAGCTCGACAAGCTGCGCGGCGAAATCGAGAGCCTGGCGCGCTCCGACGAGGATGTCCTGACCTATGCCATGTTCCCCGACGTCGCCAAGACCTGGCTGCAGGAACGGGCCGCCGGCAGCCTCAAGCCCGAGCCGCTGCTGCCGCAGGGCGCGGCGCAGCAGGAGGCCGCCCCGCGCTACGCCGCCGACGAATTCAGGATCACGTTGCACGGCGAGACGTATCACATCAAGCTTTCCGGCAGCGGCCGCTCCGACGCCGCCCAGCGTCCCTATTTCGTGTCGGTCGACGGCGTCTCGGAAGAAGTGCTGGTCGAGCCGCTCAACGAAGTCGCGATCACGGCGGGCGGCGACAGCGCGCCGCGCAAAGCCGCGGCAGCGCCCGCGGCAGCCGGCCAGAAGCCGCGCCCCACGCATCCCGGCCACGTGACCGCGGCGATGCCCGGCACCGTCGTCGACGTGCTGGTCAGCGTCGGCCAGCGCGTCAAGGCGGGCGACGGCGTGCTGGTCATCGAGGCGATGAAGATGGAGAGCGAGGTGCAGGCGCCGATCGCCGGCGTCGTCATCAACATCTTCGCCAAGAAGGGCGACGCCGTGACGCCGGACATGGCGCTGGTCGAGATCCAGCCGGAATGAAACTGGTTCTGGCTTCCACCTCGCGCTACCGGCGCGAGCTGCTGGCGCGCCTGCACCTGCCGTTCGAGGTGCTCGCCCCCGCCGTCGACGAAACCCCGCTGCCCGGCGAATCGCCTTCCGCCACCGCGCTGCGCCTGTCGGTCCTGAAGGCGCAGGCGGCCGCCGCCACCTGCCCCGACGCGCTCATCATCGGCTCCGACCAGGTCCTGATGCTCGGCGACGCGCAGCTCGGCAAGCCCGGCAATTTCGACAATGCCTTCGCCCAGCTGAAGAAGATGCAGGGCCGCGAGATGGTGTTCCATACCGCGCTGACCCTGCTGAACAGCCGCACCGGCCAGGCTCAGACGCGCGACGTGCCGACGGCGGTGCACATCCGACCGCTGACCGACGCGCAGATCGAGGCCTACCTCAGGAAGGAACAGCCCTACGACTGCGCCGGCTCGGCCAAGAGCGAATCGCTCGGCATCGCGCTCATGGCGCGCATGGAAAGCACCGACCCCACGGCGCTGATCGGCCTGCCGCTGATGGCGCTGACCGACATGCTGATGCACGAGGGCGTCGACGTCCTCACCTGGCAGGCGGCGTGAAGGCTTCGCCTCCCCTCTCCCCAACCCTCTCCCGCTTGCGGGAGAGGGAGCAAACGTGAGGCCCAAACCGATTGACGTGGCGACGCTCTACCTGATCCCGGTGCCGCTCGGGCCGGTCAGCCCCGACGCCTGCCTGCCGCCCGACACCCTCGCCGTCGCGCGCCGGCTGCAGCATTTCGTCGTCGAGCGCGCCAAGACCGCGCGCGCCCATCTCAAGGCGATGGGCCACCCGCTCCCGCTGCAGTCGCTGCATCTGGAGGAACTCAACGAGCACACACCCGCCGACGACGTCGCCGCGCTGCTGGCCCCGCTCAAGGCGGGCCACGACGTCGGGCTGCTGTCGGAGGCCGGCTGCCCCGCGGTGGCCGACCCCGGCGCGGCGCTCGTGCTGGCGGCACACCGCGCGGACATTCCGGTGGTGCCGCTCGTCGGCCCGTCGGCCATCCTGCTGGCGCTGATGGCCTCGGGGCTCGGCGGCCAGCGCTTCGCGTTCCACGGCTACCTGCCGGCGAAGGAACCCGAACGCAGCCAGAGGATCCGCGAGCTGGAGAAGGCCGCGCGCCGCGATCGCGCCACCCAGCTCTTCATCGAAACGCCCTATCGCAGCGCGGCCCTGCTCGACGCCCTCGCCGCCACGCTGGCGCCGGACACGCTCGTCAGCGTCGGCGCCGACCTCAGCCTGCCCAGCCAGCTGATCCGCACCCGCAGCGCGAGCGCCTGGCGCGGCCAGGGCGCGACGGTCAAGGACCGATTGGTGGTGTTCGGGATCGCCGCTTAGCGGCCGGGAGATTCAGAAGCGGAGGCGGTCGAGGCGGAGCGTGACGGTTTCACCCGATTCGGTTTGCGCCTGCAGCCATTCGGCCCCGTCGCGGGTATACACATCGAGCGGCAACAGCCGCTGCGCCACGCCGTCGACCTCGAGATCCAGCCACTGCTTCGTCAGCGCGGCGAATTCGAGGCGCTCGTGCTGGACGCAGGGAATCGGCCGGTAGTCGCTCACCGCAGGCTGAAGCCGGCCTTCTCCAGCGGCGACAGCGCGGCCGCCATCGACGCACCCAGGCGGCCCGCGAGCCGCTCGGCGAGGCCTTCGTGCTGGGTGAAGTCGACGACGTCCTCGGCCTTGATGACATCGCGCGCCACCGACTCGACGGTGCCGAATCCGTCGGCGAGCCCGAGCTGGATGCTCTTTTCGCCGCTCCACACCAGGCCGCTGAACATGTCGGGCACCTCCTTCAGGCGCGCGCCGCGGCCCTCCTTCACCACGCCGATGAACTGCTGGTGGATCTCCTCGAGCATCTCTTTTGCATAGGCCTCCTGCTGCGGATCGAGGGGCGAGAAAGGATCGAGGAAGCCCTTGTTCTTGCCCGCGGTCAGCAGGCGGCGCTCGACGCCGAGCTTCTGCATGGTCTGGGTGAAGCCGAAGCCGTCCATCAGCACGCCGATCGACCCGACGATGCTGGCCTTGTCGACGAAGATCCTGTCCGCCGCGGACGCGACGTAATAGCCGCCGGAGGCGCAGATGTCGTCCACCACGACATACAGCGGGATGCCCGGGTGCAGCTTGCGCAGGCGCTTGATCTCGTCGTGGATCTGGCCGGCCTGCACCGGACTGCCGCCGGGGCTGTTGATCCGCAGGATGACTCCCTTGGTCTTCTTGTCGTCGAAGGCGCTCTGCAGGCTGGCGATGATCGAGTCGGCGCTGGCCTTGTCGGACGCGATCTCGCCCTGCAGGTCGACGAGCGCGGTGTGCGCCTTGATCGACACGCCGTCGGAGCGGAACCAGCCGGCGGCGAGGAACAGCAGGATGAACAGGTAGAGGAAGCCCAGCGTCTTGAACAGGATGCTCCAGTGGCGGCTGCGGCGCTGCTCCTGGATTGCGGCCAGCGCCAGTTTCTCCAGGACTTCACGTTCCCAATTCGGGGTGGGTTCACTCATTGGTCTTCCATCAGATAGACATGGCCATCGCGCTCGACGACCGGAACGGGGATCAGGCCGCGCCCCGCGCAGCGTCCGCCGACGCATTGCCCGCTCGCCGGATGGTACAGCGCGCCATGGGTTGCGCAGATCAAGTATAGCCGCGAGTCATCGAAGAACGCGCCTTCCTGCCAGTCGAGCTCGACCGGGACGTGGCCGCACTGGTTGAGGAAGGCGCGCGGCTGTCCCTCGAAGCGCACGACGAAGGCAGGGATCGCCTTGCCGAAGCGTTCCACTTCGAAGCGCACGCCGCGCCCCTGCTCGACGAGCTCGCCGGCGGCGCAGATCAGGCGTTCGCGGCAAGCCATGCATGCACCCCCGCGAAGCTGTCCAGCAGCGCCAGCGGCGCGTGCGGCTGCAGGTCGTCGACCTCGTGCGCGCCGTAGGTGACGCCCAGGCTCGCGACGCCCGCGTTGGACGCCATCAGGAGATCGTGGCTGGTGTCGCCGATCACCAGCGTACGCGCCGGATCGGCGTCGAGCTCGTCGATCAGCTCCAGCACCATCGCCGGATGCGGCTTGGAATGCGTCTGGTCGGCGCAGCGGGTGGCGGCGAACCAGTCGCCGAGGCCGCTCGCTTCGAGCGCACGCTCGAGGCCGACGCGGCTCTTGCCCGTCGCCACCGCAAGGGTGAAGCCGCTTGCATGAAGGTCGCGAACGCCGCTCGCGACGCCGGCGAACAGCGGAATGTCGGCGTCGCGCCCGAGGTAATGGTGGCGGTAGCGTTCGACGAGCCGCGGGTAGGCGTCGGTGGGCAGGTCCGGCAGCAGGGTCTGCAGCGCCTGCACGAGGCCGAGGCCGATGATCTGGCGCGACGCGCGCTCGCCCGGCGCGGGCAGGCCGATATCCTCGCAGGCGCGCTGGATCGAGTCGACGATGATGCCGGCGGAGTCCATCAGGGTGCCGTCCCAGTCGAAGATCAGCAGGTCATATTGCTTGGGCATTCAATGTTTCCAGAAAAGCGGCCAGGTCGGCCGGAAGCGGCGCCTCGATCGTCAGGCGTTCGCCGGTGATCGGGTGGTCGAAGACGAGTTTCGCGGCATGCAGGAACATGCGCTTCAGGCCCTGCTTCATCAGCCGCCGGTTGAGTTCGAAATCGCCGTACTTGTCGTCCCCGGCGATGGGGAAGCCCAGATGCGAGGTATGCACGCGTATCTGATGGGTGCGGCCGGTCTTCAGTTCCGCTTCCAGCAGGCTGAAGTCGGCGAACTGCTGCAGGCGGCGGAAGATCGTGTGGGCGGCCTGCCCCTCGTCGCGCACCGTGACGCGCTTCTCGCCCTCGTCCGTGACGCGCTTGTGCAGCGGCAGCTTGACGTGCTGGACCGGGTTCGGCCAGCGCCCCGCCACCAGGGTCAGGTAGCGCTTCTCGATCCTGCCCTCGCGCATCGCCGCGTGCAGGCCGGTGAGCGCGCGCCGCTTGAGCGCGACCAGCAGCACCCCCGAGGTCTCGCGGTCGAGCCGGTGCACCAGCTCCAGGTAGCGGCATTCGGGCAGTTCCAGCCGCAGCTGCTCGATCACCCCGCGCGAGACGCCGCTGCCGCCGTGGACGGCCATCCCGGACGGCTTGTCGAGCGCGATCAGCGCCTCGTCGCGGTAGAGGACGTGCGGCAGCAGGCGGTTGACCGAGGGCGGCAGCTTCGGCGCCGCCGGCTGGGCGGGCGCGGCCATGCGCACCGGCGGGATGCGCACCTCGTCGCCGAGCTTCAGCCGGTAGCTGACCTCGACCCGGCCGCCGTTGACCCGCACCTCGCCGCCACGCACCAGCTTGTAGATCCGGCTCTTCGGCACCCCCTTCAGGCGCGCCATCAGAAAGTTGTCGAGCCGTTGGCTGTCCGCGCCGTCGTCGATCTTCAGCCGCCTGACCGAATCTTTCTCTAAGTCCTTCATTTTCATATACACTACTGCCGGATCAGGTGGCAAAGCGCCTGATCGATTGGATACCATGCCGGTTAAAACGCTCACCGGCCGCCGCCTGCCCGGCCCGTCTGGATTCCTGCCGCTCTGCCCCTCATCGGGCCGGAGCGGACAGTCGAACCACCCGCCCCGCCAGTCGGCAAAGCAGCGATGTTATCAACGACGCGACAAACAGCATACGAAGATGCACGTTCACGCCCGGGCCCGGCCCGCGGCGGGAACCGGAAAGAGCGCCCCGGCCTGGCCGGCGAAGCTCTCCAGGAACAGGACACTTGATCCATGCCCATTCACCCGACTCAACCCGTGATCGCATGAGCCGCTGACACAAGGCGGCAGTCTGGCCTGTCCCGTATGCACGCGCGCGGGAGAAATAATGAAGCGCATGCTTTTCAACGCAACCCAGGCGGAAGAACTCCGGGTTGCCATCGTCGACGGGCAGAAGCTCGTCGACCTTGACATCGAGTCCGCCAGCAAGGAACAACGCAAGGGCAACATCTACAAGGGTGTCGTCACCCGCGTCGAGCCCAGCCTCGAGGCCGCGTTCGTCGACTACGGCTGCGAGCGCCACGGCTTCCTGCCGTTCAAGGAAATCTCGCGCGCCTGCCTGCCCAACGGCGGCCGCGTCCCGGAAAACCTCAAGGAAGGCCAGGAACTCCTGGTCCAGGTGGAAAAGGACGAGCGCGGCAACAAGGGCGCGGCGCTCACCACCTACGTCTCGCTCGCCGGCCGCTACGTCGTGCTGATGCCGACCAACCCGCGCGGCGGCGGCGTATCGCGCCGCATCGAGGGCGAGGAGCGCAACGAACTGCGCGACACCCTGGCGCAGCTCGACATCCCCGAAGGCATGAGCCTGATCGCCCGCACCGCCGGCATCGGCCGCTCGGCCGAGGAGTTCCAGTGGGACCTCAACTACCTGCTGAGCCTGTGGAAGGCGATCGACGGCGCCGCGCAGTCGATGTCCGGCTCCTTCCTCATCTACCAGGAAGGCAGCCTGGTGATCCGCGCGATCCGCGACTACTTCTCGGCCGACATCGGCGAGATCCTGATCGACACCGAGGACATCTACGAGCAGGCGCAGCAGTTCATGGCGCACGTGATGCCGACCAACGTCAACAAGGTCAAGCTCTACCGCGACGACGTGCCGCTGTTCTCGCGCTTCCAGATCGAGCACCAGATCGAGTCGGCGTTCTCGCGCCAGGTCAACCTGCCCTCGGGCGGCGCGATCGTCATCGACCACACCGAGGCGCTGGTCTCGGTCGACGTCAACTCGGCGCGCGCCACCAAGGGCAGCGACGTCGAGCAGACCGCATTCAACACCAACCTCGAGGCGGCCGACGAGATTGCCCGCCAGATGCGCCTGCGCGACCTCGGCGGCCTCATCGTGATCGACTTCATCGACATGGAGAACCCCAAGCATCAGCGCGAGGTCGAGAACCGCCTGCGCGATGCCCTGCATCACGACCGCGCCCGCGTGCAGACCGGCAAGATCTCGCGCTTCGGCCTGCTGGAAATGTCGCGCCAGCGCCTGCAGCCCTCGCTCGGCGAGACCAGCTACAACCCCTGCCCGCGCTGCCACGGCACCGGCCACATCCGCGGCACCGAATCCTCCGCGCTGCACATCCTGCGCATCCTGCAGGAAGAGGCGATGAAGGAGAACACCGGCGCGGTGCACGTGCAGCTGCCGGTCGACGTCGCGACCTTCCTGCTGAACGAGAAGCGCGTCGACATCCACGCCGTCGAATCGCGGCTCAAGGTCAACGTGGTGCTGATCCCCAACATCCACATGGAGACACCGCACTACACGATCACCCGTTTGCGCCACGACGAGTTGAACGTGCGCGAAGCGGCCGAGCCGAGCTACAAGATGGTCGCGGTTCCGGAGACCGAGGCCGTCTACCAGACCGCCGCAGCCGCCGCGCCGGCCCGCCAGGAAGCCGCCGTCAAGTCGATTGCGCCGCCGCAGCCGATTCCGGCGCCGCGCCCCGCCGTACCCGCCGAACCCCAGGTCCTGCCGCAGGTCCAGCCTCAGGGCGGGCTGTTCGAGCGCATCTTCGGCTGGTTCCGGAAGCGCGGCGAGGAAGCGCCCGCCGCCGAGGCGGCGCCGGCTCCCGAACCGGTCGCGATCATCACCCGCACCGAACGTCCGGCCGAACGGCGCGAGCGCAAGCCCGGCCAGCGCCGCGGCCGCGGCGAGGGCCGTGAAGGCCGCGGCGGCGAAGCGCGTCCGCAGGAAGGCCGTCCGGCCGAAGCGCGCGAGGCGCGCGCCGAGCAGCCCAAGGCACCGCGCCCGCCGAGGCAGCCCAAGCCGCCGCGTCCCGAGGCCGAGGCCGCACCCCGCGTCGCCGAAGCACCCGAAACGCCGCGCGAGCCGGCCGCCGAGGAGAAGCGCGAAGGTCGCAATCGTCGCGGACGCGGACGCCGCGGTCGCGGCGAGGGCCGCCCGGAAGCGGCCGCCCCGCACACGATCATCGAAATCGCCGGCTATCGCGCGATCGTCGAAGTCGCGCATCCCCCGAAGGCCAAGCCGGTCGCGGTCGAGCCCGCGGCGGCGGAAGCGGCCGCGCCGGCGCAGCAGGCGCTTGCGCTGGAAGCCGCTCCGCCGGCGGCATCCGTTCCCGCCGCGGTGACCGCGTCGCCTGCCGAGGTGCTGGCCGACCTCGCCGCCGGCGCCGCCGACCTGCAGCAGGTCGAAACGCAGGCGGCCCCGGCCGTCGCAGCGGAGGGCGGCGAGCGGTCCTCCCGCCCGCGCCGGCGCCGCCGTCCTGCGGCCAAAGCCGAGGCCGAACCGGTCGGCCTGATGCAGGTGGAAACGACGGCACCGGCGGCCGCGCCCGCCGCCGAGACCCCCGCCGCCGCGCCCCACCCCACCCGCCGGCGGCCGCGCCCGCAGCTCGCCGAGGTGCAGGAACCGCTGGTGCAGGTCGAAACCCGGTCGAATCCGCCGTCGAATTGACGATCTCGCCACCCAACGACAAGGGCCGCTCGAAGCGGCCCTTGTCGTTGATGCGTCCCGATCGGGGCGACGGCTCAAGGTTTGCGGCACACGCCGGACTTGCCTGCCAGCTCGAGATACGCGATCAGATCGGCGCGCTCCTGCCTGTCCTTCACGCCGGCATACCCCATCGTGGTTCCCGGGACGACCTTCATCGGATTGGCCAGAAAGCGGTCGAGCGTTTTTCTGTCCCAGATCCAGTTTGCGCGCTTCATCGCCGCCGAGTATTCGAATCCCGCCACGCTGCCGGCGCGCCGGCCCAGCAAACCGCAGTGCTTCGGGCCGGTCCGGTTGTAGGTGAGCGCATGACACGCGGCGCAGCGTGCATAAACCGCTTCGCCGGCTTTCGGATCGCCGATCGGTTCACCTTTCGCGACCGCGCCGCCGGCGGCGACGGCAAGCGCGATGCCGAGCAGGGCTTGTGCACGCACTGCGCTGCTCACGACATGAATGCAACAGGCACGGGCGACTCGCCCAGCGCGTTGCGCAGGATCGCCCAGTGCATCGCCTCGTCGCCGAGGATGCTGCCGGCTGCTTTGGCCAGATCGCGGTTGTCGAAGATCGGCACCGCGCCCAGATAGGCACTGACGGCGCCCTTCTCGAGCATGGCCGCGAAGCGCAACACGTCGTTCTGGGTCTTCAGCGTATCCACCGGGAAGGTGTATTTCTCCTTTGCCGACACGGGCTTGCCGCCCAGTTTGGCGATGGTTTTTGCGAGCAGATCGGCATGCGCCTTGTGGTGTCCCTGGAATGTCACGGCGAGATCGAGCACGGGTTTTTGCAGCAGGCCGCTTTCCGCCCCCACCTGGTATGCGGCGATTGCCTCGAGCTCCGCGCCCAGTGCGCTGTTCAGAATGGTCACATCGGAGCCGGCGGACTTCGCCCCTTTTGCCAGGACGTCGCGTCCGGCCAGCAGGGCGATCGCCGCGCCGGAGAGCACGAGCCCGAATTTCCCGAGGAAGGAACGACGTGTTTCCAGGTCCGGTGCGTCATCGACCGGGGCAGATGAAGTGCTGGGTACTTGAATGCGTGAAGACATGATGTTTTCCTTTTCAAAAAAGTACTGCGAACGAATCTGCCTGCCCAACCGTGATGTGACCGGGCAGTGTGCAGAAGAAGTCGGGGAAATCAGGGCGTGCCGGGCGGCGGGCCGAGCTGGCGCAACACGCCGGCGACGATGCGGTCGCACCGGTCTCCGGCAAACGAGAAGGTCTCGCCCAGGCAGAAGTCGATCTCGCGCGCCAGCGCCTCGCGCAGCAGGCTTTTCGCCCGGAAATAGCGCGTGCGCACGGTGGCCTCGGGAATATCCAGGCAGACGGCCGTCTCGGCCACCGACAATTCCTCGACGGCACGCATGACGAATACCGTGCGAAAGGCATCCGGCAGCCGGTTGATCTTGTCTTCGATCAGGCGCCGGGTCTCCGCCCGCAAGGTGGCGCGTTCAGGCTGTTCGGGCGCACGTTCATCCATCTCCGCCTCCCCCAGGTCCCTGCCGGTCTCCTGCATGTCATCCGGGTCGGCCACCAGGTCGATCACCTCGGCGCTGCGGTTGAGTTTTCGTGCCCGCCGGATCGACACATTGACCGCGATGCGGATCAGCCAGGTGGAAAGCTTCGCCTCGCCGCGAAAGTGGTCCATCGCACGATAAGCCAGCAAATAGGCCTCCTGCACGGCATCCTCGGCCTCGGCGTCGTCTTTCAGGATGCTGCGCGCGGTTCGGTAGAGCGTCTGGTTGTGTCGTCGCATCAGGTACTGCAACGCGACCCGGTCTCCCAAGGCAATGCGCCCCGCCAGTTCGGCGTCCGTCAATTCCCCGATGGCGACCTGCGGCATGGCCTGTTGCATGAGTTGCTCCCAGTTCTTGCTATGCGGTTACGTCATTTGATGACGGCAAGACGAAATGCGTTCCCGCCGGTGACACCCGGCACGGAATAACGGCAGCAATGGAAACGGGGCAAGCCGGGCCATCAGCCCGGCGCGGCAAATCGACGATGCGTCGAACGGGCTATCGGGCGTTTGCGCCCGAGTCGGAGGCAATTTCGCGCAGCAGGCCCCGGACCGCATCCTCGATCATGTCGAGGTTCTCCTCGAAGCCCTGCGGCCCGCCGTAATACGGATCCATCACGTCGAGATTGGGCCATTTGCGGCTGAACGACAGCAGGCGGCGGATCTTGCCGTGGTGCCTGGACGGCGCACGCTCGATCAGGCGCTCGTAGTTGTCGCCGTCCATCACCAGGATGTAGTCGAAGCGCTCGAAATCGGCGTCCGCCACCTTGCGCCCGCGCAGGTCGCTGATGTCCTCGCCGCGCTGGCGGATCGCCTGCTGTGCGCGCGGATCGGGCGGCGAGCCCACGTGGTAGGCGTGGGTGCCCGCCGAATCGGTCTCGACCCGGCTTTCCAGCCCCGCCTCGCGCACCGCCTTGCGGAACATGCCTTCCGCCATCGGCGAGCGACAGATATTGCCCATGCAGACAAAAAGAACCCTGACAGCCATGTGTATCCTCGATCAACGAACCCGAAACCGCACCCCGATCCGACGACACGCCGGCGCATTCGGGCAGGCACGGATGAACTCAGTCCAGCGCGCTCTTGAGCGTGTGCCACTGGATCGGCGCGGGGCGCGCGTTCTCCAGCGCCTCGGCCTGCTTGCGCTTGGCGTACTCCTCCGCACGCTGCTTGAACTTCTCCAGATGGACATTCGCGAGGCGGGTCTGTTCCTCCATCTCCTCCGGCATCAGCGGCGCTTCGACCAGCTGCGTTTCGACGCGCTGGATCGCCGGATACTTGTCGATCAGCGCCTGCAGGATCGCGTCGAGCTTCCTGGCGGGCAGGCCGTAGCGCAGCTTCTTGGTGAGAAACAGCCGCAGGATCGCCCCGTCGCCCGGGTTGGCGCGCTTGTCGATCGCCGCCGCCTCCTTATGCAGCCAGCCGCGCAGGCGCAGCGGCGTGATCTCGACGCCGGGGTTCAGGATGGCGATGTGGATTTGTCCCGAAGCCATATGGGACTCCTTTGATTCAAAAGGGGCATTGTGCAGAAATTTCGCGGGCAGAGCCAACCTCAACGCGCGGCGAGACCGGGCCGCTCGCGCCGCCACCGCACCGCGCGTGAGGACGCCCTACTCCCGCTCCTCCACCCCGAACAGCAGCGCCTTCAGCTCCTTCAACTGGTCGCGCAGCACGGCGGCCTTCTCGAACTCCAGGTTCTTCGCCGCGTCCTGCATTTCCTTCTCGATCTTCTTGACCTTCTTGGTCAGGGACTTTTCGTCCATGACCTTGTATTCCGCGGCGGTCTGCGCGGCCTTGAGTTCCTGGCGCGTGGCGTCGGCGTCGTAGACGCCGTCGATGATGTCCTTGATGCGCTTGACCACGCCGCGCGGGACGATGCCGTGCTCGGCGTTGAAGGCGAGCTGCTTGGCGCGGCGGCGCTCGGTCTCGCCGATGGCCTTTCGCATCGAGTCGGTGATCTTGTCGGCGTAGAGGATGGCGGTGCCGTTGAGGTGGCGGGCGGCGCGGCCGATGGTCTGGATCAGCGAGCGCTCGGAGCGCAGGAAGCCTTCCTTGTCGGCGTCGAGGATGGCGACCAGCGACACCTCGGGAATGTCGAGGCCCTCGCGCAGCAGGTTGATGCCGACCAGCACGTCGAATTCGCCGAGCCGCAGGTCGCGGATGATCTCGACGCGCTCGACGGTGTCGATGTCCGAGTGCAGGTAGCGCACCTTGATGCCGTGCTCGGCGAGATAGTCGGTCAGGTCCTCGGCCATGCGCTTGGTCAGCGTGGTGACGAGCACGCGCTCGCCGGCGGCGATGCGCTTCCTCGCCTCGCTCATCAGGTCGTCGACCTGGGTCGTGACCGGCCGCACCTCGACCACCGGGTCGACCAGGCCCGTCGGCCGCACCACCTGCTCGACGATCTGGCCGGCGTGCTCGGCCTCGTACTTCGCGGGCGTCGCCGAGACGAAGACGGTCTGCGGCATCAGCGCCTCGAATTCCTCGAACTTCAGCGGCCGGTTGTCGAGCGCGGACGGCAGGCGGAAGCCGTAGTCGACGAGGTTTTCCTTGCGCGAGCGGTCGCCCTTGTACATGCCGCCGACCTGCGTGACGGTGACGTGCGACTCGTCGATGATCATCAGCGCGTCCTTCGGCAGGTAGTCGATCAGCGTCGGCGGCGGCTCGCCCGGCTTGCGTCCGGACAGATGCCGCGAGTAGTTCTCGATGCCCTTGCAGAAGCCGAGCTCGACCATCATCTCGATGTCGAAGCGGGTGCGCTGCTCGAGCCGCTGCGCCTCGACCAGCTTGTTGTTGGCGTAGTACCACTCGAGCCGTTCGCGCAGCTCGACCTTGACCGCCTCGATCGCGCGCAGCGTGGTCTCGCGCGGGGTGACGTAATGGCTCGACGGGAACACGGTGAAACGCGCGACCTTCTGCAGGATCTGCCCGGTCAGCGGGTCGAACAGGTGCAGCGTCTCCACCACGTCGTCGAACAGTTCGACGCGGATCGCGGTCTCGGCGTGTTCCGCCGGGAAGATGTCGATGACGTCGCCGCGCACGCGGAAATGCCCGCGCGTGAACTCGACATCGTTGCGCTCGTACTGCATCTGCGTCAGCCGCGCGATGACCTCGCGCTGCGAGAGCTTCTCGTTCTGCCGCAGCAGCAGGATCATGCTGTGGTAGTCGGACGGGTCGCCGATGCCGTAGATCGCCGACACGGTGCAGACGATGACCGTGTCGCGCCGCTCGAGCAGCGACTTGGTCGCCGAGAGCCGCATCTGTTCGATGTGCTCGTTGATGCTCGAGTCCTTCTCGATGAACAGGTCGCGCGCCGGCACGTAGGCCTCGGGCTGGTAGTAGTCGTAGTAGGAGACGAAATACTCGACCGCGTTCTCGGGGAAGAACTCGCGCATTTCGGCGTAAAGCTGCGCCGCCAGCGTCTTGTTCGGTGCCATGATCAGCGCCGGCCGCCCGGTACGGGCGATGACGTTGGCCATCGTGTAGGTCTTGCCCGAGCCGGTCACCCCGAGCAGGGTCTGGAACGACAGGCCGTCCTCGATCCCCTCGACCAGGCGCTCGATCGCGGCCGGCTGGTCGCCGGCCGGCGGGAAGGGCTGGAACAGCCGGAAGGGGCTATTGGGGAAGGTGACGAACACGGGTAAAATCGGCCGGTTAAAACTTGTCGATAGTAGCATCCCGACGGGGTGCATGAAGGAACCACTGTGGAACTCTCCCGCCGCGTTCAGGCCATCAAGCCCTCGCCCACCCTGGCCGTCACCGCCCGCGCCGCCGCGCTGAAGGCGTCCGGCCGCGACATCGTCGGTCTCGGCGCCGGCGAACCCGATTTCGACACCCCGCAGCACATCAAGGACGCGGCGATCGCCGCGATCAACACCGGCTTCACCAAGTACACCGCGGTCGACGGCACGCCGAGCCTGAAGCAGGCGATCATCGCCAAGTTCAAGCGCGACAACGGCCTCGATTACGGCCCCAAGCAGATCCTGGTTTCCTGCGGCGGCAAGCAGAGCTTCTTCAACCTCGTGCAGGCGGTGATCAACCCCGGCGACGAGGTCATCATCCCGGCGCCGTTCTGGGTCTCCTACCCCGACATCGTCATCCTCGCCGACGGCAAGCCGGTGATCGTCGAGGCCGGCATCGAGCAGGGCTTCAAGATCACCCCGGCGCAACTCGAAGCGGCGATCACGCCGAAGACGCGCCTCTTCGTCATCAACAGCCCGTCGAACCCGACCGGCGCGGTGTACTCGAAGGCCGAACTCGCGGCGCTCGGCGAGGTGCTGCGCAAGCACCCGCAGGTGCTGATCGCGTCCGACGACATGTACGAGCACATCCGGCTCAACGACGCGCCCTTCGTCAACATCCTCAATGCCTGCCCCGACCTCTACGAGCGCACCCTGGTGCTGAACGGCGTGTCCAAGGCGTACGCGATGACCGGCTGGCGCATCGGCTACGCCGCCGGCCCGGAAGCGATCCTGCGCGCGATGACCAACGTGCAGTCGCAGTCGACCTCCAACCCGACCTCGATCTCGCAGGTCGCCGCCGAGGCGGCGCTCAACGGCGACCAGGGCTGCATCGCGCCGATGCTCGCCGCCTTCAAGGCGCGCCACCGCTACGTCGTCGACGCGCTCAACGCCATCCCCGGCTTCAAGTGCGTCGACAGCGGCGGCGCGTTCTACGCCTTCGCCGACGTGCGCCCGGCAATCCAGACCCTGCTCTCGCGCGACGTCATCGAGCAGGGCAGCGACATCGCCTTCTCCGAATACCTGCTGGAATCGGCCGACGTCGCCGTCGTGCCCGGCTCGGCCTTCGGCACCGAAGGCTACATCCGCCTTTCGTTCGCGACCTCGCAGGCCAACCTCGAGAAGGCGCTCAAGCGCATCGCGCAGGCCGTCGCCTGACACTGGCACAAGGGCGCGGGCGCGGGTAGGCTAGCGCCCCATGCGCACTCCCGCCCTCGCCCCCGCGCGCGGCACGCTCGCCTGGCTGCTGCAGCTCGGCTACACGACCTGGCGCCTGTTCAGCCGGAACGGCCTGACCAACCACGCGGCGGCCACGGCGTTCTATTTCCTGCTCTCCGCCACGCCGCTCCTGCTGCTGCTCAGCTACGCCCTGCAGCTGCTCGGCCACATCGCCGAGAACTCCGTCCCCGCGACGATCCTGATGGCGGCGCTCTACGAGCAGCTGCAGCTGGAGCATCTCACCGCACTCGGCTTCATCCCGCGCCAGACCCAGCTCGCCGCCGGCGGGGTCGGCCTCGTCACCCTGCTGCTGTCGTCGCGCGGGCTCGTCAACGCCGTCAACGGGGCGTTCAAGGTGATCTTTCCCGAGCAGAACCGCCGCAACGTGGTGGTGTCGTGGGTGCTGCCGCTCGTCATCCTGCCCGTGCTGTTCCTGCTCATGGGACTGGCCGCGCTGGCGCAGACCACGCTCAGCTTCCTCGCCCGCAACGACTTCATCGGCGCCGGCAACGCGCACGTGCTGCAGGCGCTCAACTCGGCATTCGGCTTCGCCATGGTGTGGGCCCTGCTGTTCGCCGCCTACTGGCGGCTGCCGCGCCAGCATCCGCGTGCGCGCGACGCCGCCGCCTTCGCGCTGGGCGCCGCCGCCAGCCTCGCCGCGCTGCTGCTGCTGTCCGGCGTGTTCTTCAAGCTGGAGAGCTACCGCAGCCTGTACGGCGCGCTGGGCGGCGTCGTGTTCGTGCTGATCGGCGGCTACTTCGCCTTCCTGCTGCTCTACCTGTGGGCGCAGGCGCTCTATGCCTACGGCAAGGCCGACATCACGGCGCTGGAAAAGCTCTTCCTCGCCGGCAGCGGCGCCGGCGCCGGCAAGCTCGAAGGCTACGTCTTCGGCGACACCCAGCGCCTGCTCGCCAAGTACGGCCAGGTCCATCCGCCGGGCCATGCCCTGATCGAGGAAGGCGACGACTCGAAGACCGCCTATTTCCTCTACGCCGGACGCGCCGCCGTCTACAAGAACGTCGACGGCGGCCGCCGCCGCCTCGGCGAGCTCAACGAGGGCCAGCTGTTCGGCGAGATGGCCTACCTGCTCAACGAGAAGCGCACCGCCTCCGTCGTCGCCGACGGCGAGATCACCGTGCTCGCCCTGCCGCCGCAGATCCTCGAAGAACTCATGCGCCATTCCGCCCCGCTGTCGCGCCGCATCATCGACATCCTGTGCCAGCGCCTGGAGCGCATGAACCTGGCCAGCCCCGGGTGATCCGGTTGGCCGAAACCAGCGCGTCGGACATCGACAAAATCGCCCGCAAGGGTTGACCGGAACGCCCGCCCTCTCTAGAATGCGCGCTTCCTTTCCCCGATAGCTCAGTCGGTAGAGCGACGGACTGTTAATCCGCAGGTCCCTGGTTCGAGCCCAGGTCGGGGAGCCAGATAAAACAACGGCTTACGTGTAAAAACGTGAGCCGTTTTCATTTGCGCAGGGGTTATTGCTGCAATTTTGCTGCACTCTGCTCCAAGGTTGAAACGCTGGTGCCTAGGCGCGGGAAACCCCATCGCGTTGGCATCGGCACGATGCAAACCGCAGGCGAAGCCGGAGCCGGCGCCCCGTCCAGGGG
This sequence comes from Thiobacillus sp. SCUT-2, assembly GCF_035621355.1. NCBI lineage: Bacteria > Pseudomonadati > Pseudomonadota > Betaproteobacteria > Nitrosomonadales > Thiobacillaceae > Thiobacillus > Thiobacillus sedimenti. The sequence goes on along the minus strand of NZ_CP141769.1, from coordinate 1,105,452 downwards.
CAGAGGGTGATGGGGTTTGCCTGGCAACGTGAGCGATTGCTTCATCGACGCCCGCAACGGCAAGGAAGCCCAAAAGCAGCTTGGGGAATGACACTTCGTAGAGGTGCGCCCAAGTGAAGCCGGTAGTCAGGAATTTCTCAGCGAATGCTTCGGGCTTTTCAGCAATCTTCGCTTGGAGCTCTTGTCTCTCTTGATCCAACTGGGGGAGCAGCAAGAAAAGAGCCTTGAAATCTTCCGGCGTGAGTCTTCCGTATTTTTGTTCGGATGCCATTAATAAACGTGCAAATGGGCAAAACGACAACTACCGGAGCTTCAGCTGCAGGGTAAATAGCTCACTTAGAAACTCTTCGCCTGCCAGTCTCCACGGATAGCCGTGATTACGAACGCGGCCCCCCTCCTTTTCAGACATCAGAAATTCAAACACGATGCGCCTTGATTGAACGAGATTATTGAAGTGCTCGATTGATGGTCGCTCGCAGTAGATTAATTCGTCATAGTGAAAACGTTGCCCCGCAGCAGACGTGCGAACCTTTGCCTTCACGAAGACCGCACGTGAATGCTTCTCACGAAGCCGCTCTTCAAGCACATCGAATGGCCAATATCCGAACCGCGTCGTCTCCTTCAGCAAATCGATCTGCCCCGGGGTCGCCGTCTGGTCAAGCCACAGCCCGAGGTTGTTGGCTGTCGTGGTCACTTGCGAATAGCAAGCGTAGCGCCCCTGTTCATCTGCCTGGCCAAGCTGGCGTAATCGTTGGATCGCCGTCAAGCGGCCATCCCACGTTGGCCCCTGTTGAAAAAGGTTGATTTTTCCTCCTCGCCCACCCGTCTCACTGGCCTGCTTGCACTTTATCTCAATACCCCTGAAATCCGCTCGCCGGTCATTGTTCTCCTCAATCCCCAACAGCGTCTCGAAGGTATATCCAATACCCGTATCTCCCCCCCGCAGCGAGTCCACCCAGCCACGTCCAGATATGTCATCAAAGCGCGCTAGAAGGTCGTTAATTGCCTCATCCGGAACGAATGTGGACGCATCGACGGCCAGCAGCGCGAACAGCCCTTCGCTCAGACGAACAGCATCACCAAACAGCAAGGAACACATGCGGGCAAACTCTGGCTCCGCTCGTTCCCTCAAGACATCCGCGTAGTAACCGACAGTGCCATCGGCATGCTTGGCTTTAACAAAAACTGCGAGCCGGAAGCCTTGGTCCTGGTCATTGAAATTTCCATTCAGGCAGGTAACACGGCGCTCCGGATAGCGCTGGTAGTACTTGAATGAAAGTGTCTGCTCTCGCCCACCGATGGCATCAAAAGCCTGGAAGCGCGTCGTCGCGTTCTGATTCGGGTCACCTATTTCAATGGCAGGAAAGAAATCGTATGCCTCGATAGGAACCAAGACTCCATGACGCCCAGAATCATCATTCTTTGTAAGAACCTTTACAAAGACCTCGCCCCCGAGCATCTCCTTGCCAGCCAATTGGCACAACCACTTTCCGTACGAAAACAGGCTATCCAGCGGTCGATTCAGCATTTATTTTCATCAATCATTGGTTTTTATTTTCTCGACGAGGCCGACAAGATGTCTCTCATCCAGTTGGCACTCCCAGATCGTGAGCACTCTCCAGCCGAGCGCCCTCAGCTCACGCCTGTTCCGTTGATCCCGGCTTCGATTCGCGTCCAACTTCTTCTTCCAGAATTCAACATTGCTGGATGGTACGACCGCATACTTACATCGAGGGTGGCTATGCCAAAAACACCCATGTACGAAAACAACGGTCCGATATTTCTTTAAGACGAGATCTGGCTTTCCCGGAAGGCCCCCTGCGTGCAGGCGAAATCTCAGACCGGCCCGATGCAAATAGCTTCTAACCAACCTTTCAGGCTTCGTGTTCTTCCCACGTATTCCCGCCATCATGCGGCTACGGGTAGCCGAATCGACCACATCAACCATGAACGGAACGCGAGATCGTGTTTACAAAGATCGATATCGAAGTGGGAGTTCAGGTTCCCGGTTGTTGGCTGTCAACATCGGCTGCATAAGCTTTGCAACATGCGCCATCACACCTACAACAACCGAATTGCCGAATTGTTTGTATGCACGGGTATCGGAAACAGGAATCCGAAATGTGTCGGGAAAGCCCATTAATCGAGCACACTCACGTGGCGTCAACCTGCGTGGATTTTTGCTTTCTCCTTGATAGACAAGGATTTCCGATCCATCCTTGTAATAGCGGGCAGACAAGGTACGCGCCACGGAATCCTGAGTAACCAGCCCAAAGCCGAAACCGTTGCCCTTGGCCCGGTGTTTCTCCGCGTACCCCTGCAAATAAGCCCATAACTTGTCGGTCAATGTGTATTTTTCGTTAACCGAGCATGACGAATGGTTGAAGAAACGGTCCCCGTCCCATGGCAAATTAGGTTCGGTGCCATCCACCTTGTGCAATATCTCCTGCATTGTGTGCCCCCCCTTAGCGGGCATCGGCAGGGCATCAAAATCAAAGCTCGTCGGCTCGCGAAAGCCGACGATTATGATGCGCTCACGATGCTGAGGTACGAAATGTGCCCCATCAATCACCCGATATTGGACGTGATAACCAAGTTCATCCGACAGCGTCCGCCGTATTACGTCGAACGTTCGACCTTTATCATGCGACACGAGATTCTTGACGTTCTCAAGTAGAAAGGCACGTGGTCGCTTTTCCTCGATAATCCGAGCTACATCGAAGAACAAGGTACCCTGTGTTTCGCACGCGAATCCGTGCGCACGCCCGAGAGCATTTTTTTTGCTGACGCCAGCTATTGAAAACGGCTGACAGGGGAAACCAGCAAGCAAGACATCATGATCGGGAATATCGGACGCCGCGACCTGCGTTATATCGCCGTTAATCTGATGCCCACCCGGGTAATTTTCCGCGTAGGTCTTTTGCGCGTAGCCGTCCCACTCACTAGTAAATACACAATGGCCTCCTAGGTCCTCAAACGCCATGCGGATACCGCCAATACCCGCAAAGAGATCGATAAACGTAAAAGAAGCGTTGTCAGGGAACGGGAACTCCATGGGCAGCAAACGCTGCAGACCAAAGGCATAGTGTGCAGGTACCGACTGCTCAACCACCCAGCGCCGAACCGTACGCGCATCCACGCCCAAGTGACGGGCGATCTCTGCTTGCTTGTGAATCTGTAGCGCCGCACTGAGGTAGCGCGCTGCCATGCCACGGTCGGGGCCGGTCTGCAGGACTGTGGCCATGTGCTCTCCTACTATCTGGGAATATTACCGGACATTATGCCCGCACCAATCCCCAGCGCACAAGGGTAGTCTCCTCGGCCCCTAGGTCGAGCGGACTGTGACAAGAATGACAACAGCCAGCGATTATTAGCGAGCGCCGGCGGGCACATGATCAACAAAAACAATTAGTTACAACAACTGTTAATCCGCAGGTCCTTGGTTCGAGCCCAGGTCGGGGAGCCAGATATAGAAAGGCCACTCTACAGAGTGGCCTTTTTGCATTTCAGGGCCCGTATAGGCCCGGCAGGGCCGTCGCCTTGACCCGCTATTTCGCAAGCACCACGCTAGCTGCCGCAACCGCCGCAACAACTCCCGTTCGCGTGCGGCGACGGTTTTTCTTCGACGAGCACACCGGCTTCGGCAAGCGCCGACACCAATTGCGGACGGGTCGTCGCTTTATCGTCGACGTGCGCGAACAGCCGCGCCGGGGCGTCGAGAAACGATACCTCGTGCACGCCCGGAATCGCCTTCAGGCTGGCGCTGGCACGCTCCGTCGCCTGGGCGTTGACGGGGCCGATGATATGGAAGGTCTCGGTTTTCATGTTTGCTCTTTCCTGGAAAAAATCGGAGGTATTCGACAAGGTCTGCATGGACCTGGCAGTACGGGCGTCACATCGCCGGGTGATATCCAGGCGGTGTCGCCCAACTCAATGCAGGCAACCAGGAGTAAATATACATCCTGAATACATGTTAAGCAAAGCGGAGCATTCGACGCCTGCGCTCGATACGCGTCGCTCTGGCATCACAGCGGCGAAGGCATGGCGGCGACGAACGTCCCGCGCCTTCCCACCCTGCGGGCCTGCTCCGCCGGAGTCCTTCGCTTTCTCCCGGAATGACCGGAAGCGCCCTCTGCGAGCCCGATACGAAGCGCCTCGCGGCGAGGCGAGGCGCTTTTGCTTCGTGCCCGGCGTGACGATTCGTGATTGGGCGCTCTCGCTGGATCGCTAGGCGAAAAGAACCCCTGAAGATGGCGAGTCGACGACGGGGATCGTGAAAAGCTCCTCGTACGTATGCGGGCAGCCGGGAATCGCTTCGATGCGCAGGATGTCCGAGACCTTCTTGTTCATCAGGGCCGTCGGCTGGAGATCGTCCGTCAGGTTCGACGGCTGCACGCTCCCGTTCGTGATGGCCTGGTAGTCGGCCCAGAGCTTGTCGATGAAGCAGTGGTGCATCCAGAACACGGGGTCCGATACCGCCCGGGTCGGGTCGGCCATGTCGCCGCCGACGGCGCCATGCACCAGGTTGTGAAGGTTGAGTTCGAGGGTGCGCTGGAACTGGGTGTAGTTGCGGCTCGCGATGGCGCTGCGCCACCACGCCTGGATGTCGCCCTGGCTCGGAATGCCGTTCGCGTCGAAGTTCCGCCCGTTGTTGGGGAAATTGGCGGGGAGGTTCGTCGTCAGCTCCACCGGCAGCGACCGGAAGTGGTACCAATCCCAATACGGAATCGTGACGTTCGGATCGACGGCCTGAAGCGCGTCTTCGAATGCGCACAGGAAGCCGCGGTGCCAGCTCAGGAAGTTCGTGCCGCGGCTGAGCGGCATGTTCATGGCATCGAAGGTCGAGTGCGCCTCCCAGTCGTTCGGCGTGTTGGCGGTCGCCGCGGCGGCGCCGCGGTTGAAGGCGTCGGCATGCGTCGCGACGAACGGGGCGTATTTCCCGTTGGCGATCAGCTGGCTCACCGCCGCCTTGAACCGGTTCCATTCGGCGGGCAGCAGGTTGGCCGCATTCTTTCGCAGCGGCACGCCACCGGAACCGGCCTGGCGGTGGCGCTGCGCGAACGAAAACAGCCCGTCGAAATCCGACGAATCGATCACGGCGAGCGCAGACGAGCCGGAGACGTTGCTGGCGAACGCGAGCCCTCGATCCGCGAGATCGGACGCCGAACTGCCGACCCCGCCCCACAGGGAGCGGTCGAATGCGGCCTGCTCGTTGCTGCTGGATGGCGCTGCCGCGCCGCCGGCGCCGCCCCCGCCGCCTGCGCCGGACCCGCCGCCGCCGACGCTTCCGCCGGAGCCGCCGCCACCCGCACCGCCGCCTCCGCCGGATTGACCGCCGGCCGCGTTGATCGCAGGCGAGCCGCCGCCTGCGCCGGATGCCCCGCCGACGCCCCGGTCGTCCATGCTCTTGCCGTGGTTGATGCGCGCGCCCTCGCCGGAGATGCCGGAGACCGAGCCGCCCCCGCCCCCCGCCGGCACGCCGGTCGCGGCCGACATCGCGCTCTTCGCCAGGTCGGCGGCGATCTGCCCCATCGAAACGGCCTTCTGCGCCTCGGTGCGCATGTTGGCGCTCGCGATCTGCCCGGCGTCGGTGGCCGCCTGCGCGGTCTCCTGGATGCCGGTGCGCACGAGCCCCTGCGTCCCCGCCAGCCCGCTCATGTCGCGGAACATGTTGCCCGACGCGACGGCGCCGAGAACGGCGCCGACCCCGGCGGGATTCGGCAGCGACGTCGGGTTGACGATGTTCAGCACCGGCGGGCTCAACTGCCCGGGCGTGAGATTCTCGGCCTGCGCGCGGCTTCCGGTATCGACCGGCGCGATCTCCGTCGGCTGCATCGGGATCGGCGAATCCTGCCAGTTCCAGAAGCGCGTGATGTCGAGTTTTTCGGCGCTGTTCGAGCGCCCGAGGACGGCCTCGGCGAATACGCCATTGGTCGGGATGGGGATCACGCGCGTATCGCGCGGCATGATCACGCGCTCCCCCTCGGCGGCGAGGACGCCGCGCTGGGTCAGCAGTTGCTGCCACTTCAGCTCGTTGCCGCCGTCGAACACGCCGCTGCCTTCGTCGTAGTCGACCGGCGCGCGCAACACCATGAAGTTGCCCGCGACGCGAAGCGGCTTGGGCTCCACCTGGTCGATCACCGGGCGGCCGTTGAGCGTGTACCGCGACAGCAGCAGCACGAGCGCCGCGGAGTCCAGCGAACTCAGGACCGCGCTGGTGTAGTGCGCGCGATTGGCGCTCAGGTGGGCGAGCAGTTCCTTCCTGCGGTCTTCCTGGTCGGAGTGGAAGCTGACCACCTTGGCGATCGCCGTTCCCACGTTGATGGGAATCGCCGGCGCCGAGAAGCGCCGGCCAAGATAGGCGCACTGCAGCGTCACCGTTCCGCTGGCGTCGCTGCCGTCGGGGCGGGCGCAGGACAGCGCTTCCAGTTCGCCCAGCCGGGTTCCGGCCGGGAGATCGACGCGGCCGTTGACGACGGTGAGGTCCTGGGGGCCGCCGGCCGCATCGGCGCGATCGAGCCGTGCGCTGCTGATCGTCACGCGGTCGAAGGTCAGGGACAGGACCTCGGTGTCGTCCGGAAAGAACAGCGAGTCCGAATCCGGCCGCACGATGGGGCGTGCCACGAAGCGCGACGCCAGCGCGATGCGCGTCGCATCCCACGTGCGCACCGGAAGCGCCGCGGCGACGGCGGGTTCCGCGGCCGCCGGTCCGGCGGCGCCCGCCGCCGCCAGCAAGGGGGCGGCTGTCTCGGCGACGCGCGCGATGCGCATCGTTCCGAATGCCTTCGCGATCTCGGGCCGCAGCGACGGGACATACACGGGCGTGCCTTCCGGCTTGATCTCGACGGCGGTCGTGTCGTCGATCAGCAGCTGCCGGGCCCGGACATTGAGCGCCGCGCGCAGCAGCGCGCCGCGGAAACGCTCGACCCAGTCATAGGCATCCGGCGCCGTGAAGTCCATCAGCTCGAAGGGAATGAACATCACGCGGTCGGCCTGGTGGAGCGCAGTCTCCACCCGGTAGATCTGCACGATCTCGTAGTACTGCACGGTGAGCGCGTGCATGTGGTTGTAGTTCGCGACGATGCGCGTGCTGACCGACTCGTGCTCGGATTGCGAGACCTCGCGCACCGCGGATGCCCGGCGGTTGCGGACGTTCGTCGAATGCTGCTCGGTGCGGTCGTTGATGTTCTGGGCCATGTTTGCCGTGACCGAGCGGTTGCCCATCGACCACGACGAGGACTCGGCCGACGAGGTCGTCGTCGCGGACTGGCGCGACACGGACGCGTCGCCGCTGGCCCACAGGCTGGTGAGCAGCCCGGTGCCGATCGCGGCCTGTTCGGCATCGCTCGTCGTGGTCGAGGTCGCGTGCGAGGTCGAGCCGCCTTCCTGCATCTCGCTGGCCACGGCGTTCTGCACCTCGCTGATCGCCCGCGCATGCGAGGTGGCCGAGTCGAGCTGCTCGCTCTCGGCGACGGCTTCCGATGCGGTCGCGGAGGTGCGGCGATTCCAGTCGATCACCGCAATGCGCGTCGCCTCGCCGGGAGCCAGCGCGAGCGAATGCAGCAGGTGCCCGAGCGTCGTTCCCTGCGCGTACCAGGACTGCGAGTAGTTGAGCATGGCGCCAATGGCAATTTTCGTGAATCCGCTCTTCACGTCGACCGCCGGCTTGAGCGAGACCGCGCCGTCCAGCGGGACCATGCCGTCCTGGGCGTTCTCGTTCATCTGCAGCATGACGAGCGTGCTGTAGTACACCCGCTCGGTCGGGCTGTCCCCGAAGCGGGGGCGCAGCAGTTCGGTCTGGATCTCGTCGACCGTCTGCTCGCCGCCGGCCGACTCGACGATCAGCGAACGGGCGAACGCCTGCGGCGGCCAGAGCGCAAAGTCCCGGATCGTATCGACGTCGAGCGCGGCCTTGAGCGCCGCCGCCTGCGCGGCGGTCAGCCCGCGGAGCGCCTCGATCCCGAGGTCGCCGACCTGGTCGAGCGGGCCGACGACGGTCCCGGGCTGCAGCCAGTCGGTCGGAACGACGCCGAGCCGCGCGGTGAGCTGGTCGCCGCGGGCCGCCCCCGCGGCTGCCCGCGCATTGGCGAAGACCCACGATGCGCCGAGATCGAAAACCGTGGCGATTCCAATGTCGGCGAGTGCGCTGGCGGCAGCGGCGGTCACCCCCAGCAGCACGCCGGTGCCCTCCTTCAGCAGCTCCGGCAACGTGAGATCGGCCTTGTCATGACGCACGAAATCCGCGAACGCTTGCATTGCTGTCCCTCCTCCGGTCGCTGCGAACCGCAGCCGTGGAAACAGCTTAGGAGGCGGGTTGTGGATTGCCATACAACTTTAGTTGTAGGCGGCGGCCCATGGGCGGCGCGCGGGGCGGCGCGCCCGCGCTCCCCCGAGCCGCCTGCCCGCGCCCGGTCCGCACCGTTCACGAAGGGCGCGGCCGATGAGTCACATGACAGGCTGTTTCAATTGATGTCTTTGAGGCGAGCCCAACGGCCTCGTGCGGCCCGGGCTCGGGAGGGAGCCCGCCGGCGATCAGTAGTTGGCTTCCTGCTCCTGCGGCAGGCCGTCGGCGACCCAGCGCGTGTAGCCGCCTTCCATGTTCAGCACGTTCTTGAAGCCCATCATCTGCAGCACGGCGGCTGCCATGGCGGAACGGCCGCTGGTGGCGCAGTAGACGACGACCTGGCGGTCGCGCGCGGCGGCCAGCTCGGGCAGGTGCTTGGGATAGGCGGGATCGGCGGCGGCCTCGATGAGGCCGCGCGGCACCAGGTGCGCGCCCTTGATGTGGCCGCCCTGGAATTCGCCGGGCTCGCGCACGTCGAGGAGCAGCAGGTCTTCCTTGGCAGTGAGCTTGTCCTGCAGGACCTGGGGGGAGATTTCCCTGGTGCAGGCCTTGGCGGCGCGGACGAAGTCCATCAGGCCCATGGGCTGTTCGGGTTTGAAGGTGTTGTACATGCGAAGGGCTCCAGGTCAGGTGGTCGGAAAAACGTGCAAATTCGAAAAATAGCAGATCGGGTGCGCCCGTACACCGTCCCCGCTCGCCCGGCAGGAAGCCGGCTCAGGCCCAGTACTTGGCCTTGTCCGGCAGGATCCAGCGCACGCCGCCGCGCGGGTCTTCCTTGTCGCCGCGATAGCGCGGAATGAGGTGGATGTGCAGGTGCGGCACGCTCTGGCCGCCAGCCTGGCCGTGGTTGATGCCGATGTTGTAGCCGTCGGGCTGGTGCAGCCGGTCCAGCACCTCCTTGGCCTGCGCCAGCATCCCGAACAGCGCGAGCTGCTCGGCTTCGGTCGCCTCGAACAGGGTCGCGAAGTGGCGGCGCGGGATGATGACGGTGTGTCCCAGCGAGACCGGGAAACCGTCGCGGTAGGCGACGGCCCGTTCGTCCTCGGCGACGATGCGGTGCGGCTCGAGCACGCAGAAGGGGCAGGGTTTGGCGGCGGCTTGGTTCATGCGGAGGGTCGTGGGTGTCGTTGCGAAGGGCGTCGGGCGGCGGCATGCCGCCTTGCGGCGCGGCCAGAGTGTCGCATCCCGGCCGCCGCTTGGCCAGTCCGCCTGCCTACTCGCGCGGCAGGATCGCGTCCCACGGCGGGCTGGCGCCGATGCGCTGCGCCAGGTAATCGACCAGGGTCCGCACGCGGTGCGGAACGTAGCGGTTGCTCGGGAAGACCGCGTAGATGCCGAGCTCCGGCATCCGGAATGGCGGCAGCAGGATCTCCAGCTGGCGCTCGCGCACCGCGGTTTCGGCGACGAAGGTCGGCAGGGTGACGATGCCGAGCCCGGCGACCGCCGCGGCCAGCAGGGCATCGCCGCTGTTGGCCTGCAGCCGCCCGGCGACCGGAAACCACTGCGTCTTGCCGTCGATGACGAAGGGCCAGCTCGAGCGCTCGTCGAGCACGTAGCCGAAGCATTCGTGGCGGATCAGCTCGCGCGGGTGGCGCGGCCGGCCGTGGCGCTTCACGTAATCCGGCGCGGCGAGCACGACGCCGCGGCTGCTGCCGATCTTGCGCGCGACGTCGCCCGGCTCGAGGCGGTCGGCGATGCGGATGGCGAGGTCGAAGCCGCCTTCGATCAGGTTGGCGCGGCGGTCGCTGAACTCCAGCGCGAACGAGATCTCCGGGTTGGCCCGCATGAAATCGCCGAACATCGGCATCAGCTGGCGGATGCCGAAGGAAAACGGCAGCGTGATGCGGAGATGGCCGCGCGGCGCCTGGCTGTCCTCGGTCAGGCCGGCCTCGGCGGCGTCGACCAGGCCGAGGATTTCGCGGCATTGCTCGAGATAGGTCGCGCCGGCGGACGTCAGGCTGAGCCGCCGCGTGCTGCGCGCCAGGAGCTTGGTGCCGAGATGGGCCTCGAGCGCCGCCACCTGCCGCGTCACCACCGAGCGCGCCACGTTCATCTGCTGCGCCACGGCGGAAAAGCTGCCCAGCTCGGCGACGCGGACGAACAGGCGCATGCTGTCGAGTCGATCCATGCCTTCCTCCCCAATTGTTGCTGAAGTAGCAACAATAATTTGCAAAATGTAGCCTATTTATTCGCGTGCCGGGCGCATACAGTGAACTCATCGCGGCTCCCCGCACTCTGGAGTTCATCCATGCACCCCGACGCCAATCCCGCCACCGTTCCCCACGCTCCGCATCCGCGCGCCCGCCGCACGGTGGCGCTCGCCGGCCTCGCGGCCCTGCTGCTGGCAGGCGCCGTCCAGGCGGCCGAGTTCAACCGCCTGCTGCCCGACAAGAGCGCGATCGGATTTGGCTACAGGCAGATGAACGTGCCGATGGAGGGCCGCTTCAGCCGCTTCGGCGGCACCATCCGCTTCGACCCCGCCAGTCCGGCGGCCGCGCAGGCGCAGATCGCCATCGAACTCGCCAGCATCGACACCGGATTCCCCGAGGGCAACGACGAGGTGGGTGGCAAGTTGTGGTTCGACATCCGGCAGTTCCCGCAGGCGCGCTTCGTCTCGACCTCGGTCAAGCCGCTCGGCAACAACCGCTTTCAGGTGACCGGCAAGATGACGATCAAGGGCCGCACGCACGACGCGACGGCGCCGGCCACCTTCCGCCAGGAGGGCAGCCTGGGCGTGTTCGAAGGCAGCTTCGTGCTGAAGCGCGCCGACTACGGCATCGGCGAAGGCATGTGGGCCGATTTCGGCACCGTCGCCAACGAGGTGCAGATCCGTTTCAGGCTGGTTGCCGCGGCGGCAGCCGGCAAGCAGTAGTTGCAGCCGTTCCCATTCACCCAGGAGACCCCCATGAAGAAACTCGCCCTCGCCCTCGCCTTCGCTTCCTTTGCCGCCACGGCCTTCGCCGCGCCGGTCACCTACGTCATCGACCCGACGCACACGCAGCCGCGCTTCGAGTACAACCACTTCGGCTATTCCAACCAGGTGCACAGCTTCGACAAGACCAGCGGCACGATCGTCTACGACGCGCAGGCCAAGACCGGCTCGGTCGACGTCACCATCGACGCCACGTCGGTGAACACCGGCTACGCGCTGCTGAACCAGCACATCCAGGACGAGGACTTCTTCGACACCGCGAAGTACCCGACGATCACGTTCAAGTCGACCGCGGTGAAATTCCAGGGCGACAAGGTGGTCGCCGTCGACGGCAACCTGACGATCAAGGGCGTCACCAAGCCGGTGACGCTCACCGTGACCTCGTTCCAGGCGATGCCGCATCCGATCATGAAGAAGGACGCGATCGGCGCCAACGCGGTGACGCACATCAAGCGCACCGAATTCAACATGGGCAAGTATGCGCCCTACGTGTCCGACGACGTGACGCTCGAAATCCCGGTCGAGGCGGTCGCGGTCGGCAAGGAATAAGCCGCCAGGAAAGGCCGCCGCCATGTCCGCTCGCATGCCCGTCGTGTTCGTGTCGCACGGCGCTCCCGACGCCCTGCTGAAGGCGCCCGAGACCGTCGCCTGCTGGCGCCGCATCGGCACGGAAGTCCCGGCGCCGAAGGCGATCCTGGCGGTCTCGGCGCACTGGGAAGCGCGCCTGCCGACCGCAAGCCTCGCCGGCGCGCCGGAGACGATCCACGACTTCTCGGGCTTCGCGCCGGCGCTGCACGCGATGCGCTACCCCGCGCCCGGCGCGCCGGGGCTCGCCGAGCGTGCGATCGCGCTGCTGACCGCCGCCGGCATCGCGGCGGAACTGCACCCCAGCCGCGGGCTCGACCACGGCGCCTGGGTGCCGCTGTCGGCGATGGTGCCGGAGGCCAACGTGCCCGTCACGCAGCTCTCGCTGGCGCGCCATGCGGGACCGGCGGCTCACCTCGCGCTGGGCCGGGCGCTGGCCCCGCTGCGCGACGAGGGCGTGCTGCTCCTCGCCAGCGGTTCGATCACCCACAATTTCGACTGGCTGCACGGGCAGGAGACGGGCGATCCTCCCCCACTGCCGGAAGCGCAGGCCTTCGCCGACTGGCTGGCCGGACGCGCAGCCGCCGGCGACGTCGCGGCGATGCTCGACTATCGCAACACGCCGCAAGGCGCGGCGGCGCACCCCAGCGAGGAGCACTTCCTGCCGTTCTTCGTCGCCCTCGGCGCGGCGGCGGGCGAGCGGCCGGCGCGCCTCCGGCCGCCGTTCACGTATGGCGGCCTGGCGATGGATGCCTACGTGTGGCCGTCTTCAACGCTCGAACCCTGACCGGAGGCCTCCCCCGTGAGCATGCTGTTTTCCCCCGTTTCTCTCGGCACGCTGACCCTGCGCAACCGCATCGTGATCTCGCCGATGTGCCAATACTCGGCCGATGCCGGACGCGCCACCGACTGGCATCTGATCCACCTCGGCCACCTGGCGCTGTCCGGTGCCGGGCTGATGTTCATCGAGGCCACGGCCGTCGCCCCCGAAGGGCGCATCTCGCCCGACGATCTCGGCCTGTGGTCGGACGACACCGAAGCGGCGCTGGCACAAGTCCTCGAATCGGTGCGCCGCCACGCGTCGACGCCGATCGCGATCCAGCTCGCGCACGCCGGCCGCAAGGCTTCCACCGCCGCACCGTGGGCAGGCGGGCAGCAGCTCGCGCCGGACCAGGGCGGCTGGCAGACGCTGGCGCCCTCCGCGCTGCCCTTCGACGCCACCGAGTTGCCGCCGCTCGCGCTCGACGAGGCCGGGCTCGCGCGCATCCGCGATGCCTTCGTGGACGCGGCGCGCCGCGCCCACCGGCTCGGCCTCGACGCGATCGAGCTGCACGCCGCGCACGGCTACCTGCTGCACCAGTTCCTGTCGCCGCTGTCGAACCGGCGCGACGACCGCTACGGCGGCACGCTGGAGAACCGCATGCGCTTCCCGCTCGAAGTCTTCGACGCGGTGCGCGCCGTGCTGCCGGCCGGCTTCCCGCTGGGCGTGCGGATTTCCGCGACCGACTGGGTCGACGGCGGCTGGGACCTCGAGCAGAGCGTCGCCTTCGCGCGCGAGCTGCAGCGCCGCGGCTGCGCCTTCATCGACGTATCCAGCGGCGGCCTGTCGCCGCTGCAGCAGATCGCGGTCGGACCGGGCTACCAGGTGCCGTTCGCGGAACGCATCCGCCACGAAGCCGGCATGCCCACGATCACCGTGGGCCTCATCACCGAAGCGGCACAGGCCGAGGCCATCGTCGCCGGCGGCCAGGCCGACCTCGTCGCGCTCGCGCGCGGCATGCTGTACGACCCGCGCTGGCCCTGGCATGCGGCGGCCGAGCTGGGTGCGCAGGTCGAGGCGCCGAAGCAGTACTGGCGCTCGCAGCCGCGGCCGTTCGCCAAGCTGTTCAGGCAGGGATGACGGCGGGGCGCTTCCACGGCATCGAACGCCTGCCGGCGCACGGCCCGGTCGCGCAGCTGTTCGTCCTGCTGCACGGCGCGGGCGGGCAGCCGGCCGACCTGCTGCCGCTCGTCGACGCCTTGCGGCGCCGCTATCCGCAGGCCGCCTTCCTGCTGCCCGAAGGCAGCGTGTCGCACGACGCCGGCGCGCACGGCCGCCAGTGGTTCCCGCTCGAAGGCCTCAGCGACGACAACCGTGCCGCACGGGTGGCGGCGGTGCTGCCCGCGCTTCACGCGCTGCTGCAGGACGCACAGGCGCGCCTCAAGGTGATGCAGCCCGACATCGCGCTGGTCGGCTTCTCGCAGGGCGCCACGCTGGCGCTCGAATACGCGATCGCGCACGACGGCGGCGTCGGCCGCGTGCTCGCGTTCGGCGGGCGCTTCGCGACGCTGCCCGAGCGCGCGCCCGAGTTCACGACCTTCCATCTGCTGCACGGCGAGGACGACGCCGTCATCCCGGTCGCGCACGCCCATGCGGCGTACGACCGTCTTTCGCAGCTGCGCGGCGACGCCACGCTGGACGTCGCCTCGACGGTCGGCCACGCACTCCATCCGGCCCTCGTCGAGCGCGCGCTGGTTCGCCTGCAGACGTGCATCCCGCTGCGGACCTGGAAGCGGGCGCTCGACAGCGCATGAGCGTCGCCTCGCCCTGGGCCCCGCTGCGCAACCGCATGTTCCGCATGCTGTGGCTCGCGTCGGTCGCGTCGAACATCGGTACCTGGATGCACGAGGTCGGCGCGGGCTGGCTGATGACCTCGCTCGCGCCCAGCCCGCTGATGGTCGCGCTCGTGCAGGCGGCCACCTCCGCCCCGGTGTTCCTGCTGGCGCTGCCCGCCGGCGCGCTGGCCGACATCGTCGACCGGCGGCGCTACCTGATCGCATCGCAGCTGTGGATGCTGGCCATGGCGGGCACGCTCGGCGCGCTCACGCTGGCCGGCCTGACCACGGCGCCGCTGCTGCTGCTGTTCACGTTCGCACTGGGCGTCGGCAACGCCATGATGACGCCGGCCTGGAGCGCGATCACGCCGGAACTCGTGGCGCGCCACGAACTGCCGGCCGCGGTCGGGCTCGGCTCGATGGGCATGAACGTCGCGCGCGCGGTCGGCCCTGCGCTGGCCGGCGTCATCGTCGCCGCGGCCGGCCCCGGCGCGGTGTTCGTGCTCAACGCGTTGTCTTTCCTCGCGGTCATCGTCGCCCTGCAGCGCTGGCAACGCGAGACGCAGCCAGCCGGCCTGCCGGCCGAACGGCTGGTCGGCGCCCTGCGCGCCGGCCTGCGCTATGCGCGCCATTCGCCCGAACTGATCGCGGTCGCCGTGCGCGGCGTCGCCTTCTTCATCTTCGCCAGCGCCTCCTGGGCGCTGCTGCCGCTGATCGTCCGCCAGGAGCTGCAGCGCGGGCCGGGCACCTACGGCGTGTTCCTGGCGTGCCTGGGCGCCGGCGCGACCGCCGGCGCCCTGCTGCTGCCGCGACTGCATGCCGGGATGTCGCGCGACCGCATCGTCGCCGGTGCGACCCTGCTCTATGCCGCGGCGATGCTCGCGCTCGCCCACAGCGGAAGCGTGCTCGCCGCGGGCGGCGCCATGCTGCTCGCCGGCCTGGCCTGGATCAGCGTCGTCTCCTCGCTGATGACCGCGGCGCAGACCGCGCTGCCGCGCTGGGTGCGCGCACGCGGCCTGGCGCTGTTCTGGGTCGTCTACATGGGCGGCATGGCGGGCGGCAGCGCGCTGTGGGGGCAGCTCGCCTCGTGGACCGGCATTCCCGGCGCCCTCAGCGTGGCCGCCGCGGGCATCGTCGCCGGGATCTTCGTCACGCGGCGCTGGCCGATCGGGCGTCACGATTCCGTCGACCTGTCACCGTCGCTCGTCTGGCCGACGCCGCTCGGGGCCGACCAGGTCGGACGCGAGCGCGGGCCGGTCATGGTCACGATCGAATACCGCATCGATCCGGCGCGCAGCGCGGAATTCGCCCGCGCGCTGCAGCAGGTGCGCACGATCCGGCGCCGCGACGGCGCCTTCATGTGGGAGCTGTTCGCGGACGTCGAGCAGCCCGGCCGCATGGTCGAATGCTTCATGGTCGAGTCCTGGGTCGAGCATCTGCGGCAACACGAACGCGTGACGGTCGCCGACCGCGAAGTGCTCGAACGGCCGCTCGCGTTCCACCTCGACGGCGAGCGCCCGCGCGTGACCCATCTCGTCGCCGGGCACGCGTAGCCGGGGGCGGCTGCGCCACGCAAAAAAAATGCTTGCACATCTAAATAAGAACGATTATCGTTATAACTCCCTGTTAGAAAGTTGCTCCGGAGAGTCCATGAAAGCCCTCGTATTCGCCTGCCTGATGCTTCCCGTTGCCGCGATCGCCGCCGATCTCGAAGCCAGCCTGACCATCAGGAACCACCAGTTCTCCCCGGCCGAGCTGAAGGTGCCGGCCGGCAAGAAGATCAAGCTGATCGTGCAGAACCAGGACCCGACGCCCGAGGAATTCGAGAGCCACGAGCTCAACCGCGAAAAGGTCATCGCCGGCAACGGCAAGGCGACGATCTACATCGGCCCGCTGCAGCCCGGGAAATACCCCTTCTTCGGCGAATTCAACGAAAAGACCGCGCGCGGCGTGGTCATCGCGGAGTAAGGCCATGTTCGGCGCGGCCCTCATCGTCTTCCGGGAAAGCCTCGAGGCGGCACTGCTGATCAGCATTGTCGCCGCGGCCACGCGCGGCCTGTCCCGGCGCAATTTCTGGATCGCCGTGGGCATCGCGGCCGGCCTCGCCGGCTCGCTGGTCGTCGCGGGGCTGACCGAGCGCATCGCCGAGCTGGCCGAGGGCAGCGGGCAGGAGCTGTTCAATGCCGCGGTCCTCGGCATCGCCGTCGTGATGCTGGGCTGGCACAACATCTGGATGGCGCGGCACGGCCGCGAGATGGCGGCACAGGCCAAGTCGGTCGGGCACGCGGTAAAGAGCGGCCAGCGCGAGATGTCGGCGCTGGCGATCCTGATCGCCATCGCCGTGCTGCGCGAAGGCTCGGAAACCGCCCTCTTCCTCTACGGCCTCGCCGCCGGCGGCGGCTCCAGCCACGCATCGATGCTGGGCGGCGGCCTCACCGGGCTGGTGGCCGGCGTCGTGGCGGGCTGGGCCCTCTACTCGGGGCTCGCGCGCATCCCGCTGCGCCATTTCTTCACCGTCACCAGCGGCCTCATCCTGCTGCTCGCGGCCGGGCTCGCCGGCCAGATGGCGCGTTTCCTGGTCCAGGGCGACATCGTCCGGCCGCTCGCGACCCCGCTGTGGGACAGCTCGTCGCTGCTGCCGATGGATTCCGTGATCGGCAACGTGCTGCATCTGGTCGCAGGCTACGACGCCCGCCCGAGCGGCATGCAGGTGCTCTTCTACGTCCTGACCTTCCTGATCATCCTCGCCGGGATGCGCTGGAGCCGAACCCTTACCCCCCGAACCGCCTGAAAGGAAACCCGATGAAACTGCAAGCAGCCCTGCTGGCTGCGATGGGCACGCTTTGCCTGTCGCCTGCCTACGCCGGCCCCGCCGACTATGTGTACACGCCCACCGTCGAGAAGGGCGAGAAGGAGATCGACTTCAAGTTCGGCACCGCCGACAACTCGCCGCGCAATTCCGCCGCCAGCCTCGGCTTCGGCTACGGCGCCAACGACTGGTGGTTCACCGAGCTCTACG
Organism: Thiobacillus sp. SCUT-2; assembly: GCF_035621355.1. Classification (NCBI taxonomy): domain Bacteria; kingdom Pseudomonadati; phylum Pseudomonadota; class Betaproteobacteria; order Nitrosomonadales; family Thiobacillaceae; genus Thiobacillus; species Thiobacillus sedimenti. Next base: position 1,087,977 of record NZ_CP141769.1, on the reverse strand, counting down.
TGAAATACGCGAAGACCGGCAGCGGCGACGCCAAGTACGACGCCGTCGAATGGGAGAACAAGTTCCAGCTCACCGAGACCGGCAAGTATCCGGTCGACGTCGGCCTGATCACCGAGATCGAGATTCCGCGCGACCGCAACGAGGAAGGCATCGAGGTGCGGGTCGGCCCGCTGTTCCAGACCGAATTCGGCAAGCTGCAGCTGAACGCGAACGTCCTGTTCGAGCACCACTTCGACTCCACCGAATCGAGCACCACCGAGACGGGCTACCAGTGGCAGGTCAAGTACCGCTGGCAGACCGCGTTCGAATACGGCCTGCAGGGCTTCGGCGGCACCGGCCCGTGGAACGACCTCGACGACACCGGCAGCCAGTCCCATCAGGCGGGCCCGGCGGTGTTCGGCAAGTTCGCCGCGGGCGACCACCACTTCATCAAGTACAACGCCGCGTGGCTGTTCGGCATGACCAATGCCGCGGCCGACAATACCTTCCGCATGCAGGTCGAGTACGAGTTCTGAGCCGGCATCACGCGGGCGGGAGACTGCGCGCGCACCACCCTTACCTGGGCCCGCCGCGCTGCGGGCCTTTTTCATGGCCGTCGGTCTATGCCGGCCACGGCAGCCGACCGGCGACCGCGAACAGACCCAGCGGAAAATCATGGACCTCGCGGCCGCGCGCGGCGCGAAAGCGGACGCGCTCGCCGGAGAGTTCGCACAGCCAGGCATCCTGCGAGACGGGGTCCGGCCTCGCCAGCGCGCGCGGCGTGAACAGCGCGACATTGATCCCCGCCTCCGGGTCGCGCGCGGAGACGAACTCGAACGCCTCGATCCCGGCCGCGCGCATCGCGCTGCCGGCTGCCTGGCTGGCATGGTAGTCGGACGGACTGGCGAGCTCCGCGCGGTGGCGATCAAACGGCGGGGCCTGCAGCCGCAGGCCCCGCGCCGTGCGGTAGGCCGCGCCGAACAGGGTGTGCTGCGTGTCGAGCTTGCCGGCCGGCGGCCGCGCCATGCCGTGCCAGAACACGAAGCGATAGTAGGCGGCTTCGGCAAGCACTGTCCTGACCTCGAGCGAGCCATACAGCAGGCTCGGCTCGCTGCGCGTGCCGAAGCGCGAGCCGTGCTTCAACGGCGGATAGCGGAACGGCGTGGCGAGCAGATAGTGCAGCGACTCGCTGCCGCGCCGCAACGGTGGCTTGGTCGCCTCCAGCATGGATTCGAGCAGGGCCTGGCGCTCGAGCGAGCCGACCAGCTGGTTGGTCGCCACCTGTTCCTGGCTTTCCACCAGACGCAGCAGCGTGCCGGCCAGCTCGACCGGCGCCACCTCCGCCACGCGGGCACGCCAGTCGGTCACCTACAGCTTGCCCCGCATCGCGTCGAGATACTCCAGCACCGTGGTGAGTCCCTGCACGGTCTTCACCTGCTCGGCCGGGATGCCGCCGGTGTGCAGGTTCTCGGTCTGCATCCAGTGGCGCATCGGTTCCGGGTGGCCCCCCGTCAGCACGAAGAGCGCGCGGTAGCAGCGGATGAGCAGCAGCGCCAACTCGCCCGCCTTGCTGTCCGGATCGATGCGGCCGCGGCTGATCGCGGTGCGGTCCTTGCCGATGACGGCGCCGAGCTCGGCCTGGCTCATGCCGAGCTGGCGGCCGGCGTTGGCCAGGGCTTCGGCCAGGACGCTGGCGCGGTCGGCGTCGGGGCGGGCGACGGCGAGGCTCATGCGGCCTCCTCGTAGCGGGTGAGCGTGTTCATAATGCACATATTAGACATGATTTGTGTTTTTTGCACATCCGCAAACCGGCGGTGCCGGGTGCCGCCGATTGGCCGCCGGACGCCGATCGCCTAGCATCCGATGACGTTTCCTCGCCGACTACCCCGCCATGATGCCCATCCATGAACTGCTCAACCGGATACGCTGGGACGCGGCGTTCGCGCAAGGTCGCTTCGTGCTGGGCTACTACGACCGCGTCGACGACCGGCTGATCGAAGTCCCGCTCAGCCGCGTGCAGCTGACGCCGGGCGACCACTTCGCCTTCCAGGTCACCGATGCCGACGGCTACACCCACGAAGTCCCGTTCCATCGGGTCAAGTCCGTCCGCAAGGACGGCGAGCTGATCTGGCACCGCGAGCACTGAGCCTGCGGCCGCGCCGGCCTAAGATGAAACAAGGAGGAACCGCCATGATGTTCGCCAACCGCAACCAGGCCGCCGACCGGCTCGCGGTCGCGCTGCAGGCCTACAAGGGGAAGCACCCGCTGATCCTCGCGATCCCGCGCGGGGCAGTGCCGATGGGGCAGCGGCTGGCCGAGGCACTGGGCGGCGAGCTCGACGTGGTGCTGGTGCGCAAGCTGCGCGCCCCGTACAACCCGGAATTCGCGCTCGGCTCGATCGACGAATCGGGCTGGAGCTACATCGCCGACTATGCCGAATCGGCCGGCGGCACCCCGACCTATCTCGCGCAGGAAAAGGCGGCCCAGCTCGACACCATCAAGAAACGGCGCGCGCAGTACACGCCGCTGCGGCCGCCCATCGACCCGGCCGGCCGCATCGTCATCGTCGTCGACGACGGCCTCGCGACGGGTGCCACGATGATCTCGGCACTGCACGCGCTGCGCGCAAAGCAGCCGGCGAAGCTGATCTGCGCGGTGCCGGTGGCGCCGCCCGAGACGGTCCAGAAGATCCGGCCCTACGCCGACGAGGTGGTGTGCCTCGACACGCCGATGTACTTCCAGGCCGTGGGACAGTTCTACGCCGACTTTCCGCAGGTCGACGACGCGGAGGTCATCGACATCCTGCGCCAGGCCGGGCAGCCCAAATCCTGAATCAGGCGCGCGGCGTCACCCGCACGCCGTCCTTGAGCCGGTCGTCGGGATGCGTGATGACGCGCTCCCCCGCCGCCAGCCCCGACAGCACCTGCGTCGCGAGCCCGGCGCGCTGGCCGGTCTCCACCGGCGTCAGCTTCGCGCGGCCGTTCTTCAGCGCGAACACGGCCCAGCCGTTGTTCTGTCGGAACAGCGCGCTGGTCGGCAGTTGCAGCACGTCGCGACCCGACCACAGCACGAAGCGCGCCTCCACGCGATAGCCGTCGCCGAGCCGCGCCCAGGCCTCGCGCGGGGAGGTGAAATCGACGATGACGCGCACCCGCTGCTCCTCGACGCCGAGCGCGGAAATCTTCGTGTAGCCGCTCGGCTCGACCACGCGCACCCGGCCCTGCAGCACGCCTTCGCCGCCCCAGCGGTCGAGCACGACCGGCGCGCCGGGCGCGATCTTCACGGCCTGCGTCGACAGCACCTCGACCTCGACTTCGAGGCTGTCGGGGTCGCCGATCTCGAGCAGCGGCTGGCCCGCCGCCACCGCGCCCTCGTTCTCGTGCAGCACCTTGAGCACGCGCGCGGCGACCGGCGCGCGCACCTCCACCCGATCGGCCGCGCCGCTTTGCAGGCGTGCGGTACTCGCCACCGCCGCGCGCGCCATCTCGAGCTCGAACGCGGCGACCCGGACGGCGTGCTGCGCCGCCTCCTGCGCCGCGACGGCCCGCGTTTCGGCGGTGCGCGCATTGTCGAGCGCCTGCGCCGACACGAAATTGGATTGCCGCAGCGACTCGGCGCGCGCGCGCTCCTGCTGCGCCAGCCGCGCGGCGGCATCGGACGCGCGTGCGTTCTGCCGGGCCGCGGCCAGCGCCGCCTGCGCCGCGCTCACCTGCGCCTGCGCCTGCGCGCGGGTGCGCGGGTCGAGCGCCACCGCACGCGACGGCTCGATCACCGCGAGCGCCTGCCCGGCGCGAACCGCGTCGCCGGCGTCGAACTCGATGCGCCGCGCATAGCCGGCGACCGGCGCCGACACCACGTAGCGCTCCCTCACCCGCGTCTTGCCCTCCTCCTCGACCGTGACTTCGAGCGGTCCGCGCCTGACCTCGGCGACGTCGACCGGCAGCGCGCGCGGCAGGAAACCCCAGACGAGCCCTGCCACGACCACGGCCAGGGTCAGCACCATGCCGAGTCTTCCACCGAGTTTTCCGCGCAGCTGCATGCTGGTCCCGTCTTCCTATTCGCGTGTCTTGAGCACCGCCACCAGGTCGAGCCGGCCGAGGCGGCGCCACAGCAGCCAGCCGGAAAGCAGCGCCGAGACGATGACGACGGCTGCGCCCATGGCGTAGTTTTCCGGCGTCAGCAGGAGCGGCAGCCGGTAGAGTTCGCTCTTGAATGCCACGACCAGGATGCCGACCAGGCCGATGCCGACCACGAATCCCACCGGAATCGCCGCCAGCGTCAGCAACGCCAGTTCGCCCAGCAGGATATAGGCGATCTCGCCACGGGTGAAGCCCAGCACCCGCAGGCTCGCCAGCTCGCGGCCGCGCTCCGACAGCGCGATGCGTGCGCTGTTGTAGACGACGCCGAAGCCGATCGCGCCGGCCAGCAGCGTCGCCACCATGTTGTAGAAGAGGATGAATTCTCCGATGGTCGAATAGAAGCTCTGCACCGCCGCCTTGTTGGCGACCATGCCCAGCACGCGCGGCCGCTCGTGCAGCTCGGCATAGAGCGACGCCTCGCTGCCCGGCTCGACGGCGAGGTAGGCGCCCGACACGGCATTGCCCTCGCGCAGCAGCGCGTTGACCGTCTCGCGCGGCAGATAGGCCGACACGCCGAGGTATTGCTTGGTGATGCCGAGCACGGGCACCTGCCGCACCGGGCGGCTGCCCTCGAGAATCTCCACCGTCAGCATGTCGCCCGGCTTCACGTGCAGGATCTCGTTGGCGAGATGATCGGTCAGCACGACGCCGCCCGGCTGCAGCGCGACCGGCTTGAGCCTGCTGTCGAGCGAGCGGTGCAGCTGGCCGGCCGCCTCGATGCCGAACAGCGCGGCGCGGTGGCGGTAGTGGCCGAAGCGCAGGATCGCGGGCACGTCGCGATAGCCCTCGACGTGCTCGACACCCGGCAGCGCAGCCAGTTCGTTCAGCACGCGCCCCGAGGTGGGGTCGATGAAGGTGAGCGCCAGGTCCTCGCGCGACGCCTGGCGGAACTGCACGTCGACCATGAAGTCGATCGCGCCCTTCTGGTAGTTGCCCACCATCATCAGCCCGCAGGCGCAGGCGATGCCGAGCACGGTCAGCAGCGCCTTCAGCGGGCGCCGCTCGATGTGGCGCAGGATCATGCGCGTGGGCGTGGCGAACCAGCGCTGCAGGCCGATGCGCTCGAACAGCGTCACGCGGTAGACCGCCGGCGTCTCCGGCCGCATGCCCTCGGCCGGCGACAGGCGCACCGCGCGCGCCACGGAATAAAGCGTGCCGCTGATCGCCGCCAGCGCGCTGATCGCCAGCGCGACGAACACCGTGTCGGCGCTCAGCCGGTAGTCGAGATAGGGAAAGCGGAAGGTCGTCTCCATGTAGACGTGCGACAGCCCCTGGCCGAACCAGGCGCCGAGCCCGACGCCCGCGGCCACGCCGAGCAGCACGATCAGCATCACCAGCTTGACGTAGTGGGCGCCGATCGCGAGGTAGCTGTAGCCGAAGGCCTTGAGGATCGCGATCTGCTCGCGCTGCAGCGCGATCAGCCGGCTGATCACCACGTTGAGCAGGAAGGCGGCGACGCCGAGGAAGATGGCCGGGAAGACCGTCGCCATGGTGCGCAGCTGCTTCAGTTCCTCGCTGAGAAAGCGGTTGGAGAACTGGTCGCGGCGGCCGTAGGCGCCGGTGCCGCCGTAGGGTGCGAGGATCGCGTCGACGCGGTCGATCACGTCCTGCTCGTGCGCGCCGCGGGCCAGCGCCAGCGACACGTGGTTGAAGCCGCCCTCCATGTCGTACGCCGCGGCGAGCGCGTGGCGCCCCATCCACAGCACGCCGTAGCGCTTGAAGTCGGGGAACATCGCGCCGGGGGCGATCTGGTAGACGTATTCCGGCGACACCGCGACGCCGACGACGGTGAGCGCCTTGCGCTTGCCGTTGATGATCGCCGCGAGACGGTCGCCCGGCTGCAGCCGATGGGCGTCGGCAAAGGTATCCGAGACCACGACCTCGTCGCTGCTCCACGGCTGGACCATGCGCCCGCGACGCAGATAGAGCGCGTTGAGGCGCGGCTCGCCGACGTCCGGCACCGACAGCAGCATGCCGGTGATCGGATCGGTGAAGCCCGGCACCTCGAGCTTCACCCCGGCGCGCACGCGCGTCTCCACGCGCTCGACGCCGGGGATCGCGGCGAGCCGCTCGGCCACCGGCTCGGGGGCGCGCTTCAGCGGCGCGAAAACGTCGGCGAAGCGGTATTCGCTGTAGAAGCGGTCGCGCGTGCCGACCAGCGAATCGTAGGTCGACAGCGACATCACCAGGGTCGCGACGCCGCCCATGATCACGGCGGCGATTGCCAGCGCCTGGCCGCGCAGGTGCCAGAGGTCGCGGAAGAGCTTGCGGTCGAGCGCGCGCATCGGTCAGCGGGACGCGCGGGCGTCCCATCTCCGGTAGAAGGCGCGCTTGAGTGCCTGCACGGCCACCAGGTAGGCGACCGCGATGCCCGCGAGCATCGCGTAGAACGCCGGCGGCGGCGCGACGAAGCCGAGCTCCGCCCCGAGCGGGGTCGACGGCAGCGCGACCGCCATCGCGACGACCGCCAGCGAGAGTGCGGTCAGCGCGGGATGCGGCGGGCTGGCGAAGGGGTTGCCGCGCGTGCGGATGACGAAGATCACCAGCACCTGCGTCACCACCGACTCGACGAACCAGCCGGTGTGGAACAGCGTTTCGCCCGCGCCGAGCACGCCGAGCAACAGCCAGAAGGTGAGGAAGTCGAACGCCGAGCTCAGCGGGCCGAGGGTGAGCATGAATTGGCGGATGAAGTCCATGTCCCACACACGCGGCTTCGCCAGCGTCTCCTCGTCGACACGGTCGAGCGGAATGGCGATCTCGGAAAAATCATAGAGGAAATTGTTGAGCAGGATCTGCAGCGGCAGCATCGGCAGGAAGGGCAACAGCAGCGTGGCGCCGGCCATGCTGAACATGTTGCCGAAGTTGGAGCTGGTTCCCATCATGATGTACTTGATGACGTTGCCGAAGGTGCGCCGCCCCTCGCGCACGCCGTCGTGCAGCACGCCCAGGTCATGCTCGAGCAGGATCAGGTCGGCGGCTTCCTTGGCGACGTCGACCGCGCTGTCGACCGAGATGCCGACGTCCGCCGCGTGCAATGCCGGGGCGTCGTTGATGCCGTCGCCGAGGAAGCCGACCACGTGGCCGCGTGCCCGGAGCGCCGCCAGGATGCGGGTCTTCTGCGCCGGGGTGACGCGGCAGAACAGGTTGGCTTCCTGCACCCGCGCCTGCAGCGCCGGGTCGACCAGCTGGGCGATCTCGCCGCCGGTCAGCACGCCCGTCACCGGCACGCCGAGCTGCGCGCAGATGTAGCGCGCGACGAGCTCGTTGTCGCCGCTGACGATCTTGACGTCGATGCCGCTCGCCGCCAGCGCGGCGAGCGCCGGCGCGGCACTCGCCTTGGGCGGGTCGAGGAAGGCGGCGAAGCCGCTGAACACCAGCTCGGCCTCGTCGGTCAGCACCGCGTGGGCGTGTTCGGGTGCCACCTCGCGCCAGGCGATGCCGAGGACGCGGAAGCCCTCGCGGCTGAGCGAGGCGAACAGGTCCTCGATCCGGGCCCGGGCCGCGGCATCCAGTGGCAACGGACGCCCGTCCGCCTCGTAGCGCGTACACAGCCGCAGGATGTCCTCGGGCGAGCCCTTGGCGACCAGCGTGCGCGCTCCGTCCCGCTCGAGCAGCACCGACACGCGCCGCCGCTCGAAGTCGAACGGCACCTCGTCGATCTTGCGCCAGCCGCCGACGTCGATGTGGGTATGCACGAGGATGGCGTCGTCCAGCGGGCTGCGGATGCCGCTCTCGAAACGGCTGTTGAGGTAGGCCCACTCCAGCACCGGCGCGCTGTCCGCACCGGCGGCGTCGACGTGCCGCTCGAGCCGGATGCGGCCCTCGGTCAGCGTGCCCGTCTTGTCGGTGCAGAGCACGTCGATGCCGCCCAGGTCCTGCACCGCGGACAGGCGCTTGACGATGACGCGCCGTCTGGCGAGCCGCATGGCGCCGCGCGACAGCGTGACCGAGACCACCATCGGCAGCAGTTCCGGCGTCAGGCCGACCGCGAGCGCGACCGCGAACAGGAAGGATTCGAGCAGCGGCCGGTGGAACAGCGCGTTCACCAGCAGCACGAACAGCACCAGCAGCAGCGTCAGGCGCAGGATCAGGTTGCCGAAAGCCTGCGTGCCGCGCTCGAAGGCGGTGCGCGGCGGCCGCCGCGCCAGGCTGTCGGCGATCTGCCCGAACGCGGTCGTCGCGCCGGTCCGCACCAGCACGACCCGCGCCGATCCGCTGATGATCGAACTGCCCATGAACACGGCGTGGGTCGCCGCCGCGAGATCGCCTTCCGCCCCGGCCGGCGCGCGGTCGGCGGGACGCTTTTCGACCGGGAAGGACTCGCCGGTCAGCAGCGCCTGGTTGACGAAGAGGTCGCGCGCCTCCAGCACGCGGCCGTCGGCCGGCACCAGGTCGCCGGCGGCCAGCAGCACCACGTCGCCCGGCACCAGCCCGGCCGCCGCGACGTCGCGCGCCTTGCCGCCGCGCACGACGCTGGAACGCAGCGCGACCTGGCGCTTGAGCCGCTCGGCGGCGCGGCCGGCGCGGAATTCCTGGATGAAGTCGAGCGTCACGCTCATCAGCACGATGGCGCTGATGACGACGAAGCTGCGCACGTCTCCCAGCGCACCGGCGATCGCGCTGGCCGCCAGCAGCACCAGCACCAGCGGATTGCGGAAATGGGCGAGGAACTCCAGCAGCAGCGCGCGCTCCGCGCGCGGATGCAACTGGTTGGGGCCGACGCGCTGAAGGCGTGCCGCCGCCTCGTCCTCGGCAAGCCCGCCCTCGCCGCTTTCGAGCACCGCGAGGCAGTCCGCCAGCGGCTGCTGCCAGAGGCTCGACGCGGCGTCCTGCCATCCCGGCGCGGCCATGGCGCTACCAGCTCAACTCGCGCGCCGGTTTCTTCGCGGCATTGCGGTGGATCTCGGCGATGCGGCCGTCCGACAGCCGGATCACGCGGTCGGCCATGTCGGCGATGCCGACGTTGTGGGTGATCAGCACGGTCAGCGTGCCGAGCTCGCGGTTCACCTTCTCGAGCGCCTCGAGCACCACCACGCCCGTGGCCGAGTCGAGCGCGCCGGTCGGCTCGTCGCACAGCAGCACGGCCGGGTTCTTCGCGATGGCGCGTGCGATCGCGACGCGCTGCTGCTCGCCGCCCGACAGCTGGGCCGGAAAATGATCGAGGCGCTCGCCCAGGCCCACCCGCCGCAGCGCCTCCTCCGGGCGCATCGGCGCCTCGGCGATCTCGGTCACCGCGGCGACGTTCTCGCGCGCCGTCAGGCTGGGGATCAGGTTGTAGAACTGGAACACGAAGCCGACGTGCTCGCGGCGGAAGCGCGTCAGCTCGGTTTCGGAGGCGCCGGTCAGCTTGTGGTCGAGGTAGTAGACCTCGCCGCCGCTCGGCGCGTCGAGCCCGCCCAGGATGTTCAGCAGCGTCGACTTGCCGCTGCCGGAGGGGCCCAGCAGCACGACCAGTTCGCCACGCTCGAGCGTGAGGTCGATGCCGCGCAGGGCCGGGACCTCGACCTCGCCCATGCGGTAGACCTTGGTGAGCCCACGGGCGACGAAGACGGCGTTGGGGGAGGCGTCCGGCATGCGGGCGATCATGCCATGGCCGCCGCTGGCGGGCCAGCGCCTAGCCCGGCCGCCGCGGCAGGTACTCCGCGAACCAGCCCGCCGCCCGCGTCGCGACGGCTTCGAGCGTGCCCGGCTCCTCGAACAGGTGGGTCGCGCCGGGCACGATCACCATCTCCTTGCGGCAGCGCAGCTGGTCGTACGCCAGCTGGTTGAGATCGATCACGCCATCGTCGTAGCCGCCCACCAGCAGCAGGGTGGGCGCGCCCACCTTCTGCAGCGCCAGTTCGCTGGCGAGATCGGGGCGGCCGCCGCGCGACACCACCGCGCGCGCCGTGTCGCCGAGCGCGGCCGCGGCCTCGAGCGCGGCGGCCGCGCCCGTGCTGGCGCCGAAGAAGCCGAGCGGCAGCGCGCGCGTCGCCTCCTGCGCCTCGACCCAGCGCGCCGCATCGAGCAGGCGCTGCGTCAGCAGGCCGATATCGAAGCGGCGCGAATAGTCGCGGTCCTCTTCCGGCGTCAGCAGGTCCATCAGCAGCGTGCCGACGCCTGCCGCCCGCAGCACGCCGGCGACGTAGTTGTTGCGCGGCGAATGGCGCGAGGAGCCGCTGCCGTGGGCGAACAGCACCAGCCCGACCGCGCCGTCGGGAATGTCGAGCATGCCTTCGACGGTGGCCCGGCCGGCCGCGATGTGGACCAGCATGGATGTGCTCATGGCCGGTCCTCGCGGTGCATCGAAATCGGGATGCGGCGGTTGCCGAAGGGATGGCTGAACGCGCCGAAGCGGCCGGCGATGGCGGTGCCGCAGTGCGGGCAATGGCCGTCGGGCGTCACGCTGTAATGGTCGATGCGGTACCAGTCGCGCACGATCAGCGCCTCGTGGCAGCTCGGGCACGACGTCGTGCCGCCCGCCGGGTCGTGCACGTTGCCCGTGTAGACGTAGTGCAGCCCCGCCTTCAGCGCGATCTCGCGCGCCCGCGTCAGCGTCGACGCCGGCGTCGGCGGCACGTCGAGCATCTTCCAGTCGGGGTGGAAGGCGGAGAAATGCAGCGGCACGTCGGGGCCGAGTTCCCTGAAGATCCATGCGCTCATCGCCGCGAGCTCGGCGTCGGAGTCGTTGTGCCCCGGGATCAGCAGCGTCGTGATCTCGAACCAGACGTCGGTCTCGCGCTTCAGGTAGGTCAGCGTGTCGAGCACCGGCTGCAGATGGCCGCCGGTCAGCTTGACGTAGAAATCGTCGGTGAAGCCCTTCAGGTCGACGTTGGCGGCGTCCATCTTGGCGTAGAACGCGCGCCGCGGCTCCTCCGTCATGTAGCCGGCGGTGACGGCGACGGTCTTGAGGCCGCGCGCATGGCAGGCGTCGGCGACGTCCATCGCGTACTCGGCAAAGATCACCGGGTCGTTGTAGGTGAAGGCGACGCTCTTGCAGCCGGCCCGCTCGGCCGCTTCGGCGATCTCGTCAGGCATGGCGCGGTCGACCATGGTGTCGGTCTCGCGCGACTTCGAGATGTCCCAGTTCTGGCAGAACTTGCAGGCCAGGTTGCAGCCGGCGGTGCCGAAGGAAAACACCGAGCTGCCCGGGTAGAAATGGTTGAGCGGCTTCTTCTCGATCGGGTCGACGCAGAAGCCGGACGAGCGGCCGTAGGTGGTCAGCACCATCCTGCCGCCTTCCATCTTGCGCACGAAGCACAGCCCGCGCTGGCCTTCGTGCAGCTTGCAGTAGCGGGGACAGAGGTCGCACTCGATGCGTCCGTCCGGCAGCACGCGCCACCAGCGTGCGGGGTGATGCGACTCGGGGATGCTCATGCGGCTGCCTCCTTCCATTTGTCGACCGTGTAGCGCGACAGGCGCACCTCTTCGGCCCAGAAATCCTGCGGCAGCCCGGCCTTGCGCTTCAGGTAGGCGAGGAATTCGCGCGGTTCCGGCAGCTGCTCCCACACCTGGGGCAGGAAGGTGCTGCGATGGTGGCCGTACTCGAACACCACGCCGTCGACGTGCGGGTGCAGCGCCGCCAGTGCCTCGGCCTCGCTCCTGACCTCGATCGGCTGCGTCGGCGACAGCAGCGACACCTCGACGCGCGTGTCGTGCAGTTCGCCGCGCGTCAGCGGCGGAAAGCGCGGGTCGCGGAACGCCGCCGCCAGCGCGTTCTCCCGCACGTCGAGCCACAGCGGTCGGTGCGCCTCCAGGGTGCCGATGCAGCCGCGCAGCTCGCCCTGGCGGGTCAGTGTCACGAAACTCGCGCCCGGCGGCGTCATCCAGCCGGCCCGCGCGGGCGGGTCGGCCGCCTCGCCCAGCTGCGAGGCGATCTCGCCGCGCGCCAGCCGCAGCAGCGCGGTACCCTTTTCTTCCTCAGCGGGCTGGTCGTCGCCCGCCACAGGGGTGAACGCAAAGGCGGCATAGCCGACCACCCGTCCCGGGTCGCCCGCGGTGTCGCTGGAATTGCGCACGTCGAGCGCCACCGGATGCAGCCCATGGCGCTTCGCCGCCAGCATCAGGCCGTTGATCGGCGTCGCGCCGCAGGCCTGCTCATGGTTCAGATGCGAATCGAGCGCCAGGATCGCGTCGACCGTGCCGCCGTCGACCTGGCGCGCGACCGCGTCGGGCAGGAAGTGCGACAGATCCGAGCTGATCACGATCAGCGTCTCCTCGCCGCCCCAGACGGCTTCGAGCACCGCCGCCACCTCGGCGGCGGTGGCCTCGCCCACCGCCAGCGGCAGCAGCCGGAATTCGCCCAATACCGCCTGCAGGAACGGCAGCTGGACCTCGAGCGAATGCTCCTGCGCGTGCGCCGCCGCGCTGCGCACGACATGCGGCAGGTCGGCGAGCCGCCGCATGCCTTCATCGTCGAGCGCCACTTCGCCGAGGGGCGTCGCGAAGCGCTCCGCCTCGGGCAAGGCCAGTCCACGCACGAACACGCGATGGGTGGGCCCGAGCAGCACCACGCGCCGGATCCGGCCGCGCAGCCCCGCCAGCAGCCCGTAGGCGCTGGCGGCGACCGGCCCGGAATAGAGGTAGCCGGCATGCGGCACGATCAGGGCCTTGGGCCGGCGCACCGGCGCGACCGCACGGGCCTGCGCGAGCAGGTCGTCGACGGTCGATTTCAGCGCGACAGGATCGTCCGGATAGAACAGTCCGGCAACGGCGGCGGGGCGAACGGCATTCATCAGGCAATTCCTCTTCTTTCACCTTAGTAGATGTGGGGGAATCGGCCGGGTTTCAAGACGCCGCGCATTTGCCCCGATAATGGCGCATCGAAGAAGAACGGCGCACCGGCCGTTCCGCGGCCGAGACCAGGAGGAACATGGCATCACTGAACGCCGCCGGCGAAGGCGCGCTGCTGTATACGATCCTGCAGGAAACCACGACCGAGGTGCTGGTATTCGACGCCGAGAGCCTGCGCATCGTCCAGGCGAACCCCGCCGCCACCCACAACCTGCAGCATCGCCTGAAGGCCCTGCAGAAGCTGACCCCGCTCGACCTGATGACGCCGCAGGACGGGCGCGCCTTCAAGACCCTGCTCGCCCTGCTTAAGAACGGCAAGCGGCGCCGCACCGCCCTCAACGTGCATTTCCTGCGCCGCGAGGGCCGCCCCTACCCCGTCGAGGCGCGCCTGCTCTACGCGAGCGACGGCGGCCGCCCGGTGTTCATCTGCATCGCCAACGACGTCAGCCAGCGCGAGGCGACGCGGCAGGCGCTGGCCCATTCGGAGTCCGACCTGCGCGCCATCGTCGCCCACATCCCCGGCATGGCCTTCCAGATCCGGCGCGAACACGACGCGGCGCCGGTGCTGCGCTACGTCAGCGAACAGTCCGAGCAGCTGCTCGACCTCCCGCCGGGCACGCTGTGCGCCAAGCCCGAGCGCTTCTTCAAGCTGATCGTGGAGGAGGATCGTGCCGGCTACCTCGCCCGGCTCGCGGAGGCCGGCGGCGGCCACCTGAGCTTCAACTGGGAGGGGCGCATCCGGATGAAGGCCTGGGCCGACGTGAAATGGGTGTCGGTGCGGGTGAGCCAGCGCAGGCAGGGCGGCACCCTGATCTGGGACGGCATCATGCTCAACATCACCCACAGCAAGCAGGCGGAAGCCGAGATCCGGCAGTCCCGGGAGCAGCTCGGCGCACTCGCCTCCCACGTCGAAAAGGTCAAGGAGCAGGAACGCCTCAAGCTCGCCCGCGAGGTTCACGACGACCTCGGCGGCAACCTGACCGCGATCAAGATCGTGCTTGCCTGGCTCAAGCAGAACCTGCCGCCGGACGCGCCCCGCCTGATCCAGCGCACCGAATACCTGAACCAGATCGTCGACCAGACCTTCGACGCCGCCCACCGCATCGCGTCGAACCTGCGGCCGGCCGCGCTGGACCTTGGGATCGTGCCCGCCCTCAAGTGGCAGCTGGAGCGGTTTTCCCGCAATACCGACATCAGCTACCGCTTCAAGGCGCCGGACGAGCCCGTTTCGCTCGACCCGGACGCGGCCATCGCGGTCTTCCGCATCGTGCAGGAGGCGCTCACCAATGTCGCCAAGCACGCCGCCGCCACCCAGGTGAAGCTCAGGCTCGAGCGCGAGGCCGGCCATCTGGCCGTCACCCTGGCCGACGACGGCCGCGGCATCCGGGCGGCGGCCGGCGACGCCACCCGGCCGAGCTTCGGGCTGCTCGGCATGCGCGAGCGCGCCACCGCCCTCGGCGGCGAGCTCGAGGTGCGGCCGGGCCGGCGCCAGGGCACCGAGGTCAGGCTGCGCATCCCGCTCCCGCCGCCGGTGCCCGACGCTGCAAAATGACGGCATAATTCCGACAAAATACGCAGAGAACTTCCGTGGCAGCAGCAAGACCGTACCGCATCCTGATCGTCGACGACCACGCCATCGTCCGCGAGGGCCTGAAGCAGATCCTGGCCGAGGTCGACGACATCGAGGTCGCCGGCGAGGCCGACAGTTCCAGCCGTGCGCTGCAGATGGCCCGCCGCGAACCCTGGGACCTGGTCCTGATGGACATCACCATGCCGGACCGCAGCGGCCTGGAGACGCTGGAACTGCTCAGGAAGGAGCATCCCGGCATCAAGGTGCTGATGCTGTCGATGCACCGCGAGACGCAGTATGCCGTCCGCGCGCTGAAGACCGGCGCCGCCGGCTACCTGAACAAGCAGAGTGCGCCCGCCCAGCTGGTCGAGGCCATCCGCCAGGTCGCGTCGGGCAAGAAATACATCAGCGCGGAGGTCGCCCAGGAACTCGCCAGCCAGGTCAGCGGCGAGCGCGCCACCCTGCCCCACGAGGCGCTGTCGAACCGGGAATACCAGACCCTCTGCATGATCGCATCCGGCATGACCGTCAGCGGCATCGCCGACAAGCTCGCCCTGTCGGTCAAGACGATCAGCATGTACCGTACCCGGCTGCTGCAGAAGATGCAGATGAAGAACAACGCGGAGCTGACGCACTACGCCATCAAGCACGAATTGCTCGACTGACCCGGCCGCAAGCGGCCGCCCGGCAGCCCCCTGAGAAATGCCGGGCTTTTCCCGCCCTAATCCGGCCATCGACCCGACGCGGCCCGCCCTACCATCCACGGCATCGTCAACGCTTTCCCCGGGCCCGAGTGCCGAGATGGCCGAACCCAGCGACAAGATCAACCCAGGCAACCCGACCGAAGTCGCGCGCGAAACCCTGCGCCGCCTCGCCCTGCGCCGGATCGCCCCGACCCCGGACAACTACCAGACGCTGTACGAGGAAATCGTCGGCGGCCCCGTCGCCGGCACGCCCGAAGCCAACCCGTCGTCCGGCGCAGCCGGCGTGCTGGCCGGCCTGACGCGCGACCTCAGCCTGCACCATCCGGATCTGGCCGGCCCGGTCGAGCTCCTCAACCAGGCCGTCCGCAAGAGCGACTGGGCGCAGTGCCGCAAGCAGCTCGGCCAGGTCGTGCTCCAGCTCAAGCAGGGCGACGGCGGCGAGCTGCGGCCGCAGGCCGACAACCTGACGCTGCTGCGCGAACTCCTCGTCAAGACCCTGGAATTCGGCGTGGTGGCGCAGCTGTCGCACATCCCGCGCCTGGCCGAACGCGGGCAGCAGCTCGCCGTCGCCGTGCGCGACGCCAACAGCAGCACGACCCTGCGGGATGCCGCCTCGGGCCTCAAGTCGCTGTGGGTCGACATCGAACTGCAGAGCTCCGAAGCGCGCGACCAGCAGGACACGCTCAAGCGCATCCTGCTGCTGCTGGTGGAAAACATCGGCGAAATGCTCGACGACGACGCCTGGCTGCGCGGCCAGCTCGACATGGTGCAGGAGGTCATGGCCGGCCCGCTCAAGATCCGCTCGCTGCAGGAAGCGGAAAAGCGCCTCAAGGAAGTGATCTACAAGCAGAGCCTGGTCAAGCACGGGCTGCGCGAGGCGACCGCAACCCTGAAGGCGACCATGACGACCTTCGTCAGCCGCATGCGCGACGCCGTCGCCGCCAACGACGAATACCAGGGCCGGATCGCCACCCATATCGACCGCATCAGCAGGACCGAGGACGTCATCGAGCTCAACCGCATCCTCGAAGCGCTGCTGGAGGAAACCCGCGCCGCGCAGGCCGACAGCCGCCGCGCCCACGAGAACCTGGTGCAGGAACGCGACACCGCGCTGCAGGCCGAGGCGCGCATCAAGGACCTGGAAGACCAGCTGGCCAGGATGAGCGCCCTCATCCGCGAGGACCCGCTGACCGGCAGCCTCAACCGGCGCGGGCTCGACGACGAATTCGTCCGCGAGGCCGCGCGTGCCGACCGCTACGACACGCCGTTTTCCATCGCCGTGCTCGACGTCGACAATTTCAAGGCGCTCAACGACAAGCGCGGCCACCAGGCCGGCGACGACGCCCTGGTCCACCTCGTCAAGGTGGCCCAGGAGGAGCTGCGCATCACCGACCACATCGCCCGGCTCGGCGGCGAGGAATTCCTCGTCATCCTGCCGAACACCGGGCGCGACGAGGCGGCCCGCATCATCACCCGCCTGCAGCGCAGCCTGACCAAGAAGTATTTCCTCGACAACAACGAGCGCGTGCTGATCACCTTCAGCGCCGGCGTCGCCGAGCGCGCGCCCGGCGAGGCGCAGGAGGCGCTGATCACGCGGGCCGACGGCGCCATGTACGAAGCCAAGCGCAGCGGCAAGAACCGGGTCTGCCTCGCCCCGGATGCGCCTGCCGACGCAGCGGATTGACGACGATGCAGATTTTTCGAAATAGAGCCTTAACTTTCTCCGACCCCCGACGATTCCTCACACAACGGCGGTTCGCACAGACCAACGTTGACGGCAGAGTACCCCGGTGGGGCATGAACGCCGGAACCATCGACCCACATTAAAGGAGAAATACCATGGCACAAGTAATCAACACCAACGTCGCCGCCCTGTTCGCCGGTTCGGCCCTGAACCGCTCCAACGCGGCCCTGCAGACCGCCCAGCAGCGCCTGTCCTCCGGCCTGCGCATCAACAGCGCGAAGGACGACGCCACCGGCCTCGGCATCGCCACGAACTTCGACGCCAAGGTCCGCGGCGCGAACATGTACATCCGCAACGCCAACGACGGCATCTCCGCCGCCCAGACCAACGACGGCTACCTGGCCCAGATCACCGAAAACACCCAGCGACTGCGCGAGATCTTCATCCAGACCAAAGCGGTCACCAACGACGAGGCGAAGGCGCTGATCGCTGAAAACACCCGTATCTCCGGCCTGGTGACGGCTGATACCGCCGTCACCGTCGACGAGAACGGCAAGACGGCCGGCGGTGCAGGGACGACGTTCACGGCCGCCGCGACCTTCGCCAACCTGAGCGCATTCGATACCGAACTGACCGCGATCAACAACGCCCGCGCCAAGTTCGGTGCCGACATGGCCGGCCTGTCGTCGGCCGTGGCGACGCTGCAGACCGCCTCGGTGAACTACTCGGCCTCCTTCAGCCGCGTCATGGACACCGACTACGCGGCCGAGACCGCCGCCCAGGCCAAGAACAACATCCTGCAGCAGGCCGGCATGGCGGTGCTGGCGCAGGCCAACCAGAACCCGCAGAGCGTGCTGACGCTGCTGCGCTGATCGCTAGTCGAGTGAGAACGCCCCGGCCGGCCGCCCCGGCCGGGGATTCAGCGCGAAGGAGATCACCATGATCATCCAGACGACCCACCCCGCAATCGGTCCGGCCATGCAGCCGGACGCGCGCGTTGGTGCGCCCCAGCCGGTCAGGCCTGTTGCCGACACGCCTGCTGCCAGCGCGCCGCGGCCGCCTTCCGCGGAAGAAGTGAAGGCCGCCGTGGCCACGATCAACAGGGCGCTGCAGGCATCCAACCGCAGCCTGGAGTTCACCGTCGACGACGACACCCACCGAACGGTGGTGAAGATGGTCGACACCAGCACCGGCGAAGTCCTCCGCCAGTTTCCGTCCGAGGAAACCCTGGCGATTTCGCGCGGCATCGAGCAGTTCCAGCAAGGCCTCCTGCTGAAGCACAAGGCCTGAGACCGGAGATCGACCATGGCAAGCGTATCGGCTTCGACGACCACCGCAATCGACGTGCCCACCCTCGTCTCGCAGCTGATGGCGGTCGAGCGCCAACCCCTCGACAAGCTCAATACCGACGTCACCGACACGCAATCGAAGATTTCGTCCTTCGGCACGCTCAGCAGCCTGGTATCGGGTTTCCAGACGGCATCGAGCAACCTCAGCGCCAGCCTGCAGAAGCTGGCCGCCACGCCGTCGGATACGGGCGTGCTGTCCGCGACCGCAGACAGCACCGCCGTGCCCGGCACCTACTCGGTGAATGTCACCAAGCTGGCGCAGTCGCAGAACCTGCTCACGGCCGGACAGGCCAGCACGACCGTGGCGATCGGCACCGGCACCGCGACGACGATCACCTTCGATTTCGGCACGATCAGTGGCGGCACGCTGACCAACGGCGTGTACAGCGGCGCCGCGTTCACGTCGAACGGCAGCGGCACCCAGAGCATCACGATCGACGGCACCAACAATACGCTGGCCGGCATTCGCGACGCGATCAACAATGCCGGCCTGGGCGTCACCGCGACCATCGTCAACGACGGCAGCGGCACGCCCTACCACCTGGTGCTGACGTCGAAGAATTCCGGCGTCGCCAACAGCCTGAAAATCACCACCAGCGGCGGCGACGCCGCGATCGACGGCCTGCTGGCCTACGATCCGGCCGGCACGCAGAACCTGACGCAGACCCAGGCGGCGCAGAACGCCAGCCTCACGGTCAACGGCATCGCGGTGACGAGCGCCACCAACACCGTCAGCGGCGCCATCCAGGGCGTGACGATGACGCTCAAGAACACCACGGCCAGCCCGATCAGCCTCGCGATCGACCGCGATACCGCGGGCATCAACAGCGCGGCCTCGAGCTTCGCCGACGCCTACAACGCGCTGGCGAGCCAGATCAAGTCGCGCTCCGCCTACGCCAGCAACGGCCAGAAGGGCGGCACCCTCGCGGGCGACGGCACCCTGCGCCTGATGCAGGACCAGCTGCGCGGCATCTTCAACACCCCGGCGACGGGCGGCACCCTGACGGCGCTGGCGCAGGTCGGCATCGCGCTGCAGTCGGACGGCTCTCTGAAGGTCGACAGCGGCATGCTCAACAGCGCCCTTTCCGCCAACTTCAGCGACGTGACCAACCTGCTGTCGTCGTCGACCGGCTTCGCGACGCGCTTCAAGACCTGGGCCCAGGCTGCGCTCGATCCCGGCGGCCTGATCGACGCGCGCACCCAGAGCCTCAAGAAGCACATCGACGACCAGAACACGGCGATCGACCGGCTGCAGAGCCGCCTCGACGCGCTGCAGAAGAAATACACCGCCGAATACACCAACCTCAACCTGATGCTGAGCAGCATGAACAGCACCAGCGCCTATCTGACCGCGCAACTCGGTTCCGGAAAATAAATTCGACACCAGGGGACAGACGTGTACACACCATCGAAATCCGCCGCGCATGCCTACGCCAACGTCGGCCTGGAAACCGGCGTGGCCTCCGCCAGCCCGCACCGGCTCATCGTCATGCTCTACGAAGGCGCCGAGCTTTCCGTGCGCCTGGCAATCCAGCACATCGAGCAGGGCGACCTCGCGAAGAAGTCGGCCGCCATCAGCAAGGCCAGCGCGATCATCCTCGAAGGCCTGCGCGCTGCGCTGGACCGCAAGCAGGGGGGCGAAATCGCCGAGCAGCTCGATGCGCTCTACGACTACATGCTGAAGCGGCTGGCGCTCGCCCACCTCAACAACCAGACCGCGCCGCTCGAGGAAGTCCTCGGCCTGCTGCGCGAGCTGCGCGACGCCTGGCAACAGATCGGCGCGCCCCGCGGCGCACCCGAGTCGTCCTTCCATTCCATCGCCGCCTGACACCGGAGATCCTCATGACCAGCAACGAAATGCTCGCCACCTATGAAACGCTCTCCGAACTGAGCGGCAGCATGCTGATGGCCGCGCGCCAGGGCGAATGGGACCATCTGGCCGCGCTCGAGCAGCGCTGCAAGGGATTCGTGGGCAGCCTGATGCAGGCCACGCCGGTGCGCCTGAGCGAACCCGAGCAGCGTGCCAAGGTCGCGATCATCCGCACCATCCTGCAGAACGACGCCCAGATCCGCGCGCTGACCGAGCCGCGCCTGCACGAACTGGAGGAGCGCCTCGGCATGATGCGCACCGCCCGCCGCAGCGCCGAGGCCTACGGCGCGCAACGGGTCTGACGCCGCCGGCCATGTATCCGGCCCTGGCCCTGTCGCGCATCGTCGCCATCCAGCCCGTGCTGGACGCGATCGAGCGCGACCAGGCCGCGCCGCATCCGGCCTTCGACAACCTGCCTGTCGGACAGGCGCTCACCGGACTGGTGAAGGGCGTCTCCAAGGGCATCACGCTGGTCGACATCGAGGGTCAGACCGTCGCGATGCGGCTGCCGCAGCCACCGGCGGCCGGCGATACCCTGCGCCTGCGCTTCGCCGGCCATGCGCCGCAGCCGGTCTTCCTGCTCGAAAACCCGGAGGGCAGCACCGGCGAAGCGCCGCAGCTGAGCCAGGCCGCCCGCCTGCTGAGCGACCTGGTGCAGCGCCTGCCGGCCCGCCCGACGCCGCCGACCGTCACCCCGCCCGGCCCGCTGCTCGGGCAGCCCGTCGTGCATCCCGCCGAGCTTGCCCTTGCGCTGCGTACCGCACTGGTCCGCAGCGGCCTCTTCTACGAGTCGCATCTGGCGGACTGGGCGGTCGGCCAGGACAGCCTGGAGGGCCTGATGCAGGAACCGCAGAACCGCCTGGCCGTGGCCGATGCCGCCCGCCAGGCCGGCGCCGCCCTGCCCTCCGCCGCGCCGCACGAGGCCGCCCCCGTCGCTGCCAGGACGGCCGAGGCCGCCGCGGCCTCCCTGGCCGGCGCGACGGGCGCGGCCGGCGAAGGCGCCGCGGCGAAAGCGCTCACCCCGCTGCATGCGCTGCTGGCGCAGCAATTGCAGGTGCTGGAGTCGCCGCAGTTCGTCTGGCGCGGTGAAGTGTGGCCGGGCCAGCCGCTGGAGTGGCAGATCCGCCAGGAACCCGAAGACGGGCACGCGCGCAACCCGGCAGCGCCAGCCGACGCCGGCGGCACGGGCTGGGAATCCCAGCTCCGCCTGACGCTGCCCAGGCTGGGCGCACTGACCGTCCACATCCGGCTCGATGCGAACCAGGCCTTCAGCATCCGGATGGTGCCGGAGCAGCCCGAGGTCGCACCGCTGCTGCAGCAGAACCAGGCGCGCCTCGCCAGCCAGCTCGCCGGCGCGGGCTGCAGCGTGCAGAGCCTCACGGTGCAACGCGATGCCGGCGCCTGACAAGCAGCGCGCCGCAGCCGCACTCGCCTACCGCGCCGGCGATGCCGCGCCGCGCGTGGTCGCCAAGGGGCGCGGCATCCTGGCCGACAGCATCATCGAGCGCGCGCGCGCGTCGGGCGTGTACGTCCACGAGTCGCGCGAGCTGCTGGCGCTGCTGATGCAGATCGACCTCGACAGCCATATTCCGCCCCAGCTCTACGTCGCGGTCGCCGAGCTGCTCGCCTGGCTCTACCGCCTGGAAGAATCCGATCAACCGGCCCTGCCGCCGCCCACTCCCTGATCCGCATGGCAATCTCCCCGCCGCCCCATCCCGCCGCCGACACCCGTGACGACCCGCTCGAGCGCTATACCCTGCGCTCGCGGGCCGAAATCCTGTTCCAGCTGCGCGCGATCCAGAAGCGCAAGCTGCTCGTCAACCTGGACCTGCCGGGCAGCCGCCAGATCATCGTCACGTCGGTGCTCGCAGTCAACGAGCAGGCCAATACGGTGATTCTCGACAGCGCGCGCGGCGACGCCCTCAACCACGAGCTGCTGTCGGGCAAGGGTGCCGAATTCGTCACCCAGATGGACGGCGTCTCGATCTCGTTCGACACCGGCCCGGTGGCCCTGTGCGAATACGAGAAGCTGCCCGCCCTGCGGATCGCCCTGCCGAAGGCGCTGATCCGCCTGCAGCGGCGCGAGCATTTCCGCGTGCCGATGCCGATCGTGAATCCGGTCAAGTGCATCGTTCCGCCGCTCTCGCCGGACGACCCCGATCCCATCGTCACGCACATCGTCGACATCGGCTGCGGCGGCGTCGCCATCGCCGAAACCGGCGGCCGCCTGGGACCCGAGACCGGCCGCATCCTGGCCGACTGCAAGCTGCTCCTGCCGGAGACGGATGCGATCGTGACCTCGCTGGAAG
Organism: Thiobacillus sp. SCUT-2; assembly: GCF_035621355.1. Taxonomy (NCBI): domain Bacteria; kingdom Pseudomonadati; phylum Pseudomonadota; class Betaproteobacteria; order Nitrosomonadales; family Thiobacillaceae; genus Thiobacillus; species Thiobacillus sedimenti. The sequence continues at coordinate 1,065,601 of NZ_CP141769.1, read as the reverse complement.
TGCGCAATTCCGCCCAGATCCGCCTGCACAACGGTGCCTTCCAGACGCGGCTGGGCTGCAAGTTCATCAAGTTACCCAACGATATGGCCGCTAAATTGCAACGCTTCGTGATGAACATCGAGCGCGCGCGCCGCAACACCCTCTGACCGGCGCCCCGGCACAGGACACAAGGAGACTCCGCCATGCAAACCATCCAGCAGGAAATCGACGAACGCACCAACCTCACCAGCTCGAACAAGCTGGAGTTGCTGCTGTTCAGGCTGGGTGAGGACCCCGGGCTCGGGCACAGCGAGCTGTTCGGCATCAACGTGTTCAAGATCCGCGAGATCATCCCGATGCCGGCCATCACCGCGGTCGCCGGATCGCCCCAGTACATGATGGGGATGGTCGACCTGCGCGGCCAGATCCTGCCGGTCATCGACCTGCCCGGTGTCGCGGGCTGCACGCCCAAGACGGGGCTGAACATCCTGCTGATCACCGAATACGCGCGCAGCACGCAGGCCTTCGCGGTCGAATCGGTCGAGGACATCGTGCGCCTCGACTGGCGCCAGGTGCTGTCGGCCGAGGGCAAGGGCGCCAGCGGCATGGTGACCAGCATCGCCCGCCTGGACGCCGATAACAACGACCGCCTGGCCCAGGTGCTCGACGTCGAGACGATCCTGCGCCAGGTGATGCCGCCGACCGAGGAGGAATCCGGCAGTGATGGCATGCCCCCGCACGTCGAGATCAAGCCCGGGACGATCATCCTGGCGGCCGACGATTCGCTGATCGCGCGCACCATGATCGAGCAGGGCCTCGAATCCATGGGCCTGCCCTTTCTCATGTGCAAGAACGGCAAGGACGCCTGGGACCAGCTGCAGGCGATCGCGGCCAAGTCGGAGCAAGAGGGCCAGACCGTGTACGACCGCGTCGCCCTCGTGCTGACCGACCTCGAAATGCCCGAGATGGACGGTTTCACGCTGACGCGCAACATCAAGCAGGACGCGCGCTTCGGCAATCTTCCGGTGGTGATCCACTCCTCGCTGACCGGATCGACCAACGAGGCGCATGTCAGGAAGGTCGGCGCCGACGCCTATGTGGCGAAATTCGCCGCGGAAGAACTGGCGAACGCGCTGCGCAGCGCGCTGCAATCGGTCGCCCAGGCGGCGGTTCACTGAGGCGGGGAGCGGGGAGCGGGGAGCGGGGAGCGGGGAGCAGTGAGCAGTGAGCGGGGAGCAGTGAGCAGTGAGCAGTGAGCAGGATCGGATTAGGCGATCTCCCTCGGCCCTGCCCTAACCGCTCACAGCTCACCGCTCACCGCTTGCCGCTTGCCACTTACCACTTACCACTTACCGCCCCCCTCACACCGGCATGTTCATGATTTCCTGATAGGCGGAAACGAGCTTGTTGCGGACCTGGACGGTCTGCTGGAAGGCGATGCTGGATTTCTGCAGGGCGATCATGGCGTCGGAGAGGCTGACCTTGCTGTCGCCCAGCTCGTAACGCTCGGCCAGCTGCTGCGCCTGCAGCTGCGACTGGTTGACCTGGTCGAGCGAGGATTTCAGGGCCGAGGAGAAGTCGACCGCCCCGGCCGCCGGCCGCGCCTGGAGCGCGCCCTCGCCGACCGGGCTGGCTCCCGCCGGGCTGGCCTTTGCGGCTGCAGCCCGGAGCTGCGCCACCATGGCCTCGATCTTGCTCGTATCGATCATGCCTACGCTCATCGTGCCCTCCTTGCCTCGTCAGGCGGTTTTCCACGTGCCCACCTTATCAGGGCCGCCGCAAGCCATAAGGTCGATAAGCGCCCGAATCCGCCTGCTATTCCCGCGATTGAAAGCGCCCGCGCTGCCGATAATGCGATCACAGAGAGAAATCCTCATGGGGCAATGCGAATGAACAGCACAATCCGAGTCCGGGCGGCCCATGACGCCGGCACGATGGGGGCACGATGATGGCGGGTGCAGGAGAAATGGCGATTCCGGGCAATGTGATGGACTTCACGCGGACTGCCGGCGGCCGCAAGCTGATGCTGATACTGGGCGCGGCCGCGGTCGTGGCGATCATGGCCGCCGTCTGGATGTGGGGCCGGCAACCCGACTACCGCGTCCTGTTCGCGAATTTCAGCGACCGCGACGGCGGTGCCATCGTCGCCGAGCTGGACAAGATGAACATCCCGTACAAGTACGCGGACGGCGGCGGCGCCCTGCTGGTGCCGGCCGATCGCGTCCACGACGCCCGCCTCAAGCTGGCGGCGCAGGGGCTCCCCAAGGGCGGCAACGTCGGCTTCGAACTGATGGAGAACCAGAAGCTCGGCGCCTCCCAGTTCATCGAGCAGGTCAATTTCCAGCGCGCGATGGAGGGCGAGCTGGCGCGCTCGATCGAATCCCTCTCCGCGGTCCAGGCCGCGCGCGTGCACCTCGCCATGCCGAAGGACTCGGTGTTCGTCAGCGAGCAGAAGCAGCCCACCGCCTCGGTGCTGCTCAACCTGCACCCCGGCCGCGTGCTGGACGCGCAGCAGGTCAGCGCCATCGTCCACCTGGTGGCCAGCAGCGTGCCGGAACTGTCGCCCAAGAACGTGACCGTGGTCGACGAGAACGGCAATCTGCTGTCCGACACCAGCAAGACCGCCGCCGCCAACGGCATGGACCCGAGCCAGATCAAGTACGTCCAGGACTATCAGGACAACGTCGCGAAGCGCATCGAATCGATCATCGCGCCCATCGTCGGCGCCGACAACGTGCGTGCCGAAGCGACGGCCGACATGGATTTCTCGCACAGCGAGCAGGCGGTCGAGTCCTACAAGCCGAACCAGACCCCCGACGCGATGGCGATCCGCAGCCAGCAGACCAGCGAATCGACCAACGGCGCCGGCGGACCCGCCGGCGTGCCGGGTGCGCTCACCAACCAGCCGCCGGCTCCGGCCACCGCGCCGATCACCGCCCCTGCCCAGAAGGCACCCGCCGCCGCCGCCGCGGCCGCGCCCGCGGCGGTCACGACGACGCAGAAGGATTCGACGGTCAACTACGAAGTCGACAAGACCATCCAGTACGTCCAGAAAGCAGGCGGCGGCCTGAAGCGCCTGTCGGTCGCCGTCGTCGTCAACTATCGCAAGAGCGTCGACAAGTCGGGCAAGGTCACGATGAAGCCGCTGACCGCCGCCGAGCTCGCCCAGGTCACCAACCTGGTCAAGGAGGCCATGGGCTACAACCAGGAGCGCGGCGACACCCTCAACGTCGTCAACAGCCCGTTCGCGACCGCAACGCCGGAAGCAATCCCCGAGACCCCGCTGTGGAAGCGGCCGGAGACGCTCGACCTGACGCTCCAGGGCGGCAAGTACCTCCTGATGGCCGTGGCGCTGGCGCTGCTTTACCTGCGCCTGCTCAAGCCGCTGCTGAAGAAGATCGCCGAGGCGCCGGCGCGGCCCGCGCACAGCGTCGACCTCCAGCTGCAGCAGGCGGACGTCATGGCGCTGCCCGGCCAGCGCAACTACCAGGAAAACCTGTCGCGGGCGCAGAAGCTGGCCAGCGAGGATCCGCGCGCGGTCGCCAACATCGTGAAGACGTGGGTGGGCAGCAATGAGTGATCTTGCCAACGGCGTCACCCGCGGCGCCATCCTGATGCTCGCCCTGGGCGAGGAAGGCGCGGCGGAAGTCATGAAATACCTGGGGCCGCGCGAGGTCCAGAAGCTCGGCGAGGCGATGACCGGCATGAAGGCCATTCCGCAGGAGCATGTCCAGACGGTCCTGCAGGACTTCACCGAAACCGCCGACGCGCATTACTCGCTCGGCGTCGACTCCGACGACTACATCCGCAGCGTGCTGCGCAAGGCGCTCGGCGACGACAAGGCCAATTCCCTGCTCAACCGCATCCTCGGCGGCGGCGGCGACGCCAGCGGCATCGAGAGCCTGAAGTGGATGGACGCCGAATCGGTCGCCGACCTCATCCACAACGAGCACCCGCAGACGATCGCGACCATCCTCGTGCACCTCGAGCGCGACCAGGCCTGCGAAGTGCTGACCTGCTTCACCGAGCGCCTGCGCAACGACGTGCTGCTGCGCATCGCCACCCTCTCCGGCGTGCAGCCGGCCGCGCTGCGCGAACTGAACGACGTGCTGACCAAGCTGCTGTCGGGCAGCGACGTGCTGAAGAAGCAGCCGATGGGCGGCACCCGCGCGGCGGCCGACATCCTCAACTTCATGAGCGGCGACAACGAGCAGTCCGCGATGGAGTACCTGAAGAGCTACGACCCCGACATGGCGCAGAAGATCATGGACGAGATGTTCGTGTTCGAGAACATCATGGACATCGAGGATCGCGGCGTCCAGCTGCTGCTGCGCGAGGTGCAGTCCGACTCGCTCATCATCGCCCTCAAGGGCGCCTCTGCGGAAATGCGCGAGAAGATCTTCAAGAACATGTCGCAGCGTGCCGCCGAGATGATGCGCGAGGATCTCGAATCCAAGGGGCCGGTGCGGCTGTCCGAGGTCGAGGCGCAGCAGAAGGAAATCCTCATGATCGTCCGCCGCCTCGCCGACGAGGGCCAGATCTCGCTCGGCGCCAAGGGAGAGGAGAAGTATGTCTAGCTGCCTCATCTCGAGCGCGGATTCGGCGGCGTGCAAGCCGTGGGAGCTGACCAGCTTCGACGTCGACCCGCATCCGGTCAAGCCCGCCGACTACGCCGGCGTCAACCTCCCCACCGTCGAGCAGATCAGCGAAATCGAGGAACAGGCGCGGCAGGAGGGCTACCAGGCCGGCCATGCCGAAGGCTACGCCCAGGGCCAGCAGGAAGCGGCCGCCGAGATCGCCCGGCTGCGCGCCATCGCGGACACCTTCGCGACCGAGGTGGCGCAGGCCGACGAGACGATCTCGCAGCAGGTGCTCGACCTCGCGATCGATTTCGCCCGCGCCCTGCTGAAGACCGCGCTGCCGGTCCGACCCGAGCTGGTCCTGCCGATCGTCAGGGAAGCGGTGCGCTACCTGCCGGCGCTGCACCAGCCGGCCCTGCTCTACCTGCATCCGGACGACGCCGGCCTGGTGCGCAGCCGGATGGGCGACGAACTCGACAAACTCGGCTGGCAGCTGGCTGACGACACCCAGCTCGAGCCCGGCGGCTGCCGCGTCGAGACCGCCAACAACCAGATCGACGCGACGCTGCCGACCCGCTGGCAGCGCCTCGCCGCCGCGCTGGGCAAGGACACCGGCTGGCTGGGCGCCTGATGAACGCGGCTCCGCACAGCACCCGCTGGAAGGCCTACCTGCAGGATTGCGGCGAACTGCTCGCGATCGCCGACCCGATGCAGGTATCCGGCCGCGTCACCCGCGTCGCCGGGCTCGTGATGGAGGCCGTCGGGCTGAAGCTGCCGGTCGGCAGCGCGTGCACGGTGCCGCTGCCCAACGGTGCCCATCTCGAAGCGGAGGTGGTGGGCTTTTCCGGCGACCACCTCTTCCTGATGCCGCAGAGCGACGTCGAAGGGCTCGTCCCCGGCGCCCAGGTCTTTCCGGCCGAAGTCGTCGCCACCCTGCCCCGTCCGGGCCAGGTCGATCACCCGCGCCGTCGCCCGAGCGACCGCACCCGCCACCTGCCGGTCGGCGACAGCCTGCTCGGCCGCGTGGTCGACGCCAACGGCCGTCCGCTCGACAGCCTCGGCCCGCTTCACACGACGTCCAGCGCGCCCCTCAGCGGCCGCGTCGCCAACCCGCTCTCCCGTGCGCCGATCACCGACATCCTCGACGTCGGCGTGCGCGCGATCAACAGCATGCTGACCGTCGGCCGGGGCCAGCGCATGGGCCTCTTCGCCGGCTCCGGCGTCGGCAAGAGCGTGCTGCTCGGCATGATGGCCCGCTACACCAGCGCCGACGTGATCGTCGTCGGCCTGATCGGCGAGCGCGGCCGCGAGGTGAAGGAATTCATCGAGCAGATCCTCGGCGAGGAGGGCCTCGCGCGCTCGGTCGTCGTCGCGGCGCCGGCCGACACGCCGCCCCTGATGCGCCTGCAGGGCGCGGCCTACGCGACCGCGATCGCCGAGCATTTCCGCGACCAGGGCCAGAACGTGTTGCTGATCATGGATTCGCTGACCCGCTACGCGATGGCGCAGCGCGAGATCGCGCTGGCGATCGGCGAGCCGCCGGCGACCAAGGGTTATCCGCCGTCGGTGTTCGCCAAGCTGCCTGCGCTGGTCGAGCGCGCCGGCAACGGCAAGCCGGGGGGCGGCTCGATCACGGCCTTCTACACCGTGCTGACCGAGGGCGACGACCAGCAGGACCCGATCGCCGATGCCGCGCGCGCCATCCTCGACGGCCACGTCGTGCTGTCGCGCAGCCTCGCGGAAAGCGGCCACTACCCGGCGATCGACATCGAGCAGTCGATCAGCCGCGCGATGCACAACATCACGACGCCCGAGCAGCAGCAGCTGGCGCGCCGGCTGAAGAAGCTCTATTCGCGCTACGAGCGCAGCCGCGACCTGATCAACGTCGGCGCCTACGCGCCCGGCACCGATCCCCTGCTCGACGAGGCCATCCGGCTGCAGGCCGGCATGGAGGCCTTCCTGCAGCAGGGCATCCACGAACGCGCCGGCGTCGACGACAGCCTGGACGCGCTGGCGACGCTGTTCCAGCCGGCGCCCCTCCCGTAATCCCGATCGAGCACCCGAATGGCCACCCCCTCCGCCCTGCACACGCTGATCGACCTCGCGAACAAGGAAAGCGACGAAGCCGCCAAGCGGCTCGCCGCGTGCCTGCGCGCCGGCGAGGAAGCCGTCCAGAAGCTCGACCTGCTGACGCAGTACCGCAACGACTACGCCGCGCGCGGCACGGCCGACATGGCGTCCGGCATCAGCACGACCCAGCTGCACAACTTCCAGGTCTTCATGCAGAAGCTCGACTACGCCATCACGGGCCAGCACAAGATCGTCACCGAAACCCAGCAGCGCATCACCCAGGCGCGCTCGGCCTGGCAGGCCTGCGAACAGAAGAAGATGTCCTTCGTCACGCTGGCCGAGCGGGCGAGCAAGGAACAGTCGCGCAGCGAGCTGCGGCGCGACCAGAAGCAAACCGACGAACACGCGGCACGTCGTTCGCTGCACAAGCGCCCCACCACCTGACCCGGACCGACGCCATGAACGCGACCCCCTTGAATCTCAATCCCCTCCAGTCGGCCCCGACGCCGTCGCCATCGGGCAAGCAGGCGGACGACGCCGAGGTTCCGTTCAGCCAGGTGCTGTCGGGCGAAATGGCGCAAGCCCGCAAGAGCGATCCCGCGAAACCGCCCGCGAACGACGCCCCTGACGCCCAGGCGGCAGCCGCCGCCGCGGCTTCGTCCGATTCCCCGGCCGATGCGCCCGCCGCCGCGGCGAAGCCGGCCCGCGCCACCGGCGACGACAGCCGCGACCCACGTGACGGCGTTGTTCCCGAGGACGCGGCCGCCCTGCTCGCCCTGGCGATGAATCCGGAGGCGTTCAAGCCGGCCGCTGTGGCCGCCACCGCCGCCACCGGCGATCCGCAAGCGGCGGCGCCCGCAGCCGGCGCGACAGGCGTCCCCGGCGCCGTCGCAGTCGCGGCGTCCGCGCCGGACGGCCGCGCCAGCCAAGTCCTGGTCGCCGGCCAAGCCGCCGCGCAGGCGACACCGATGCCCCGTACCCAGCATGCCGCCCAGCCGGCGGCGCGCACCGCCGACGCCCGCGCGGCGGGCAAGCCCGAGCCACTGTCCGCGGCCACGACCGACACCCCCGCCGCGCGTCCATCCGGTGCGGGCAGCGAGGCCGCAGCGGCCACGGCGTTCACCGAACGCCTGGCTGCAGCGCTGCAGGCGGAACGGGCCCGTCCGGACGGCGTGCCGGCCGATCTGGCGGCCAACCCCGCGCTGCGCGCCGCCGTGCATGGGGCGCTTGCGTCCCACGCCGCCCCGGCCGACGCGGCGTCGCCCCGGCTGGCCCCGCCGGTCGGCACCCAGGCGTGGAGCCAGGCGCTCGGCGACAAGCTGGTCTGGATGGTGGGGGGGCAGCAGCAGACCGCGTCGCTGACACTCAACCCGCCGAACCTGGGACCGCTGCAGGTCGTGCTGAGCGTCAGCAACGACCAGGCCACGGCGAGCTTCTTTTCGGCCCAGCCCGAAGTCCGCCACGCGCTGGAGGCGGCCTTCCCGCGCCTGCGCGAGATGATGAGCGATGCCGGCATCACCCTCGGCCAGGCGACGGTCAGCGCGGACACGCCGCGGCAGAACGACACGCCCGACCGCCAGGCGCCCGCCGTTGCCGCCCCCTTCCCCGCGGCGGGCGCCGGTGCCGACGTCGCAGGGCCCGTGGTCCAGATGCCGGCCCGATCCGCGGGGCGCGGCCTGGTCGACACCTTCGCCTGAGCCGGAAACCTCCCGCATCGCTCGATATGCGCGCCTTTTTCCCCTCTTTTTGCGCGATCGAAGGCGTGCACGCGTTCCGATAATGAAGCTCATCTGCTCCACCCTGCCCGTGTAGAGGAAACGCATCCATGGCTGCACCTGCCGTACCCGTCGAAACTGCCGAAGCCGCCGAGGTCGCGCCCGTCCGGAAATCGAAGAAGAAGCTGCTCGTCATCGTCGGACTGCTCGTGCTGCTGGCCGGCGGCGGCGGTGCCGGTGCGTGGTTCCTGACGGCCGGCGGCCCCGACGCGCCGAAGGAGGAGCCGCCCAAGGCGCCGGTCTATCTGCCGCTCGAAACCTTCACCGTCAATCTCCAGGGCGCCGAGCAGCAATTCCTGCAGACCGACATCACCCTGCAGGTCTCCGACCCCGCCCAGGTCGACGCCATCAAGGCGCACATGCCGCGCGTCCGCAGCCGCCTGCTGACCCTGCTCTCCGGGAAGCAGGCGGGCGAGCTCGTCACCGCCGCGGACAAGAAGAAGCTGGCCCAGGAAATCCTGGCCCAGGTCAGGCAGCCGTTCGATCCCAAGGGCAAGCCCCAGCAGGTCGACGACGTTCTCTTCACCTCCTTCGTGATCCAGTAGACCTGCCATGGCCGACAACTTTCTCTCGCAGGACGAAGTCGACGCGCTGCTGAAGGGCGTGACCGGCGAAATCGACGAGTCGCCGGCCGAGGCCCATGACAACGGGGGCGTGCGCCCCTACAACCTCGCCACCCAGGAACGCATCGTGCGCGGCAGGATGCCGACGCTCGAGATCATCAACGAGCGCTTCGCACGCCAGCTGCGCATCGGCCTCTACAATTTCCTGCGCCGCAGCGTGGAGATCTCGGTCGGCCCGGTGCGCGTATCGAAATACAGCGAGTTCATCCGCAACCTGGTCGTGCCGACCAACCTCAACCTGGTTCAGCTCAAGCCGCTGCGCGGCACGGCCCTGATGATCTTCAATCCCGACCTGGTCTTCCTCATGGTCGACAACCTGTTCGGCGGCGACGGACGCTTCCATACCCGGGTCGAAGGGCGCGACTTCACCCAGACCGAGCACCGCATCATCCAGCGCGTCCTCAACATCGTCTTCGAGGCGTATTCGAAATCGTGGCAGCCCGTCTACCCGATCGAGTTCGAGTTCATCCGCTCGGAGATGAACACCCAGTTTGCCAACATCGCCACGCCCAACGAGGTCGTCGTCGCGGTGACCTTCGCGATCGAGCTCGGCCAGATCAGCGGAGAGATGCACATGTGCATGCCTTATTCGATGATCGAGCCGATCAAGGACCTGCTGACCAGCGCCCTGCAGGCGGAGAACCTCGAGGTCGACAAGCGCTGGCTGCGCCTGATGCGCCAGCAGATCCAGCTGGCGGAGGTCGAGATCGTCGCCGACCTCGGCACCGCCAGCGTCAGCCTGCGCGACATCGTCGACATGAAGGTGGGCGACATCATCCCGCTCGACATCCCGGAAACGATCGAGGCCAAGGTCGACGGCGTGCCGGTCATGGAATGCGCCTACGGAAAATTCAACGGCCAATACACGCTGCGCGTCGAGAAACTGCTCTCGATCAGCCCGAGCGAGCCGCAAACAGGAGATCAGCATGTCTGAAGACCTCACCCAAACCATCGCCGAAGACGACTGGGCCGCCGCGCTCGCCGAGCAGACCTCATCCGCCACGCCGACCCCGGCCGTGTTCCAGGAGCTGTCCGACAACAGCGCGACAGCCGGCCTGGCCAAGGACATCGACATCATCCTGGACATCCCCGTGATGATGACGGTCGAACTCGGCCGCACCAAGATCGCGATCAAGAACCTGCTGCAGCTGGCGCAGGGCTCGGTGGTCGAGCTCGACGGCCTGGCCGGCGAACCGATGGACGTGCTCGTCAACGGCTGCCTGATCGCACAGGGCGAGGTCGTCGTGGTGAACGACAAGTTCGGCGTGCGCCTCACCGACATCATCACGCCGGCCGAGCGGATCCGGAAGCTGAACAAATGAGACGCACCCTTGCCGGCATGATGCTGGCGCTCCCGCTGCTGGCCCACGCCGCGGCCGCGCCCGCTGCCGCGCCGGCACCGGCGATTTCGCCCGCCGGCAGCCTGCTGCAGGTGTTCGTCGGCCTCGTCGCGGTGCTGCTGCTGATCGCCGCGACGGCCTGGGTGGCCAAGCGCTTCGGCGTCATGCGGGGCGGCGGCTCCCACCTGCTGCAGGTCGTCGGCAGCGCGTCGGTCGGTGCGCGCGAGCGCGTGGTCGTGGTCGAGATCGGCGAATCGTGGCTGGTCGTCGGCGTGGCGCCCGGCAGCGTGAATGCCCTGGCGACGCTGCCGCGCGGACAGGTGCCGCCGCCGGCCGCGCCCAGCGGCAGCTTCGCCGCCAGTCTGCACACCCTGCTCGAGAAGCCGCCGTTCGGGGACAAGCGCCGTGGCACGTAACGTCCGTTCGCGCGCGCCTGCCGTCCTGCTGGCGCTCGCCGCGCTCGCGCTGCCGTCGCTGGCGTTCGCCCAGGCTGCCGGCCTGCCGGCGTTCACCAGCACGCCCAGCGGCGGCGGCCAGACCTACACGCTGAGCCTGCAGACGCTGCTGCTGCTGACCTCGCTGTCCTTCCTCCCTGCCGCGCTGCTGATGATGACGAGCTTCACCCGCATCATCATCGTGCTGTCGCTGCTGCGCCATGCACTGGGCACGCAGTCGTCGCCCCCCAACCAGGTGCTGATCGGCCTCGCGCTATTCCTCACCCTGTTCGTGATGGGCCCCACGCTCGACAAGATCTACGTCGAGGCCTACCAGCCGCTCGCCGAAAACCGCATCCAGATGGGCGAGGCGCTCGACAAGGGCGCCGTGCCGCTGCGCGCCTTCATGCTCAAGCAGACGCGCGAGACCGACCTTGCCCTGTTCGTCAAGCTGTCCCGGTCGGCCCCCTTGAAGACCGCCGCCGACGTGCCGATGCGGGTCCTGATTCCCGCCTACATCACGAGCGAGCTCAAGACGGCGTTCCAGATCGGCTTCACCGTCTTCATCCCCTTCCTGATCATCGACATGGTCGTCGCCAGCATCCTGATGGCGATGGGCATGATGATGGTGTCGCCGGCAATCGTGTCGCTGCCGTTCAAGATCATCCTGTTCGTCCTGGTGGACGGCTGGAACCTGCTGCTGGGCTCGCTCGCCCAGAGCTTCTACTGAGAGAGGACCCCATGACGCCCGAAAGCGTAATGACCATCGGCCGCACGGCAATGGAGATGACCATCCTCGTCGCCTCGCCGGTCCTCCTGGTCACCCTGGTCGTCGGCCTGCTGGTCAGCGTGTTCCAGGCAGCCACGCAGATCAACGACGCCAGCCTCTCGTTCATCCCCAAGATCATCGCGGTGCTGGCGACGTTCGCGCTTGCGGGCCCGTGGATGCTGACGATGATGACCGACTACATGCGGCGCGTGCTGACCGACCTGCCGGGCGTCATCGGCTGACTCCGTCCGGGCGGCCATGATCAGCCTCACCGACGCGCAGCTCAACGGCTGGCTGATCAGCTTCCTCTGGCCGCTCACCCGCATCCTGGGCCTGCTGATGCTGGCGCCGGTGTTCGGCCATGTGTCGGTTCCCCAGCGCGTCAAGATCGGCCTGGGCGTGTTCATCGCGCTGATCGTCGCGCCCACCCTCCCCCCCATGCCCGAGGTCGGGCTGGGCTCGTGGCAGGGCCTGCTCATCCTGATCCAGCAGTTCCTGATCGGCATGGCCATCGGCTTCGTCATGCGCGTCATCTTCGCCGCCGTCGAGGCGGCCGGCGAGATCATCGGCCTGCAGATGGGCCTCGGATTCGCGTCGTTCTTCGATCCCCAGAGTGCCGGACAGACGCTGGTCATCGCACAGTTCTTCAACCTGCTGGCCACGCTGCTGGTGCTCGCCGTGAACGCCCACCTGCTGCTGCTCGGCATCCTCGCCGACAGCTTCCGCAGCCTGCCGATCAGCGCCGAGCCACTGGCCGCCGCCGGCTTCTTCAGCATCGCCAGCTACGGCGCAACGGTATTCGCGGTCGGCCTGCAGCTCGCGCTGCCGCTGGTCGCGATCCTGCTCATGACCAACCTGGCGCTGGGGATCCTGACCCGCTCCGCGCCGCAGCTCAACATCTTCGCGATCGGCTTTCCGATCACGCTCGGCGTCGGCCTGATCGCGCTCGACGTCACGCTGCCCTATCTCGCGCCGCAGTTCGCGCGCGTGCTGCAGAACGGCTTCGAGACGACGGCAACGGTAGTGCGGGCCCTGCACCCCTAGCAACGGAAAAGCCCCCGGATGCAAGCCTTGCATCCGGGGGCTCTCTATGGAATGGCGCGTGGGTCAGAAGCCGAGGCTGTCGAGCAGGTCGTCGACCTGGCTCTGGTCGGCGACGACGTCGCTCTTGTTGGCGGGGTTGATCTGCGGGCCGTTCAGCAGGCCGCTGCCGACCTCGCGGCGCACCTCGGCCGGCGAGTAGTCGAGCAGGAGCTGCACCAGCTGCTGCTCCAGTCCATGGGCCAGTTCGGTGACCTTGCGGATCACCTGGCCGGTGAGATCCTGGAAGTCCTGCGCCATCATGATGTCGAGCAGCTGCTGCTTGGTGGCGCTGGTATCGTTGCGCATGTCGACCAGGCACTGCATGGTCAGGGTCGCCATGTCACGGTAGTTCGCCTCGGAAAACGGCGCCTTCAGCGCAGCGTGCCAGCCCTGGAGAATCTCGTCGGCGCCGGCGTCGATCCGCTCCTGCAGCGGAATCGCGGCGTCGGTGGCGTTCAGCACGCGCTGGGCGGCCTGCTCGGTCATGCGCGCGACGTAGTTGAGCCGCTCGCGCACGTCCGGGATCTCGGCGGTGGCCTTTTCCAGCGCCTTGTCGAGGCCGAGCTCGCGCAGGCTGTCGTGCAGGGTGCGGGTGATCTGGCCGACGCGGGCGAGCATTTCCTCCTGTTCGCACGCCGGGGCGGCGGGAACCTGGGACGCGCCGACGGCCACGGCCGAGGTGGCGAATTGGCTATCCACGTCAGCCTCCCGCTTTGTCCATTTTCTCGAATATCTTCGTAAGCTTCTCGTCCAGCGTGGCCGCGGTGAAGGGCTTGACGACGTAGCCGCTGGCGCCCGCCTGGGCCGCGGCGATGATGTTCTCCTTCTTCGCCTCGGCCGTCACCATCAGCACCGGCAGCTTCGACAGCGCCGCGTCGGCGCGGATGTTCTGCAGCATCGTCAGGCCGTCCATGTTGGGCATGTTCCAGTCGGAGACGACGAAGTCGAAATTGCCCGCGCGCAGCTTGGCGAGGCCGTCGGCGCCGTCCTCCGCTTCCTCGACGTTGGAATAGCCCAGTTCCTTGAGCAGGTTCCGCACGATGCGGCGCATCGTGGAGAAATCGTCAACAACCAGGAATTTGGTATTCGGATCGGCCATGCAGTACTCCAGTGGTGCAATTCATCGTCATTCAATTAATCGGCATCGCGGCGCCAAACTTAAGCACGGCCGGCCTGCGCGGCCGGCCGCCCGGGCTGCCGCGTCACACGCGCATCGCGCGGTTGCCGTGGGCGGCGAAGAATGCCATCACGCGCCCGGGCAATTCGTGAAGCGGCGCGACCTCGTGGGTGGCGCCGCAGGCGATCGCTTCCTTCGGCATCCCGAAGACCACGCACGTCGCCTCGTCCTGCGCCAGGTTGTAGGCGCCCGCCTGGCGCATTTCCAGCATGCCCGCCGCGCCGTCGCGCCCCATGCCGGTGAGGATCACCCCTACCGCGTTCTTGCCCGCCGCGACCGCGGCGGAGTGGAACAGGACGTCGACCGACGGGCGGTGCCGGTTGACCGGCGGCCCCTGGTCGAGCCGGGTCATGTAGTTGGCGCCGCTGCGCACCAGCTGCAGGTGCGAGTGGCCGGGCGCGAGATACGCGTGCCCCGGCAGCACGCGTTCGCCGCCCTCGGCCTCCTTCACCGAGATCTTGCAGAGCTTGTCGAGGCGGTTGGCGAAGGAGCGCGTGAAGCCTTCCGGCATGTGCTGCGTGATCAGGATGCCCGGGCAATCGGAGGGAAGCTGGATCAGGAAATCCTTGATCGCCTCGGTGCCGCCGGTGGAGGCCCCGATGATGATGAGCTTTTCGCTGCTGGTGAGCGGATTGCGCAAGGGGGCCAGCGCGCCGCCCGGGGGAACAGCCGGGGTAGCGGCCGAGCGCTGCTTGATCCGGGCGCGCGACGCAATGCGGATCTTCTCGGCGATCACATCGGTGGATTCGAGCAACCCGCTCTGGATCGAGAGTTTGGGCTTGGTGACGAAATCGACGGCGCCGAGCTCCAGCGCCCGCATCGTGATTTCGGAGCCCCGTTCGGTCAGCGACGACACCATGACGACCGGCATCGGGCGCAGCCGCATCAGCCGCTCGAGGAAGTCGAGCCCGTCCATCTTCGGCATCTCCACGTCCAGCGTCAGGACGTCGGGATTGGTCTGCTTGATCAGGTCGCGTGCCACCAGCGGGTCCGGGGCGACCCCGACCACTTCCATGTCCGGCTGGCCGGCGACGATCTCCTTCATCAGGCTGCGGATCAGCGCCGAGTCGTCTACGATCAGAACCTTGATTTTCGTCATGCTAGTCTTTCAGCTTCGTGCGCGTGCCGGGAATCAGAACAGGTCGATATCGCCCGCTACGGCACTGCTCTTGAGCCGGCTCGCGTAGTCCTGCTCGCGCTTCACCAGCGTGTAGTTGTTGAGCTGCTTGAGCTTCTTCACCAGCACCTTGCCGGTCTCGGGGAAGAAATACACCTTGCGCGGATGCACGTCGTTGAGATCCTCCGCGACGACCCGGATATTTTCCGCGCGCAGGAAGTCGCGCACGAACTTCGCGTTGCGCTCGCCAACGTTCATCGCAGTGAATCCCCGCAGCACGTTGCCGCCGCCGAACACCTTGGCCTCGAGGTTATCCCGGCGCGCCCCGGCCTTGAGCAGCTGGTTGATCAGCACCTCCATCGCGTAGGCGCCGTACCGCATCGATGCCGAGGCGGGGCTGCCGGCGTCGCCGCCGCCATCCGGCAGCATGAAGTGGTTCATGCCGCCGATGCCGGAAACGCGGTCCCTCAGGCACGCGGCGACGCAGGAGCCGAGCACGGTGACGATGAGCATGGGACGGTTGGTGAAGTAGTACTCGCCCGGCAGGATCTTCGCAGCCTCGCAATCGAAGGTGCGGTCGTAGTACAGGTTGGTCGCCAGATGCTCTTCGATCTCCGGGTTCATGCAGTCGTCCTGGCGCGCGCGTGACGGGGATCGAGCTCGTACACCGTCTTGCCGCGCAATCTGAAGGCATCGGAAGCATACATGAAGTTCTCCGAATGGCCGGCGAACAGCAGGCCTTCCGGCTTCATCAAGGGGACGAAGCGCTCCAGGATCCGGCCCTGCGTCGGCTTGTCGAAGTAGATCATGACGTTGCGGCAGAAGATCGCATCGAACGGCCCGCTCACGGGCCAGCTGGCCGCCAGCAGATTGAGCGGCTTGAACGTGATCAGCTGGCGCAGCTCCGGCCGGACGCGCACGAAGCCGGCGCGCTCGCCCTTGCCGCGCAGGAAGAAGCGCTTCAGCCGCTCCTGCGGCATCTTCTCGATCCGGTCGAGCGGGTAGACGCCGTTGGCGGCAGTCTGGAGGACGTTCGTGTCGATGTCGGTTGCCACGATGCTGACCGGCGGCGTGAGCGTGCCGAAGGCCTCGCAGGCCGTCATCGCGATCGAATAGGGCTCCTCGCCGGTCGAACTGGCGGAGCACCAGATCGACAGGGGCGTCTTTCCCACGCGCAGGTGCTCTTGAAGAATCGGGAAATGGTGCGCTTCGCGGAAGAACGAGGTGAGATTGGTCGTCAGCGCGTTGGTGAAGGCTTCCCACTCGTCGCTGTCGCGCCCCGATTCGAGGGCGTCGAGATAGGCCTCGAAGGAATTCAGCCCCTTGGCACGCAGCCGGCGGGCGAGCCGGCTGTAGACCATTTCCTGCTTGCTCTCGGACAGCGAGATGCCGGCCTGCTTGTAGATCAGCGCGCGGACGCGCGCGAAATCGCGCGGCGTGAATTCGAATATCTTGGTGCTGTCGCCCGGAACGGGCATTCTTGCTGCGGGCTTCATGTCGAAATCGGTATCCATCCACAGCCGCATCCGTCAAGGCACACGGCCATCCAGTCAAGCCCGTTCAAACGGTGCTGCATCATTCCATACCCTTTCGCCGGCCGGGCGCCGTGCACCGGCACGGCCGCCCCTCGCCCGCCTCGGGCGTCTACGCCGCCATGCGCTCCCGTGTCGCTCCCGGCGCGGGCTTCGCTTTCGCCGAGCCGATCCGCGCCTGACCGAAGGCCGGCGCGGCCGGGTTGCGCACCAGCCTGAACGTCTTCACCAGCGCGGCCAGCTTGGCGGCCTGCTCCTGCAGGCTCTCGGCCGCCGCCGCGGCCTGCTCGACCAGCGCGGCGTTCTGCTGCGTCATCTCGTCCATCTGCCCCACCGCCTGGTTGACCTGCTCGATTCCGGCACTCTGCTCCTGGCTCGCGGTCGCCGTTCCACCGATGATGTCGGCAACCAGCTGCACCGAGGTCACGATGTCCTCCATCGCGTCGCCCGCCTCGTCCACGAGCTTGCGGCCCGCCTCGACCTTCTCGACCGAATCACCGATCAGGGCCTTGATCTCCTTGGCCGCGCTTGCGGAACGCTGCGCCAGGCTGCGGACTTCGGAAGCGACGACGGCGAAGCCGCGTCCCTGCTCGCCGGCGCGCGCGGCCTCGACCGCGGCGTTGAGCGCGAGGATGTTGGTCTGGAAGGCAATGCCGTCGATGACGCCGATGATGTCGGCGATCTTGCGCGAACTCGCCTTGATCGCGCCCATGGTGGTGATCACCTGGCCGACGACGTCGCCGCCGTTGGCCGCGATCTCCGCGGTCGACGACACCAGTTTGCTCGCATGGTGCGCGCTCTCGGCGTTCTGCTTGACGGTACCGGTCAGCTCTTCCATCGAGGAGGCGGTCTCCTCGAGGCTGGAGGCCTGCGACTCGGTCCGCGCCGAGAGGTCGGCGTTGCCCGACGCGATCTCGCCCGCGCCGGAGTTGACCAGGTCGGTGCTCTCCTTGATCTGGCCGACCAGCCAGCGAATATTGATCTGCAGCACCAGCAGGGATCGCATCAGGCGGGCGAGTTCCGCGACGCCCTTGGTCTCGATGCGGCCGGTGAGGTCGCCGGCGCTCATCTGGTCGATCGCCTGGCCGACGCGCTCGAGCGGCATCACCACGCTGCGGTAGGACAGCACGCCGAACACCACGGCCATCGGCACGCCGACGATGGCAATGCCCATCAGCCAGTCGAGGTAGGCGGCGCTGTCGCCCGTCGTCGCCAGCCACGCCAGCGCAGCCATCCCCGCGAACAGGCTGCCGACCGAGCCGGCGGCGATCGCCAGCAGCGTCTTCAGGGAGAGATTCCTGACCTGCCGGCAGCGCTGCAGGACGGAGCACTTGACGGCCTGCCCCTCTACCACCGCAATGCGCTTGTCGCCGGCGCGGATCGCGCGGTAGGCGGCCTCCGCCGCCTGCACCTGCTCGCGCGACGGCTTGTTGCGCACGGACGTGTAGCCGACGATGCGGCCGTTCTCGGTGATCGGGGCCACGCTCGCCTCGACCCAGTAATGGTCGCCGTTCTTGCTGCGGTTCTTCACCAGTCCGGTCCAGGGCCGGCCGCTCTGGATCGTGTGCCACAGGTCGGCGAAGGCCTCGGCCGGCATGTCGGGGTGCCGCACGATGTTCTGCGGCGAACCGATCAGCTCGGCTTCGCTGTATCCGCTGACGTTGACGAAGTCCCGGTTGACGTAGGTGATGTTGCCGTGGACGTCGGTCTTCGACGTGGGCGCCTCGTGATCCTTCAGGACGTATTCGACATTCGTGACAGGCAAGTTCGACCGCATTTTGGTTATCGTTTCGTTCAAGGTTTAGACGGACAGCTAAGTGCTGTATCGGCGCGCAGCCCGCATTCCTGAAGCATCCGGAAGGACCATTTTTGCCGCCGGCAAAGGCCTCCGGCAGCTCAATGGCTGCCCGCGGCTGCGGCCCGCAGCGCCTCGCTCCGCACCGGTTCCGCCCGGGCGGCCGGCGTCGTGCCGGCGGTGACGCCGAGCGACGGTGCCGCGCGCCCGCCGATCAGCTTGAAGCTGCCGACCAGGTCCGCGAGCTTCACCGCGTGCTCCTGCAGGCTCTCGGCCGCCGCCGCCGCCTGTTCGACCAGCGCGGCGTTCTGCTGCGTCATCTCGTCCATCTGGGCCACGGCCTGGTTGACCTGTTCGATGCCGAGGCTCTGTTCCTGGCTCGCCGACGCCGTTCCGGCGAGGATGTCGGCAACCAGCTGGACCGAGGTCACGATGTCCTCCATCGCCTCGCCGGCCTCGTCGACGAGCTTGCCGCCCGCTTCGACCTTGCCGACCGAATCCTCGATCAGGGCCTTGATTTCCTTCGCCGCGCTGGCGCTGCGCTGGGCCAGGCTGCGCACTTCCGCCGCCACCACCGCAAAACCCCGCCCCTGCTCGCCCGCACGCGCGGCTTCGACCGCGGCGTTGAGCGCGAGGATGTTGGTCTGGAAGGCAATGCCGTCGATGACGCCGATGATGTCGGAGATCTTGCCGGAGCTCGCCTTGATCGAGCCCATCGTCGCCACGACCTGGCTGACGAGTTCACCGCCGTTCGCCGCGATTTCCGCGGTCGACGACACCAGCTTGCTCGCCTGGTGCGCGCTATCCGCATTCTGCTTGACGGTGCTGGTGAGTTCCTCCATCGAGCTCGCCGTCTCCTCGAGGCTCGAGGCCTGCGACTCGGTGCGCGCCGACAGGTCGGCGTTGCCCGACGCGATCTCGCTCGCGCCGGCGTTCACCACTTCGGTGCTTTCCTTGATCTGGCCGACCAGCAGCTTGAGGTTGATCTGCAGCACCCGCAGCGCCTGCATCAGGTGGGCAAACTCCGCGAGGCCCCTGGCCTGGATGCGCGCGGTCAGATCGCCCGAGCTCATCTGCTCGACTTCCTTGCGCGCGCACTCCAGCGGCTTCACCACGCTGCGGTAGGCCAGCACGCCGAACACCACCGCCATCGGGACACCCAGCACCGCGATCGCCATCAGGGCGTAGACATAGCCCTGGCCGCCGGTGGACCTGGCCAGCCAGGCGAGCAGGCCCATCGCGACGAAGAGCGCGCCGACCGAGCCGGCGGCGATCGCCAGCAGCGTCTTCAGCGACAGATTCCCGAGCTTCCCGCTGCGCTGGCCGAAGGAACGCCGGACCGCCTGCCCCTCGACGATGTCGAGCGAGGCGTCGCCGCCCTTGATCGCCCGGTAGGCGGCCTCCGCCGCCTGCACCTGCTCGCGGCTCGGCTTCAGCCGGATCGAGGCGTAGCCGCTGATCTGGCCGTTCTCGTAGACCGGCGCCGCGTTCGCCTCGACCCAGTAATGGTCGCCGTTCTTGCAGCGGTTCTTCACGAGGCCGGTCCAGGCCTTGCCGGCGCGGAGCGTGCGCCAGAAGTCGGCGAACGCCTCGACCGGCATGTCGGGGTGCCGCACGATGTTCTGCGGCGAACCCATCAGTTCGTCCTCGCCGAATCCGCTGATCTTGACGAAATCGCGGTTGACGTAGGTGATGTTGCCGTGGAGGTCGGTCCTGGAGACGATGACGTCGGTGTCCTCGAGGACGTACTCGACATTCGTCACGGGTAGATTGGATCGCATGCTGATTCCTTCAGTATTCCGCCATTCGGTGATACCGGCCTGCAGTCCGCATTCCGCCCATCCGCGGCGATCAGGCCTCCATACGAGCACTGTGCGGGGGATGCTTGTCCCTCGACATTCTTCTGGTTCGTGCCCCTCGCAGCCGCCCCCGGCTGCAACGTTCCACCGGCGTTCGCCTGACCCGGATCTCCCCGGCCCGCCCGAACGCTTCCGTCAGAGTCGATATCGGCGCGTTTTGCTTATGTCTTGAGGCCTGGAACGAAAATTGCCCTTATGGGAAGAACGCCTGCGCCGGGGAGCGCAGGCAAAAGAAAACCCGCGAGCCTCGCGGCCGCGGGTTCCGGTGGTGCGCACATGGCGGGAGCATCCGCGCTTGCGCCGAAGCGCCCTGCGGCGCGTCCGGGGTCAGAACTCCTCCCACTCCTCGTTGTGGCCGCCGGCGGCCGCCCGCTTCCTGGCCGGCCGCTCGGCCGGCGCCCCCGCGCTGGGCCGCGCCCTGGAGATCGGGCGCACCTCGGCTTTCGGCCTCGGAGCGGATGCCACCAGGTACCCGCCGCCGCCCCCGGCCTCGAGCTTGAACGCGGCCACCGCCTCGGCGAGCTTGGCCGCCTGGTCCTGCAGGCTCTCGGCCGCAGCCGCCGCCTCCTCCACCAGCGCAGCGTTCTGCTGCGTCATCTCGTCCATCTGACCCACTGCCTGGTTGACCTGCTCGATCCCGGCGCTCTGCTCCTGGCTCGCCGCCGCAATCTCGCTCATGATGTCGGTCACCCGCTTCACCGAGGTGACGATCTCGTCCATGGTCTTGCCGGCTTCGTCGACGAGTTCGCTGCCGGCGTCGACCTTGCCGACGGAGTCCTCGATCAGGGTCTTGATCTCCTTGGCGGCGCTCGCGCTGCGCTGCGCGAGGCTGCGCACCTCGCTGGCGACGACGGCGAAGCCGCGTCCCTGTTCGCCGGCGCGCGCGGCCTCGACCGCGGCGTTGAGCGCGAGGATGTTGGTCTGGAAGGCGATGCCGTCGATGACGCCGATGATGTCGGCGATCTTGCGCGAGCTGTCCTTGATGGAGGCCATGGTGTCGACGACCTGGCCGACGACGGCGCCGCCCTTGGCCGCGACGTCGGCGGTGGAGACGACCAGCTGGTTCGCCTGCCGCGCGTTCTCGGCGTTCTGCTTGACGGTGCTGGTCAGCTCTTCCATCGAGGAGGCGGTCTCCTCGAGGCTGGAGGCCTGCGATTCGGTGCGGCTCGACAGGTCGGCGTTGCCGGAGGCGATCTCGCGCGAGGCCACGGCAATGGTTTCCGCCGAGTGGCGAATCTCGCCCACCGTTCCCGTCAGGTTCTGGCGCATCGCGTTGATCGCATGCAGCAGGCTGGACGTGTCGCCTTTCTCCAGCACGACGGCGCGGGAAAAGTCGCCGGCCGAGATCGCGCGCGCCACCTCGACCGCGTAGGCCGGCTCGCCGCCCAGTTGCTTCATGATGTGCCGGACGAGCCAGAAGACGATTCCACCTGCCACGACCACCGCCAGCCCGACCAGGACCAGGGTGATCGTCAGCATGCGCTGGCTGAAGGCGGCCATGTCGGACTTGGTCTTCTCGACGGCCTCGCGCTTGAGCTTGATGAAATCCATCAGCCGCGTGCGGATGCCTCGCCAGACCGGCGTTTCTTCCTTGCTGATCACGGCGATCGCCGCAGCCTGGTCCGTGGACGCCAGCGATACGACCTTCGACTGCAGCGGAATCTGCGTTTCGCGCAGCGCGACCACTTCGTCGAGCACCTTGCGGTCGGCCGGGTCGGCCGCCAGCGCCAGCGCGTGATCGCTCGCCTTCTTGAATTCGCCCGCCGACGCCTCGAGGTTCTTGTGGGCCGCCTGGTTGCTCGGATCCATCACGATGTTGCGCAGCGCCTGGCCCATCTGCAGCCCGTGGGCATAGAGATTGGTCGCCTCCTGCGAAATCGCCAGGTCCTGCGCGAGGAAATGCTCGAACCGCGCGCGGTTGCTCTGCATGCCGGTCAGCGCAACGGCAATGGCGATGCCGAAGAGCACAAAAACCGATCCCATGCTCAATAGGATTTTTGACTTAAGCTTCATGTTGCCAACCTTCTCGAATTCATTCAGTAAACGCGACACAGGGCGATCCGATCGCGTGCCTTCAGGCACTGCCGGCGCCGGGTCTGTCGCGTCTTCCGCGCAACCTCAGTGCTGCGGCCTCCACGGCCCCCCAAAAAAACAGAGCCGTAGTGGAGACTACGGCTCGATTCCCGGACTCTTAACGTGCACGAATGGACCATTCACGTCATCCGTCGCGCGCCCCGGGCGTTTTCGCGGCTGGCTGGATATCCGCTCAGAATTCCTCCCACTCTTCCCCGCCACCGCCCGCCGCGACGGCCTGCCTCGCGGGCCGCGCCGCCGGTACGGCCGGCGGCCTGGCGGCCGGCTTGCGCGCGGCCGGCATGGCCACGACGCGCTCGGTCAGCACCGGAAGCGCGGCCGGCGCAGCGCCGGCGACGTCCCCCAGGCGGAACACGCTGACCGCCTCGGCGAGCTTGGCCGCCTGGTCCTGCAGGCTCTCGGCCGCAGCCGCCGCCTCCTCCACCAGCGCAGCGTTCTGCTGCGTCATCTCGTCCATCTGCCCCACCGCCTGGTTGACCTGCTCGATCCCGGCGCTCTGCTCCTGGCTCGCCGCCGCAATCTCGCTCATGATGTCGGTCACCCGCTTCACCGAGGTGACGATCTCGTCCATGGTCTTGCCGGCTTCGTCGACGAGTTCGCTGCCGGCGTCGACCTTGCCGACGGAGTCCTCGATCAGGGTCTTGATCTCCTTGGCGGCGCTCGCGCTGCGCTGCGCGAGGCTGCGCACCTCGCTGGCGACGACGGCGAAGCCGCGTCCCTGTTCGCCGGCGCGCGCGGCCTCGACCGCGGCGTTGAGCGCGAGGATGTTGGTCTGGAAGGCGATGCCGTCGATGACGCCGATGATGTCGGCGATCTTGCGCGAGCTGTCCTTGATGGAGGCCATGGTGTCGACGACCTGGCCGACGACGGCGCCGCCCTTGGCCGCGACGTCGGCGGTGGAGACGACCAGCTGGTTCGCCTGCCGCGCGTTCTCGGCGTTCTGCTTGACGGTGCTGGTCAGTTCCTCCATCGAGGAGGCGGTCTCCTCGAGGCTGGAGGCCTGCGATTCGGTGCGGCTCGACAGGTCGGCGTTGCCGGAGGCGATCTCGCGCGAGGCAACCGCAATGGTGTCGGTGCCGGTCCGCACCTGGCCGACGATGCCGACGAGGGCGGCGTTCATGTTCTTCAGCGCCTGCAGCAGCTGGCCGGTCTCGTCATGGCTGCGCACCTCGACGGTCTGCGTCAGGTCCCCCGCGGCCACGGCCTCGGCAATCCGCACCGCCTCCTTGAGCGGCCGCGCAATCGCCCGGACCAGCCAGGCGCCGATGATGCCCGCAAGCAGCACGCCGAAGGCGATGACGGCGATCGAGACGTTTCGCACCAGCGCGTAGCGTGCTTCCGCGGCCGCGAATTCCTTGCGGGCGACCTCCATCTGCAGCGCCGTCAGCGCCTCCATGCTCTTGCGGACCGCCGGATAGGTTTCGGTGAGCGGCCCCTGCAGCAGCTCGCTGGCTTGCTGGAAATCGTGGGCGCGCAGCGCCGCCACTGCGGGGATCATGCCGGAGCGGCCGTAGTGGCGCCGGTTCGCATCGAACTGGTCGGCCAGCTTCTTCTCCTCCGGCGTCAGCGAGGTGGCGAGATAGGATTTCCAGAGGCTTTCGATCGTCTGGATCGTGTCGGTGACGGCGGTGACCTTGCCGTCGACCGCCGACACATCGTCGGGAAAGGCCGACAGCTGCCCGGCCGTCACTTCGGCAAGGGTGATCTGGTTCTGGTTGACCAGCATCGAAATCCGGTCGAGCTGCCCCAGAGCGACCGTCCTGTCGTGATAGACGCTCCGCAGCGCCGCATTGGTCGACGACAGGCTGGCGAGGCCCATGATCCCGACGCCTACGAGAAGCACGGAAAGAAAGCCGATCACGAAGACCAGCCGCGACTTGATGCTCAGGTTCGCTAACATTTCATGCCCTTTCTTGCTGATGCCTGAAACTCCGAGGCTTACCACGTTAGCGGCATTGCGATCGCTGACCTGAAGGTACGGCCGCCACGGCACTCGGCACGTGCATGCGGCGCGCACCGCCGGCGCTTGCGCGACCCCTCAGAACTCTTCCCACTCCTCGTTGCCGCCACCGGCCGCAGCAGCCACCTTCTTCGGCCGTTCCATCGGCACGACCGTCGCGGCGCGCGATGCCGCCCTGCCAGACTTGCGCGCGGCGGGCAAGGCCACGACGGCCTCGGCCCGGGCGGCGACGCTGGCCGGAGCGCTGGTGGCGCCCGCCGCGACCTTGAACACGGCCACCGCCTCGGCCAGCTTGGCCGCCTGGTCCTGCAGGCTCTCCGAGGCCGCGGCCGCCTCTTCGACCAGCGCAGCGTTCTGCTGCGTCACTTCGTCCATCTGCGCGATGGCCTGGTTGACCTGCTCGATCCCGGCGCTCTGCTCCTGGCTCGCCGCCGCAATCTCGCTCATGATGTCGGTCACCCGCTTCACCGAGGTGACGATCTCGTCCATGGTCTTGCCGGCTTCGTCGACGAGTTCGCTGCCGGCGTCGACCTTGCCGACGGAGTCCTCGATCAGGGTCTTGATCTCCTTGGCGGCGCTCGCGCTGCGCTGCGCGAGGCTGCGCACCTCGCTGGCGACGACGGCGAAGCCGCGTCCCTGTTCGCCGGCGCGTGCGGCCTCGACCGCGGCGTTGAGCGCGAGGATGTTGGTCTGGAAGGCGATGCCGTCGATGACGCCGATGATGTCGGCGATCTTGCGCGAGCTGTCCTTGATGGAGGCCATGGTGTCGACGACCTGCCCGACGACGGCGCCGCCCTTGGCCGCGACGTCGGCGGTGGAAACCACCAGCTGGTTCGCCTGCCGCGCGTTCTCGGCGTTCTGCTTGACGGTGCTGGTCAGCTCTTCCATCGAGGAGGCGGTCTCCTCGAGGCTGGAGGCCTGTTCCTCGGTCCGCGACGAAAGATCGAGGTTGCCGGCCGCGATCTGGGTCGAGGCGGTTGCGACCGTATCGGTCCCCACGCGCACCTGGCCGACGACCTTGACGAGGTTGTCGTTCATGTCCTTCAGCGCCTGCATCAGCTGGCCGACTTCATTGGTCGAATGAGCCTCGATGCGCTGCGTCAGGTCACCCTCGGCGACGCTGCGCGCCAGCTTCACCGCCGCGTTCAGCGGACGGGTGATCGAGCGGATCAGCATGAAGCCGATCCATGCCAGCAGCGCAAGGCCACCGATCGTGCCGACGAGCGCCAGATTGCGCGTGTTCACGCTGCGTTCGTGCGCCGTCTGATACTCCTGCTTCGCCACCTTCAGTTGCAGGGCGTTGAGGCTGCGGATCCCCTCTGCGACGGGATCGAACAGCGGCCGGATCTTGGTCACGATGACCTGCTTGGCGCCCTCCACATCGTTGGCCTTCAAGGCCGCGACGGCAGGCTGAAGTCCCTCGACGACGAAACGCTTGCGGTCAGCTGTGAACTTGTCGGCCAGCGCCTTCTCCTCCGGCGTGTGCGACGCGGCCATGTACGCTTCCCACGTTTGGGTGATCGTCGCAATGTTCCGCTCGACCGTGGCGCTCGCCGCAGCGATCATCTCGGGGGTGGCGTCTGCCACGGCGGCGGTAATCGCCAGGCGGTTCTGCATCAGCATCGACTCGATCGCGCTGATCTCGCCGAGCGGGATCGTGCGGTCCTCGTAGACGGTCCTGAGCCCTTCTTCGTTCGCGGCCATGCCACCGAGGCCCATGAAGCTGCCGACGATCAGCATGATCGCCATGAAGACAAGCATGAAGATCAGGCGCGACTTGATTGTCAGATCTCTAAACAATTCCTACTCCCCGATTGATTTGTGTTGTGCGTAATTCGTTTGGCGGCCGCTCACGCCGCCATCTTCTCGATCAGGCCCATTTCCTCGCTCGACATCAGCTTCTCGATGTCCACGAGGATCAGCATCCGGGTGTCGAGGGTGCCGAGACCGATCAGATAGTCGGTGTCGAACGCGGTGCCGATCTCCGGCGCCGGCTTGATCTGCTCCGCCGTGAGCGTCGTGACGTCCGACACGCTGTCGACCACCATGCCGACGACGCGGCCGCCGATGCTGAGGATGATCACGACGGTGAACTGGTCGTAGGTCGGCGTGCCCAGGTTGAACTTGATGCGCATGTCGACGACGGGAACGATGGTGCCGCGCAGGTTGACCACGCCCTTGATGAAGTCGGGCGCGTTCGCGATCCGGGTCACCGGCTCGTAGCCGCGGATTTCCTGTACCCGCAGGATGTCGATGCCGTATTCCTCGCGCCCGAGGGTGAACGCGAGGTACTCGGTTCCGGCGGCGTCTCCCGCCGCCGCACTGAGGGTCTGCGTCTGGGTGGTGTATGACATGGTGCGCGTCCTTTCAGATGGGCCCGCGGGTGAACCGCCGCGGGCCGGGGTCGTCTCAGAAAAATACGGTGCTGGCGTTCAGCTGGCGGCTGGAGCGCAGCAGGGCGGATACGTCGAGGATCAGCGACACGCCGCCGTCGCCCAGGATGGTGGCGCCGGAAATTCCCGCCACCTTGCGGAAGTTGGACTCCAGGTTCTTGACCACGACCTGCTGCTGCCCGACGAGGCTGTCGACCAGCAGGGCCGCCTTCTTGCCTTCGGTCTCGAGGATCACGATGATGCCCTGCGAGGGGTCTTCGACGCGCGGCTCGATTGCGAAGATCTGATACAGCGGGATCAGCGGCAGGTACTCCTCGCGGACCTTGACGACCTTGCCCTGGCCCGCGACTTCCTTGACGTCGATCGCCGCCGGCTGCAACGACTCGACGACATACCCCAGCGGCAGGATGTAGATCTCCTCGCCGACCTTGACCGACATGCCGTCGAGGATCGCCAGCGTCAGCGGCAGCGAGATCGCAATCGTCGTGCCGGTACCCGGGGTCGAGCGGATGTCGACGTTGCCGCCCATCGCGGTGATGTTGCGCTTGACCACGTCCATGCCGACGCCGCGGCCGGAGACGTCGGTCACGACCTCGGCGGTCGAGAAGCCCGGCGCGAAGATGAGCTGCCAGACATCGGCATCCGGCAGGCTGTCCGACACGGTCATGCCCTGCTGCCGCGCCTTGGCAAGAATCTTCTCGCGGTTCAGGCCGCCGCCGTCGTCGGTCACCTCGATCACGATGTTGCCGCCCTGGTGCGCGGCCGACAGCGTGAGCTTGCCGGTTTCGCTCTTGCCGGCGGCGCGGCGCTTCTCGGGCATCTCGATGCCGTGATCGACGCTGTTTCTCACCAGGTGGGTGAGCGGGTCGACGATGCGCTCGATCAGCCCCTTGTCGAGCTCGGTCGCGGCGCCGCGGGTGGCGAATTCGACCTTCTTGCCCAGCTTGCCGGCGAGATCGCGGACCATGCGCGGGAAGCGCGAGAACACGTAATCCATCGGCATCATGCGGATCGACATGACGGCTTCCTGCAGATCGCGCGTGTTGCGCGCCAGCTGGCTGGCGCTGTTGAGCAGGCGCTCGTGGACGATGGGGTCGAGCGCGGCGATGCGCTGTTCGATCATGGCCTGCGTGATCACCAGCTCGCCGACGAGGTTGATGAGCTGGTCGACCTTCTCGACGCCGACGCGGATCGACGACGATTCCTGGCTGGCGCCCTCCTTGTCGGTTGCACGCCGCCCCCAGTTCTTGACCTCGCCGGCGGGCGTGGCCGGGGCCTGCGCAGCATTCGGGGCCGACGCGTCGGCTGCCGCGACCGGCTTCTCGGCGGGTGCCGGCGTCTCGGGCTCGAACAGCCCGTAGCCCGGATCGGCGGCGGCCGGCGAAGCCGCCGGCGTGCCCGCCTCGGCGTACGTGATCTTGAGATCGTCGGGATCGAGCACGAAGGAGCAGATCGCGACGATGTTGTCCTGGCTCTCGCCGGTGCTCAAGGTAAACACGGCGCGCTGGTCGGGCAGCGTGTCCCGCGTGATCGTGCCGAGGAGGCCCAGCTCGGTGGCCAGCGCGTCGACGTCCTTCTGCGGCACGACGGGCAGTTCGATCCGGTAGCGGAAGTTGCCGTCCGCATCCGCGACGGGCGCCGCGACGGGTGCGGGGGCAGGCGCGGGCTCGGGCGCCGCCGTGGCGGCGTGCGGTTCCGCCACCGCGCCCTGCGACAGCAGCTTGAGGCGCTGGCAGATGCCGTCGACGGCGCCCTGGTCGACGCTGGTGCCGTGGTGATGGCCATCCATCAGCATCGCGAGGACATCCTTGGCGGCCAGGAACGCGTCCACGTGCTCGGGGGTCAGCGCCATCTCGCCCTTGCGGATGCGGTCGAGCAGCGACTCCAGGATGTGGGTCACCTCGGTGATGTCGGTGAACGCGAAGGTCGCGGCCCCCCCCTTGATCGAATGCGCGGCACGGAAGATCGCGTTGAGATCCTCGCTGTCAGGCGCACTCACGTCGACCGCCAGCAGCAGCTTCTCCATTTCGGCGAGCAGTTCATCGGCTTCGTCGAAGAACACCTGGTAGAACTGGCTCATGTCAATCGTCATTGTTCAACTCCGTCAAAGTCTTGCAGCAGGTCCGATGGCCACATGGCTCAGCCGATCAGCTTCTTCACCACTTCGGTCAGGCGCGCCGGATCGAAGGGCTTGACCAGCCAGCCGTTGGCGCCCGCGGCCCGGCCCATCGCCTTGATGTCGTCGCCCGATTCGGTCGTCAGCATCAGGATCGGGACGCTCTGGTAGGTTTTCAGCGCACGCAGCGCCTTGATCAGGCTCAGGCCATCCATGCCGGGCATGTTCTGGTCGGTCAGCACCAGGTCAACGGTCTGCTGCTTCGCTTTCTTCAGCCCGTCCTCGCCGTCGATCGCCTCGATCACGCCGTAGCCCGCGGCCTTCAGGCTGAACGCGACCATCTGCCGGAGCGAACCCGAGTCATCCACCGCCAATATTGTTTTCGTCATTTCTGCTCCTGCTGCCTTCATCAATCGCGGCTCGCCCGCGTTGCATGCTCAAAATAGTTCGACGTCGCCACTTTCCATGTGACGCTGGTTCACCGTGCTGCGGACCGACACCGCCATTTCGCTGCAGCGCGCGCCGACCCGCTCGCTGAGCCGGTCGAGCGTCGTGACCATTTCGGTGCTGCCGCTCTGCGGCATGGCGTCCTCGCCATCCCCCGCCAGCGCGCCGAAGACGTCGCGCAGCCCGGCCAGGTGGCGCGCCATCCGCCCGATCAGCTGGCTGGTCATGTCCTGGAACTGCAGGCCGGTCACCGCGGCGCCGATGTGCTCGTTGACGGCGTCGCGCAAGGCCTCCAGGCGCGCCGCCTGCTCGGGTGCCCCGGCGAGCACCTCGCGGATCGCAGCCTGCTGCTGATCGAGGGATTGATGGATCGCAAGGAAGCTGGCGCACAGCTTCTTGATCGCCTCCTGCAGCAGGACATCCATCTGCACCAGGTCGCGCTCCACCTCGGCCAGGTGCTGGTCGCCATGCGCCGACACGCCCGACAGCAGGCGCAGCACCTGCGCGTTCATCGACTCGTCGGGAGGCGCTTCGCGGGGCAACATCGTCGCCTTACAGATACTGGAAGAGCGACAGGCTCGAGGTCTGCGCGAACGATTTCTGCGCGGCCTCCAGTGTCAGCTGCTGCTTGGAGAGCTCGGTCACCGCCTGCGTGTAGTCGACATCCTGCAGGGTCGACAGGGTCTGGCTGTACTGGAGCCCCTTGTCGGCGCCGGCGCTGTCGAGGCTGTCGAGCTCCTGCATGCGCGTGCCGACGGCGGCGCGCACCGAAGACACGTTGTTCAGCGCGAGGTCGAGATTGCCGGTGGCCGTGTTGAGCGCGGCGCTCAGCCCGGCCGTGCCGGGCGTATTCAGTTGGGTGATGAGGTCGTTCAGGGTCTTGAACAGGTCCTGGCCGCCGCCCTGGAAGATCGCCTGCCCCGGGACGCCGACGGTCATCTTGCGTGCGGCATCGACCTGGATCTGGCGCTGGCCCTGATCACCCTGGTACTGCACGCCGCCGGCGGTCTGGACGAATGGCGGGGTCGCCGTCTGGAAGCCGGAGAACAGGTAGTTACCCTGCCCGTCCGTGGCGTTCGCCAGTCCGATCAACTGGTCGAGGCGGCCCTGCAGTTCGGTCGCCATCGATGCGCGCTCGGCATCGTTCAGCAGCCCGTTGCCCGCGGAAATGGCCGTCGTCCTGACGTCCTGGATCAGGCTGGTGACGCTCGACAGCGTACCGTCGATCGACGTCAGCGCATCCTTTGCGTAGCCCCGGTTGGTGCCGTATTGCGTGTTGAGCGCCTGCGACTGCGTGACGACGAGCGCGCGCGCCGCGGCGACCGGATCGTCGGAAGGCGACAGGATGCGGCGCCCGCTGGCAATCTGCTGCTGCGTCCTGGAGAGGCTCGCCTGCGCGTCGGTGATGCGCTGCGCGCCGTTGTCGAAGAAGGTCTGGGTGCTGATGCGCATGGTTTACTGTCCTATCGTGAGCAGCACATTGAACAGCTGGCTGGCGATCTGCATGACCTTGCCCGCCGCCTGGTAGGCCTGCTGGTAGCGCAGCAGGTTCGCCGCCTCCTCGTCGAGGTTGACGCCCGATTCGTTCTGCACCGACTGCGTCGCCGAGGCCAGCATCTTGCCGGCCGCACTGCTGGTGACGTCGAGTTCGCGGGTCTTGTTGCCGATGTCGCTGACCAGTTGCGCATAGGCGTCCTGGTACGTGGCGGTGCCGTTCCCCAGCGTGTGCGCGGTCTGCAGGTCCGCCAGCAGCAAGGCATTGCGGTTGTCCCCCACGCCGCCGGTGTTGGGCCCCACGGTGAAAGTGTCCAGATTGTTCGGCGCACCGCTCAGCGTGAAGCTGACGCCGCCGAAGCTGTAGGTCGCACCGGCGGTATACGGCACCGGCGTACCGGCCGGGTAGGTCGTCGACGTGCCGCCGCTCGTCACCGTCACCGCCGTGGCGGGCGACACGTTCAACACGTCGGGCGTACCGGTGCTGTAGGTCAGCGTGACCGGCGCGGCCAGGGGCGACGCCGGGTAGGTCGAGTCCACGGCGCCCGCGCTGATCGTTCCCGATCCGGAGTTGGCACCGGCAGCGGTGCGAATCGGTGCGGCGGCGGCGAGCTTGGTCGGGTCGGTGATGGCGAGTGCCAGGCCCGAGGCGCCGTTGGCGGTCGGCCGGATCAGGAAAGTGTCGCCCGCTGCGGGCGTCGTCGAGATGTTCAGGGTCACGCCGTCGACCGTTTGCGGCAGGCCGGCGAACGTGCTCGTCGTGTTGTCGGACAGCCGGGTCAGCGTGTACTGGCTGCCGTCGTATTTGAGCTGGTAGTCGCTGGTGGTGAGCGCGTTGGCGTTGCTGATGCTGGCGGTCACCGTGGCGGTGCTGGCATTGTTTGCGCTCGCATTCACCACCGGCGTCGGCAACGTGAAGAGATCGCCGCCGAGGGCGCCGTTGAGGTCCTGACCCAGGCGATGCTGCGCGTTGACCGTGCTGGCGAGCCCGATGGCGACCCGCCCGAGCGCGTTCTGCGCCGGCTCGAGCGTGTTGCTGCGGAACTCGATCAGGCCGCCGAGCCTGCCGCCCGCGAAGCCGGAATCGCCGACGATCACGGTACTGCCGTTGCTGGCCTGGTAGGCCACCTCGATCTTCTGCGGGTCGGTCGGCGAGGTCACGTTGACCAGCCGGGTCGTGCTGTTGCCGACGACCAGCGGCTGGCCGTTGCCGATGAAGATGTTGTAGCCGCCGTCGCCCTGCTTGACGACGGTGGCCTTGATCTCCTTGTTCAGGTCGAGGACCAGCTGATCGCGCTGGTCGAGCAGGTCGTTCGGCGGCTGGCCGGTGGCGCGCTGCGCCTTGCTGATGGCGTCGTTCAGGGTCGCGATCTGCTGCGCGTAGCTGTTGATCGCCGTGACGCTCGACTGGACCTGGCTGTTGACGCCCTGGTTGATCTCGTCGAGACGGCCCGCGAGGCTCTGGAAGCGCGCGACGAGCGCGTCGGCGGACGACAGGGTGGCCTGGCGCGCCGGAATCGAGGCCGGGTTCGACGCCATGGCCTGGACGCCGCTGAAGAAGTCCTGCAACGCCGGAGACAGCCCGGCCTGCGGGTCGGCGAGCATGTTGTCGATCTGCTGGATCTGGGTGTAATGGGCATCGAGGCTGCTCTTCGACGCCTGGGAGGTCTGCACCTGGGTGGCGAGGTATTCGTTGTAGACGCGCTGGATCGACGAGATCTCGGCACCCTGCCCGATGAAGCCGAAGCCGAAATTCTGCGCCAGCGCCGCGCCCTGGATCACGACCTGCCGGCTGTAGCCGGGCGTCGCGGCATTGGCGATGTTGTGGCCCGTTACGCTGATCCCCACCTGCGCGGCAGCAAGGGCGCTCTGTCCGATACTGAGAATGTTGGTTGCCATCTATCCGCTCGCAAGGGTTCCGTGGGGGTGCATACAAATACGCTTGATGGCTGAATCGGCCGGCCGGGGATTTTCTTGAGTCAGGCGGTCTCGACCAGGCGGATCGCCCCCATCAGCTTGTTCGCATAGGCCGGGTCGGTGGCGTAGCCGGCCTGCTGCAGGCCCTGGGCGAAGCCGGCGGCGTCCTGTCCGCCGGCGATCGCGTTCTGGTAGCGCGCCTGCCCGCGCAGCAGGTTGGCGTAGTCGCGGAACGCATCGGCGTAGGAATCGTAGGCGCGGAAGCTCGCCACCTGCTTCTGCGGCCTGCCGTTGACGTATTCGGTGGTGACGACGTCGACCGTGCGGCCCTTCCAGCTCGGGCCGGCCTTGATGCCGAACAGGTTGTGGCTGTTCCGGCCGTCCGGACCGCGGATTTCGCTGCGGCCCCAGCCGGTTTCCAGCGCCGCCTGACCGACCATGAAGCGTGCCGGGATGCCGCTCGCGGCGCTTGCCGCCTCGGCGTGCGGCAGCAGCTTGCGCACGAACGCGCCGACGTGGGCCGGCACGTCGCCGCTCCGCGGGGCATCGGCTGCCTGCGGCACTGCCGATGGCGCGACGGTTCCCGGCGGAAGCGCCGCTGCCGGCCCTTCCCCGAGCTGCGCCGCGGCGCCCGGCGCCGCCAGGTTCAGCGTGCGCGAGAGCTGGCGCACCATGACGTCGGCAAGGCCGATGCCGCGGGTCGCCAGCTTCTGGGTCAGCTGCTGGTCGAGCATGGACGTGTACATGCGGGTCTGCTCGCTGTCGAGCATGCCGTCCTGCGGCGTCGCCTCGCGCATGCTCTTCATCATCATGTTCAGGAACACGGCTTCGAACTGCTGCGCCGCCGCGCGCAGGGCCTCGGGCGAGGACTGCTTCGCCTCCAGCT
The DNA here is from genome assembly GCF_035621355.1 of Thiobacillus sp. SCUT-2. Lineage (NCBI taxonomy): Bacteria > Pseudomonadati > Pseudomonadota > Betaproteobacteria > Nitrosomonadales > Thiobacillaceae > Thiobacillus > Thiobacillus sedimenti. Next base: position 1,032,161 of record NZ_CP141769.1, on the reverse strand, counting down.
TCAGCTGGCCGACGCTCTGGACGTCGAGCGCGAAGCGCGACGCGAGATCTGCACTGCCGATCGCCATCAGATCACCTCCAGCTCCGCGTGCAGCGCGCCCGAGGCCTTCAGCGCCTGCAGGATCGCCAGCAGGTCCTGCGGCGTCGCGCCGATCGAATTCAGCGCCTTGACGACGTCGGCGAGCGAGGCGCCGCCCTTGAGGTGCATGACCTCGCCCGGCTGCTGGCGGATCTCGATCTGCGACTGCGACGTCACCACCGTCTCGCCCTTGGAGAAGGGCGCGGGCTGGCTGATGACGGGCTGGGTGTTGATGATCACCGAAAGATTGCCGTGTGACACGGCACAGGCGTCGAGCATGACGACCTGGTTCATCACGACGGAGCCGGTACGGGCGTTGAGAATCACCTTGGCCATGCCCTGCGCCGGGCTGACGTCGAGGCTCTCGATCGCGCCGAGGAAGGCCACCCGGGCGTCGTCGCCCACCGGCGTCCGCACCTGGATCACCCGCCCGTTCAGCGCGCGCGCGGTGTCCTTGCCGAAGCGCGCGTTGACGGCGTCGACGACGCGGCTGGCGGTGGTGAAGTCGGCGTCCTGCAGCTCGAGGTTGATGCTGCCGGACACGCCCAGCGCGGTCGCGACGCTGCGCTCGACGGTCGCGCCGCTCGGGATGCGTCCCACCGACAGGTGATTGACCTGGACCTTGCTGCCGCTGGCCGAGGCGCCGGCGCCGCTGACCACGAGGTTGCCCTGGGCCATCGCGTAGACCTGGCCGTCGGCGCCCTTCAGCGGCGTCATCACGAGGGTGCCGCCGCGCAGGCTCTTGGCGTTGCCGATCGACGACACGGTGATGTCGATGGCCTGCCCCGCCTGCGCGAACGGCGGCAGGTCGGCGGTGACCATGACCGCCGCCACGTTCTTCAGCTGCATGTTGATGCCGGGCGGCAGGGTGACGCCCATCTGCATCAGCATGTTGGCGATGCTCTGGGTGGTGAACGGCGTCTGCGTCGTCTGGTCGCCGGTACCGTCGAGGCCGACGACGAGGCCGTAGCCGGCCAGCTGGTTGTTGCGCACGCCCTGGATGGACGCGATGTCCTTGATGCGTTCGGCCTGGGCGCCGCCGCTCAGGGCGAGCGCGGCGAGCAGGAACAGGTGCGGGAGTTTCATGATGCCCACCGTTCAGAGGGGAACGAAGCTGAGGAAGAAGCGCGCCAGCCAGTTCATGACCTCGGCCGAGTCGAGCTTGCTGCTGCTGCGGTATTCGATGCGCGCGTCGGCCACCTTCGCCGACGACACCGTGTTGCCGGACAGGATCGTGTCGGGCTGCACCACGCCGGACAGGCGGATGTATTCGGTGCCCTTGTCGAACGCGACCTGCTTCTCGCCGGCCACGACCAGGTTGCCGTTCGGCAGCACCTCGGTGACGGTCACGGTGATCGTGCCGCTGAAGGTGTTGCTCGAATTGAGCGCCGACTTGTCGTCGTACTGGGTCGACGAATCGGCCTTCACGCCGATGCCCTGGAAGGTCTTGAGCGGCAGGCCTGCGACGGCGCTGATCGACGAATCGACCGCGCCGGTCTTCGAGCCGTTGGACGCCGCCTTCTTGCCGGCCTGGGTGTTCTCGTTGATCACGATGGTGAGGATGTCGCCGACCTGGCGGGCGCGCCGGTCCTCGAACAGCGGGCGGTAGGCGTTCGTCTGGTAGATCGCGCCGTTGCCCGCCGTCTGCGCGGGCAACGGCTTCGGACGCGCGGTGGTCGGCTGGTCGACGATGGACGACGGCGTGGTGCCGCAGCCGGCCAGTCCGATCAGCAGGCCTGCGATCCCGATGGCGCGCGCGATGTTCATGGCCGGTCTCAGAGCTGCGTCAGGCGCTGCAGCATCTGGTCGGATGTCGTGATCGCCTTGCTGTTGATTTCGTACGCGCGCTGGGTCTGGATCATGTTGACCATCTCCTCGACGACGTTGACGTTCGAGGTCTCGACATAGCCCTGGTTGAGCAGGCCCGCGCCGTTGCTGCCGGGGGCGTTCGAGCTCGCCGTGCCGGATGCGGCGGTTTCCGCGTAGAGGTTCTCGCCCAGGCTCTGCAGGCCGGCCGGGTTGACGAACATCGCCAGCTGCAGCGTGCCGACCGTCACCGGGGCGGTGGCGCCGGCCTGCTGCACCGACACCGTGCCGTCGCGGGCGATGGTGATGCTCTGGGCATCGGGCGGAATCGTGATGGCCGGCTGCACCGGGTAGCCGCTGGAGGTCACCAGCTGCCCGTTGGCGTCGCTCTGGAACGAGCCGTCGCGCGTGTAGGCGGTGGTGCCGTCCGGCATCAGCACCTGGAAGAAGCCGTTGCCCTGGATGGCCACGTCCTTGGCGTTGCCGGTCTGCTGCAGGTTGCCCTGGGTGAAGATGCGCTCGGTCGCGACGGTGCGCACGCCGGTGCCGATCTGCAGGCCGGAAGGCAGCTGCGTCTGCTCGGACGATTGCGCGCCGGGCTGGCGGAGGGTCTGGTACAGCAGATCCTCGAACACGGCACGCGCGCGCTTGAAGCCGCTGGTGCTGACGTTGGCGAGGTTGTTGGAAATCACGTCCATCTGCGTCTGCTGCGCATCCAGGCCGGTCTTGGCAATCCACAGTGAGCGAATCATGTCGGCTCCTTAATCGAATACGGGGGTCAGTTCATGGCCAGCAGCTGGCCGGCCTTGCTGTCGTTGTTCTCGGCCTGCTGCAGCAGCTTCATGTTCATGTCGAACTGGCGTGCCAGCGAGATCATGTTGACCATGGCCTCGACGACGTTGACGTTGGACGATTCCAGCGCCCCGCCCACCACCGAGACCTTGGGGTCGGCTTCGGCCGCCTGCCCGTCCTTGAGGCGGAACAGGCCGTCGTCGCCGCGCACGAGGTCGGCGGCCGGCGGGTTGACCAGCTTCAGGCGGCCGACCGAAGTCAGGCCGGTCGCGGTCGAGCCGTCGGGCACCAGCGAAATCGTGCCGTCCTTGCCGATCGCGACGTTGCGGCCGGGCGGGATCGACAGCGGGCCGCCGTCGCCCAGGACGTTGAGGCCGTCGTGGGTCTGCAGCACGCCGTTCTCATCGAGCTTGAGGCTGCCGTTGCGGGTGTAGGCCTCGCTGCCGTCGGCCGCCTGCACCACGATCCAGCCCTCGCCCTGCACCGCGACGTCGAGCGCGCGCCCGGTCTGCTGGATCGAACCGGCGCGAAAATCGCTGCCGGTGGTGGAATCGACGACGAACGCGCGGGTGGGCAGGATCGCGCCCTGCACCGGCACCGCGCGAAACTGGTCGATCTGCGCACGGAAGCCGGTGGTCGTCGCGTTCGCGAGGTTGTGCGTCGTCGTCGCCTGCTGCTCCAGCGCGTGCTTCGCGCCGGTCATGGCGGTGTAGATGAGACGGTCCATGCGGCCTCCTTAGTGCCCTACGGCATCAACGCAGGTTGACCAGGGTCTGCATCACCGCGTCCTGGGTCTTGATGGTCTGGGCGTTGGCCTGGTATACGCGCTGGGCGGTGATCATGTTGACCAGCTCGGCGGTGAGGTCGACGTTGGAGTCCTCCGTCGCAGACGACTGCAGCACGCCGAGGCCGCCGGAATCGGGCGCGCCCACCAGCGGTGCACCGGAGGTCGACGATTCGGACCACATGTTGTTGCCCATCGGCTGCAGGCCGTTCGGGTTGGAAAAGCTGGCGAGCACCACCTGCCCCAGCACCGCGGCCTGGCCGTTGGTGTAGCGGCCGAGGACGATGCCGTCCGCACCGACGTTGAAGCCGGCCAGGCGGCCCGAGGTGTAGCCGTCCTGGTTCAGCGTGTTCACGCTGAACGGCGAGCCGAACTGGGTGCTGCCGGTGTAGTCGATCGAGAAGTTGAGCGCCGAGGCGCCGGTCGTCACCGCGAGGCCGGCGATCGTGATCGGCGAACCCGAGGTCAGGCTGCCGGTGTTGTTGAACGCCAGCGTGCCGACCGGAGTGGCCTGGATGAGCGTGCCGTCGTTGGAGGCATACACGTCCCACGAACCGGGGGCCGTCTTCACGTAGTAGGTCTGCAGCGTGTGCTGGTTGCCCAGGCTGTCGTACACCGACACCGACATCGAGTTGTTGAAGGTGGTGGGATCGTTCATGTCGAACGCGGCCGTTTTCACGCCGGCGCTGGAATCCAGGTTCATGACCGCGTTGACCTTGGACGTCGCGCTCGGCGACAGGTCGGCGGTGTTGATGCTGATGGGCTGCGGAGAGCCGGTCGACAGCACGCCGCTGGCGCTGGCCGTGTAGCCGGTCAGCTTGGCGCCGCCCGAGGTGACGATGAAGCCGTTCTTGTCGAGCTGGAACTGGCCGTTGCGCTGGTAGTTGATCTCGCCGTTGTTGTCGACCCGGAAGAAACCGTTGCCGTTGATCGCGATGTCGAGCGGATTGTTGGTCGACGTGATGTTGCCCTGGGTGAACTGCTGGACGACGGCGGCCACCTTGGTGCCGATGCCGACGTTGGATCCGCCGGATCCCGTCAGCGAATTCGCGTAGACGTCGGCGAACTGCGCCTGGGACTGCTTGAAACCGACCGTGTTCGCGTTCGACACGTTGTTGCCGATGACGTCCAGGTTCTTTGCGGCGGCGTTGAGTCCGCTCAAGCCTTGCTGAAAACTCATGTCGTGCTCCTTGTAATGATTGCTGCCTTGCCCGTTCCGGCCATTCAGAAGATCTGCCGGATATCGGCATATCCGACGCTGGTGCTGCCCGCCAGGTTGAGCTGCACTCCCTGGGCGTTTTGCGAAACGCTGTTCACCACGCCCAGGTTGAGGGCCGTGTTGCCGACTGCCTGTCCGCCCTGGACGGCGTCGATCTGGAAGCTGTAGGCGCCGGCGGGCGCCGGGGTGCCCGCATCGGTCATGCCGTCCCACGCCACCATGCCCACGCCGACGTCGCGCGGGCCGAGATTGAGCGTGCGCACGGCCTGGCCGGACGCGTCGTGGATGGTCAGGGTGACCTTGTCGGCGGGGCGCGACAGCTCCATGCCCATCAGGTTGTCGGGCTGGGAGGGGCCGACCCGGTTGCCGGGGACCAGCACGTCGCGTCCGATCAGCGCCGCGGCCTGCGACATCTGGTTGGTGCCGAGGCTGGAGGCCAGCGCGGCGAGCTTGCTGTTCATCTCCTCGATGCCCTGCACGGTCGACAGTTGCGCCATCTGGCTCGTCACCTGCGCGTTGTCGAGCGGATTGAGCGGATCCTGGTTCTTCATCTGCGCCACCAGCAGGCTCAGGAAGCGGTTCTGCGTGTCGGCGGTGCTGCCCTTCGATGCGGCGGCGGTGGCGCCCAACAGGCTGCTGGCGCTGCTTGCGTCTTGTACGGTGCTCATGGTCTGTCCTCGTTGGCGGTCGCCGTCACTGGCCCAGGCTCAGGGTCTTGAGCAGCAGGGTCTTGGTGGTGTTCATCATGTCGACGTTCGACTGGTAGGCCCGCGAGGCGGAGATCATGTTGACCATCTCCTCGACCACGTTGACGTTCGGCATGGTCACGTAGCCCTTTTCGTCGGCGAGCGGGTTCTTCGGGTCGTAGACCTGCTTCATCGGCGACGGATCGTCGACGACGGCCGCGACGTTGACGCCGGTCGCGCCGCCCTCGCCCATCGGCGTGGCGGCGAACACGACCTGCTTCGCCTTGTAGGGGGTGCCGTTGGCGCTGGTCGCGCTGTCGGCGTTGGCGAGGTTGCTGGCGACGGTGTTGAGCCGCTGCGCCTGCGCGTTCATGGCCGATCCGGCCACGTTGAAGATGTTGGAAAGGGACATGGCCTAGCCTCCTCAGCCCTGGATCGCCGCCAGCATGGTCTTGATCTGCTGGGTGATCCGGGTCAGGTCGAATTCATAATGGACGGCGTTGTCGGCGAACGCGGCGCGCTCGGCGTCCATGTTCACCGTGTTGCCATCGACGCTGCCCTGCGCCGGCGTGCGGTACAGCAGGCCGGGCTCGGACGCCGGGCCGGACGGGCCTTCGAGATGCCGCGGCGAGGTCGTCGCCAGCGCGCCCGCGGCGGACGCCGACGCGCCCTGCAGCGCACCCTGGAGCGCCGCCCGGAAATCGAGGTCGCGCGCCTTGTAGTTGGGCGTGTCCGCGTTGGCGATGTTGGATGCCAGTACCTGCTGGCGCTGCTCGCGGATGCGCAGCGCCTGGGCGTGGAAATTCAGCATGTCGTCCAGCCGGTTCAGCATGGTCCTGTCCTTTCTCGTGCCGCAAAGGCCTTTTGCGATGACTGCATCCTAGGCACGCGCCTGTCCAGTCAATCGAACGATAAAGGGGAGAAAGGCGGCTCATTTCGGCGTTTAGGATCGGCCGCCCGTCCCTACAATGCGGCACTGTGCTAAGTCGAGCCAAGGAGTCGACATGATCGCCCAACGCATCCGCGCCGCCGGCAGCCGCTTCGCGCGCGGCCTTGCGGTCCTCGCCTGCCTCACCGGGGCCGGCGCCGCCCAAGCGGTGGACCGCCAGGACCCGGCCGCCGTGCAGGCGCAGGCCGAACGCTTCCTGAAAACGCAGGCCGGTGGCCTGCCCGGCAAGGTGACGCTGCAGGTCGGCGCACCGCGCGCCGCGATGCCCGCGTGTTCGGCGCTCGAGGCATTCCAGCCCGCCGGCAGCCGCAGCATCGGACGCACCACGGTCGGCGTGCGCTGCCTTGCCCCGGTGCGGTGGACGGTCTACCTGCCGGCCCAGGTGCATGTCGTGGGATCCTACGTCGTCAGCCGCGAGGCGCTGCCCGCCAACCACGTTCTCGCTGCCGCCGACCTCGCCCTGCGCGAGGGCGACCTCGGCGCCCTTCCGGCCGACGTCGCGACCGATGCCGCCGCCCTGGTCGGCTATCGGACCGTCTCGGGCGTGGCGGCCGGCGCCCCGCTGCGCAGCGCCGTGCTGCACGCCCCGCTCGCCGTCCAGCAGGGGCAGACGACCCGCCTCCTCATCAAGGGCCCCGGCTTTTCCGTCCAGAGCGAGGGCCAGGCGCTCGCCAACGCCGGCCGCGGCGAGCGCGTCCGGGTCAGAACCGCTTCGGGCGAAGTGGTCAGCGGCGTCGCGCAGGACGGCCAGCAGGTGGTGGTCGCCTTCTAGCCGGCGCGGACACGCTACAGAAATCGTGCCAATATGACGTTATCGAGACTGCAAGGCGCGTTCGTCCACGCCCATCCGATCAGGAAGCTGCCATGAAAATCGATCCCAGCCTCAAGCCCATCCCTTCGCCCCCCCCTGCCGAGACGCGCTCGGGCAAGGCCGGCGCGAAGGCAGCGGCCGATGCCACCCCGGCCGACGTCACGCTGAGCCCGCGCGCGACCCAGTTGAAGCAACTGGAGTCCCAGCTGGCCGCCATCCCGGTCGTCGACCGTGCCCGCGTCGACAGCATCAAGGCCGCGATCGCCAGCGGGCAGTACACGATCCATACCGACAACATCGCCGAGAGCCTGCTGAACTCGGTCAAGGAAATGCTCCATGTCGCCAAGTGACGCATCGCGCGAGCCGGCCCTCGGCGCCCGGCTCGGGATGGAACTGGCCGCCTGGAAGGCCTTGCTGAACGTTCTCGCCGACGAAGAACGCGCGCTGGTGGCGGGCGACGCCGACCGCCTGCCGCAGCTCAACGCATCCAAGCTGGCCCAGGTGCAGACGCTCGGCAATCTCGTGCGTGCGCGCCAGGATGCGCTGCGGGCCGCCGGCCACGCCGCCGACCACACCGGCATGGCGGCCTGGCTGGCGCAGCACGGCAACGCGGAGCACCGCGCGCACTGGCAGGAATTGTGCGGCCTGGAACAGGAGGCGCAGGCCATGAACCAGCGTATCGGCACCTTGATCGAGATGCGCCTCACGGCGACGCGCCAGGCGCTGAATGTCCTGGTCCACGCCGCCACCAACCGCACCGGTCTCTACGACCAGGCCGGACAGTCGGTCGCCACGCCTCGCGGCAAGCCGCTCACCGCCGCCTGAAGCGCTCGGGCGCAAGCACCCCCATCAGATCGTTCTCCAGCGGCAACGGCTGCCCGCTCATGCGGTCCGCCAGGGCCTCGCCCAGCAAGCCGGCCCACACCACGCCGCGCGAGGCATAGCCTGCCGCGACATAGACCCCCGAGCATTCCGCCACCGCGCCGACCAGCGGCAGCCGGTCCGGCAGCGTCGCGCGCAAGGATGCGCGGCCGCGCACGGCCTCGATCGCCACGCGGCTTCGGCCTCCCGGCAGGATCGCCTCCAGGCGCGCCAGGTTGGCCTGGTCGCTCGCCGCGCGCGGCGCCGTGTCGTCGTCGTCATGCTCGTAGGTCGCGCCGACCAGCGGCCGCGTGCCGGGCGCCACGTAGCCCTCGCGCGAGACCACCCGGGTGAGCTCCGGCAGGCAGCCCGGCGGCAGCTCGGTGATCTGCCCCCGCACCGTGTGCAGCGGCCAGTCCTGCCCCGGAGCGAGCGCCGCCGCGTCGCGCGCGTTCGCCAGCACCACCGCATCGGCCTCGGCCAGCACGTCCCCGTCGGCCGCATGCAGCTGCCAGCCCGATCCACCCGGTGCGAGCCGTGCGACGCCGCAGCCGGCGCGCAACTTGATCGCCGGATGGTCGAGCCAGGCGCGCGCCAGGCTTGCCGGCACCACCCATCCCGCGGCCGGATAGAACACGCCTGCGGCGTCGACCGGCCAGTTCGCCAGCTGCCGCGCTTCGTCGCGCTCGACCCAGCGTGCATATCCGGCCGGCGGCGCGGTTGCGGCGAGCGCCTGCCGCTGCTTGAGCGCAGCGTCGGCGTCGCGCGCCAGGTGCAGCACGCCGCACGCCGACCAGTCCAGGCGCTCGCCGAGCGCGGGCCAGGCCCGCAGGTCGTGCAGGAAGGCCGCACGCGTCAGGCGGCTGGCGGGGTTGTCGTCGCGCGAGACCAGCGGGCGGAACACCGCGACCGGATTGCCGGACGCGCCCTGCCCGATCCCTGCGGCCCGCTCCAGCACCGTGACGGCGATCCCGTGCCACGCCAGCGCGTGGGCCGTCGCGCAGCCGGCCACGCCGGCGCCGACGACCGCGACGTGCTGCGGCACGCGCGGCCTCGTGCGGCGGCCTTCCCCAGCGAATCGTGCCGCAAGGCAATGCCGCTTGCGGCCGAAGCCGCTGCGCTTCTCGCAGGCGAAGCCAGCGCGCGCCAGCCCCTCGCGAACCGGCGCCGCCACCGTATAGGTCGCCGCCGTCGCACCGGGACGCGCCAGCCGCGCCAGCACGTCGAAGAGCGGCGGCTGCCACAGGTCGGCATTGCAATCGGGGGCGAAGCCGTCGAGGTAGAACGCGTCCACCTCGGCCTCGACCTGCGGCAGGCAGTCGAGCGCATCGCCCAGCATCAGCGTCAGCTGCACCCGCCCGCCGTCGAGCGCGATGCGGTGGAAGCCCGGCGTCAGCATCGGCCAGCCGGCGCGCAGTTCCTGCGACAGCGCGGCGAACTCGGGCCATTGCGCGTGCAGCACCGCCAGGTCCTCGGCGACGAAGGGATGCTTCTCCACCGACAGGAAATGCAGGCGCGCGGGACGCGCCGGATCGGCGCGCCAGGCCGCCCAGGTGGCCAGGAAATTGAGCCCGGTGCCGAAGCCGGTTTCGAGCACCACGAAGCACGCACGGCCCGCCCACGCCTGCGGCAGGCCGCAGCCCTGCAGGAACACGTGGCGCGCCTGGCCGAGGCCGCCGTCGGCGGAATGGTAGATGTCGCCGTAGGCGGCGGAATACGGCACGCCCTCGCGGTATTCGAGGCGCGCCGGCACGATGGTCTTCAGCATGGGCGAATGTTACCTTGGCCGCCCGCGCGCCGGCGGCCGGTTGTCTATGCTGGGAGCATGGCTTCTTTTCCGGGCGCGGACCATCAGGATCGCACGACGGGCGGCGCAGCGCGCGTCGCCCGGCACCGGCGCATCCCTGCGGCCCCGTAACGGCGGACGGCATGATGTCCGCGATGCTCCGCACGATACGCACGCTGCTGACCCGGGACGCCGGCCGGGCCGGCGCGACCTTCCGCATCGTGTTCGCCGACGGCCGCACCTGCCGGAGCCGCGAGGGCGAACCCTCGTTCACCCTCGTCTTCCGCAATCGCCGCGCCGAGTGGCGCACCGCCGTGTTCCGGCACGTCGGCCTGCTGGAATCGTATTTCGCCGGCGACGTCGACATCGAAGGCAACCTGCAGCTGGCCTTCCGAACCGGCATGGACATGGGACTCGACGGCCCGCCGGCAGGCCTGCTGCGGCTGCGCAACGCGTGGCACGAAGTGCGCTTCGGCAATGCCAGCCTTGCCCAGGCCAAGGCCAATGCACGCTTCCACTACGGACTCGGCACCGATTTCTATCGCCAGTGGCTCGACCTGCCGTCGATGATGTACACCTGCGGCTACTGGAAGGAAGGCACGCAAACCGTCGAGGAGGCGCAGCGCAACAAGATGGATCACGTCGCGCAGAAGATCCGCCTCGAGGCGGGCGAGCGCTTCGTCGATATCGGCTGCGGCTTCGGCGGCTTCCTGTTCCATGCCCGGGAGCACTACGGCGCGTACGGAACCGGCATCAACACGACGACCGAACAGGTGCAGTGGCTGCAGGGCGAGATCGCGCGGCGCGGGCTGGGCGAGCAGATCGCGGTAATCGAGGCCGACTTCCGCGAGATTCCCGGCCAGTACGACAAGCTCGTGTCGATCGGCGTGCTGGAGCATGCCGGCCGCGACCAGCTGCATGCGGTGGTGCGCGCCCACGCCGACGCGCTGAAGCCCGGCGGCCTCGGCATGCTGCATTTCATCGGCCACGCCGGCGTGTTCGACACCGAGTTCTACATCCGCAAGCACATCTTTCCGGGCGGCTGGATCCCCAGCCTGGCGCAGACGATCGAGGCCATGGATGCATGCGGTCTGGAGATCGTCGACATCGAGAACCTGCGCCGCCACTACGCGCTCACGCTCGACGCCTGGGCGACCCGCTTCGACGCGCGCTGGGACGCGATCCACGCGCTCGACCCGCAGCGCTTCGACGAGCGCTTCCGCCGCACCTGGCGCACCTACCTGTGGTCCTGCGCCGAAATGTTCCGTTCGCCGTGCGGCATGACGCACCTGTTCCAGATCGTGTTCAGCAAGGGCAACGTCGACCGCGAGCGCTATCCGATGAGCCGCGCCTTCCTCTACCGATGAGCCACGAAGACAAGCTCCGGAAGCTCGCCGCGCAGCTGCGCGCGACCGGCGGCAGCGCGCCGCTTGGGCTTGCCAAGGACACGTCCAACCTGTTCCGCGACCGCGCGCGGCAGGCGAAGCAGCGGCTCGACGTGCGCGCCTTCAACGAGGTGCTCGACATCGACCGCGATGCGCGCGAGTTCACCGTCGAGGGCATGACGCCCTACGCCAGGCTGGTCGACGCGCTGCTGCCGCACGGCCTGATGCCGGCGGTGGTGCCGCAGCTGAAATCGATCACGATCGGCGGCGCGGCGGCGGGCGTCGGCATCGAGGCGACGTCGTTCCGCTACGGCCTGGTGCACGAGACGCTGCAGGAGCTGGAAATCCTGCTGCCCGACGGCCGCGTCGTGCTCGCGACGCCGGACAACGAACACCGCGATCTGTTCTACGGCTTTCCCAATTCCTACGGGACGCTGGGCTATGCGCTGAAGCTGAAGGCGCTGGCCGTTCCGGTCAAGCCGTTCGTCCAGGTGACCCACGCGCGCTTCGCCGAGCCCGCCGCCTTCTTCGCCGCGCTCGAAGCGGCCTGCGAGGGCGATGCCGACTTCGTCGACGGCGTGGTGTTCGCGCCCGACGAATTGATCCTGAGCCAGGGGCACTTCGTCGACACGGCGCCCTGGACCAGCGACTACACGTACAAGCGGATCTATTACCGCAGCCTGCGCGAGCGCGCGACCGACTATCTCACCGTCCGCGACTACCTCTGGCGCTGGGACACGGACTGGTTCTGGTGTTCGAAGAACCTCGGCGCGCAGAATCCGCTCGTCCGCCGCCTGCTGGGCCGCGAGCGGCTGAACTCGGTCTTCTACACCCAGGTCATGCGCTGGAACAGCAAGTGGGGTGTCACCGGCCGGCTCGACCGGCTGCTCGGCGTGCAGCGCGAGTCGGTGATCCAGGACGTGGACATTCCGCTGGCTCACGCGGTCGCCTTCCTCGATTTCTTCCACCGCGAGATCGGCATCCTGCCGATCTGGAGCTGCCCGGTGCGGCCTTACCGCAGCGACGTCCGCTTCACCCTGTTTCCGATGCGGGACGCGCTCCACGTGAACTTCGGCTTCTGGGACGTGGTGCGACGGCGCCACCCCTTCGCGCCCGGCCACCACAACCGCCTCGTCGAAGGCAAGGTCACCGAACTCGGCGGCATCAAGTCGCTGTATTCGGACGCGTACTTCGACGAGGCGCGCTTCTGGACGCTCTACGGCGGGCCGGCCTACCGGGCGCTGAAGGCGAAATACGACCCCGAGGGCCGGGCGAAGGATCTCTACCAGAAGTGCGTGCTCAAGCAGTGAACAGCGCGGTGCACGGCACGCGCCCGCCTGCGGAAATGTTAAATTGAGCCGATCGCCTGCCGTCTTCTCCCGCTCATGATCAAACCGAAAACCGGGCTTCGACTCGTCGTCTTCACCCTTGTCGCCGCCGCCCTCGTCTTTGCCGGCTGGCGCCTCACGCGCCCCAAGCCACCCGAGGTCGAGGTGGCGACGATTGCGCGCGGCCCCGTCGAATCGACCGTGGTCAACACGCGTGCCGGCACGGTCAAGGCCTGCCGGCGCGCCAAGCTCGCGCCGGTCGCGGGTGGCCAGATCGTGAAGATGGAAGTCAAGGAAGGCGAGCGCGTCAAGGCCGGCCAGCCCCTGTTGGAACTGTGGAACCGCGACCTGGCGGCGCAGCGCGAACTGGCCAACCGCCAGCTCGCCACCAGCGAGGAACGGCGCCGCGAGGCCTGCATTCTCGCCGACAATGCGCAGCGCGATGCCGACCGCACGCAGCAGCTCGCCGCGCAGGGCTTCGTCAGCCCGCAGCGCGCCGAGGATGCGCGCGCCGATGCGCGCTCGCGCCGCGCCAGCTGCGATGCGCTCGCCGCCGACGTCAAGCGTGCCCAGGCCCAGGTCCGCGTCGCGCTCGCCGGGCTGGAGCGCACCACGCTGACCGCGCCGTTCGCCGGCATCGTCGCCAAGGTCACCGGCGAAGTTGGCGAGTTCACCACGCCTTCGCCGCCCGGCATCCCGACGCCACCCGCGGTCGACCTGATCGACGACAGCTGCCTCTACGTCAGCGCACCGATGGACGAGGTCGACGCGCCGCGCCTGCAGCCCGGCCAGGCTGCCCGTATCACGCTCGACGCGCTGCCGGGCAAGACCTTCCCGGGGCACGTGCGGCGCCTCGCGCCCTATGTGACCGAGGTCGAGAAGCAGGCGCGCACGGTCGACGTCGAGGTCGACTTCGACGCGCCGCCGCGGCAAGCCCTGCTGGTCGGCTACAGCGCCGACGTCGAAGCCATCGTCGCGCGCCACGACGACGCGCTGCGCGTGCCGACCCAGGCGATCCAGCAGGACGGGACGGTGCTGGTCCTCGGCAAGGACGACCGGCTCGAGACGCGCCGCATCAAGACCGGGCTCGCCAACTGGGCGTACACGGAGGTGACGGACGGCCTCGCGGCCGGCGACCGCGTCCTGCTGTCGTTCGACCAGGAAGGCGTGAAGGCCGGGGTGAAAGTCACCCCGAAGGCCGCGCCGTGATCCGCCTCGCCTCCGTCACCCGCGTCTTCCGCATGGGCGACCAGGAGGTACGCGCGCTGAACGGCGTCAGCCTCGACATCGCTTCCGGCGAATACGTCTCGATCATGGGCCCCTCGGGTTCGGGCAAGTCGACGCTGCTGAACGTCATCGGCCTGCTCGATCGCCCCGACGGCGGACGCTACGAGCTCGACGGCCGCGACGTCACGGACCTGTCCGAGACCGAGCGCGCACGCGTCCGGCGCGAGAAGATCGGCTTCGTGTTCCAGTCGTTCCATCTGGTGCCGCGCCTGACCGCGGCGGAGAACATCGAGCTGCCGCTGATGCTCGAGGGCATCGCGCCGGCCGAGCGCAAGGCCCGGGTCGATGCCGCCCTCGCGGCCTTCGACCTCGAGGACCGCGCACGCCATCGCCCGGCCGAGCTCTCCGGCGGCCAGCGCCAGCGGGTGGCGATCGCCCGCGCCACGATCCTGCGCCCGACCGCGATCCTGGCCGACGAGCCCACCGGCAACCTCGACCACCGCATCGGGGCCGAGGTGATGGAGCTGCTCGAGAACCTGCACCACGCCGGCACCACGCTCATCGTCGTCACCCACGACCGCGAGCTCGGCGCCCGCGCCCACCGCCACATTGCCATGCGCGACGGCGAGATCGTCGCCGACGCGCGATGACCGCGCTCGACACCCTGAAGCTCTCGTTCGCGACGGTCGCGAGCTATCGCACCCGCTCGCTGCTGATCGTGCTGGCGATGTCGCTCGGCGTGGCGGCGGTGGTGGTCCTGACCGCGCTTGGCGACGGCGCACGGCGCTATGTCGTCGGACAGTTCTCCTCGCTCGGCACCAACCTCGTCATCGTGCTGCCGGGCCGCGCCGAAACCGCGGGCGGCTTCCCCGGCGCCGCGCTCGGCCAGACGCCGCGCGATCTCACCCTCGATGACGCCGTCTCGCTCACCCACCTGCCGCAGGTGCGCCGGATGGCGCCGCTCAACGTCGGCGTCGCCGAACTCGCCGCCGGCGGGCGGCTGCGCGAGGTGACCGTGCTCGGCAGCACCGCCGACCTGCTGCCGATCCGCCACATGAAACTGGCGCAGGGCCGCTTCCTCGCGGGCGGCGGCACCGAGCGCGCGCAGATCGTGCTGGGCAGCGTGCTGGCGCGCGAATTCTTTCCCGACGGACACGCGGTCGGCCAGCGCGTGCGGCTCGGCGCCAGCCGCTTCCTGGTGACCGGCGTGCTCGCGCCGCAGGGCGAGTCGATGGGATTCAACTCCGACGAGATCGTCATCATCCCGGTCGACTACGCGCAGGAGCTGTTCAACACCTCGACGCTGTTCCGCATCCTGGTCGAGGCGAAGAGCCGCGCCGCGATCGAGCCGGCCAAGGCCGCGGTCACCCATCTCCTCACGCTGCGCCACGAAGGCGAGGAGGACGTCACCGTCATCACCCAGGACGCCGTGCTCGCCACCTTCGACCGCATCCTGCGTGCACTGACGCTGGGGGTGGCGGGCATCGCCGCGATCAGCCTGGCCGTGGCCGGCATCCTGGTGATGAACGTGATGCTGGTCGCGGTCGCCCAGCGCACGGCGGAGATCGGCCTGCTGAAGGCGATCGGCGCGCCGGCGGCCGACATCCGCCGCCTGTTCTTCGCCGAGGCGCTGTGGCTGTCGCTGGCCGGCAGCGCGATCGGCTTCGCGCTCGGTCACGCCGGCAGCTATTTCATCCGCGTGGCCTATCCGCAGCTGCCGGCCTATCCGCCGGCCTGGGCAAGCATCGCTGCCGTCGCCACGGCGCTGCTGACCGGCGTCGTCGCCAGCCTGCTGCCCGCCGCGCGCGCCGCGCGGCTCGACCCCGTGCTCGCCCTCTCCGGAAAATGAGCGCCGCCGACACCCTGCGCTTCGCCCTGCACGCGCTCACCGCCCACCGGCTGCGCACCTTCCTGTCCGCATCGGGGATCGCCGTCGGCATAGCCGCGGTGATCCTGCTGACCTCGATCGGCCACGGCATCCACCGCTTCGTGCTCGCCGAATTCACCCAGTTCGGCACCAACATCGTCAACATCAGCCCGGGCAAGACGATGACCCACGGCGCCTCGGTCGGCGCCATCGGCAGCGTGCGGCTGCTGACGATCGACGACGAGCTCGCCCTCAAGGCGTCGCGCTTCGCGCAATACACCAACGCCGGCGTCATGGGCAACGCGGAAATCCGCGCCCACGGCCGCAGCCGGCGCGTGACCGTCTACGGCGAAGGGCCGGATTTCTCGCGTGCCTTCAGCATGCACGTCGCGGTCGGCCAGTTCCTGCCGCCCGACGATCCGCGCAACCCGCGCGCCTACGCCGTGCTGGGATCGAAGGTCCGCAGCGAACTGTTCGGCCACGCCAACCCGCTTGGCGCCGTCCTGCAGGTCGGCGCGACCCGCTTCCGCATCGTCGGCGTCATGGCGCCCAAGGGCCAGGTGCTCGGCTTCGACCTCGACGACACCGTCTACATCCCCACCGCACGCGCGCTGGAGGTATTCAACCGCGAAGGCGTGATGGAGATCCACGTCGCCTACAAGCCGGGATCACCGGTGCCGGCGGTGGTCGCCGACATCAAGCGCATCCTCGTTGCGCGCCACGGCCGCGAGGATTTCACGGTCACGCCGCAGCAGCAGATGCTCGACACGCTCTCCACGGTGCTCGACGTGCTGACCTTCGCGGTCGCCGCGCTCGGCGGCATTTCGCTGCTGGTCGGTGCGGTCGGCATGGTCACGCTGATGCACATCGCGGTGGCCGAGCGCGTCGCCGAGATCGGCCTGCTCACCGCGCTCGGCGCGACGCGCGCGCGCATCCGCACGCTGTTCCTGATGGAATCGACCGTGCTCTCCACGCTCGGCGGCGTCGGCGGGCTGGCGGTCGGCATCGGCATCGCCTGGCTGCTGAAGGCCACGGTGAGCGGCCTGCCGGTCAATACGCCATGGGACTACGCATTCGGCGCCCTTGCGGTATCCGTGCTGATCGGGCTCGCGGCCGGCGTCGTCCCGGCGATGCGGGCCGCGCGGCTCAACCCGGTCGACGCACTGCGGGCGGAATAGTCGGCGCAGCGCGGGGCGGCTCCGGTCCCCGGCATGCAGGCCTGTGCCTAATGATGGCCGCAGCCGCGCTCCAGCTCCACCAGGTGCGACAGGAGCTCGGAATGCTTCTGGACGTGGAAGATGTAGCGGGGCACCTCCCGATCGGTGGATTGCGCCATGAACGGCTCGCCCCAGAAACTCAGCAGCGCCTCCGCACCCCCGCTATGCTGGCTGTCCGCGAGGATGAACGACACGTTCTCGGCCAGCGCGCACCAGCGCGGCTCCCTCACCTTGGACGCGCCGATGCACGCGGCGATCTTCGGCTGCACCTCCGACTCCCACAATTCCTTCTGGCTTTCGTCCAGGACGAACTGGATCGACGCGACCATCGGGTTCTCCACCGCAGGACGCAGCAGTGCATCGAACAGCGGCTGCGGCTTGTACATCGACAGGCAGACGTTGAACCAGATGGCGTCGCCCTTCATGTGACGGGCGAAGGTCTCGCTCACCGAGCGGATCTGGCGCGGCCCGACCAGCATCACGTCGGGCGCCTTCAACGTCGCCTGGATCCTGCGGATGGCATGCTCCGTCCGTTCGACCTGCTCCGCGGTCCGTTCGTTGCTGCGCGCATGGCGCAGGAAATTCACGAACAGGAGGGCCAGCAGGGCGAGCACGATGGACAGGATGACCGGCTCGTCCACGACGTGCAGGAAATGCAGGACGATGGCCGCCACCGCCGCCAGAATTCCGGCGACGGCATCCCACTCGTAGCTGAGCAACTTGCTGGCTCTCATACCGGGCTCCCTCCGAACCTTCCGCGGCATACCGCGGGTCCTCCCGCTTCATCGGCCAGCCGCGACGACGCCCGGCGCGATCGACCGCCCCGCTGCCGTCAGGGCTCGTAGCCCTCGCGGTGCGTCGCGTTGATGGTGCGCAGCAGTTCGCGGAACGGGATGTCGCGCTCGTGCTTCTTGAACAGCGGCATGTAGGACAGGTCCTCGCCCTGCCCGACGCCGCCGTACTTGCCCGACACCATCGACTCGTGCAGCTCGCGCAGCATCTTGTCCAGGCTGTCGAGATACGGCGTGTAGGTCGATGCCTCGTCGTCGTCGTGCTCCAGGCAGGCGCGCAGCTCGTCGACCTCGTAGACGGCTTCGTGGACCAGGTCGATCAGTTGCTCGAAGTCTTTGGCTCGTTTCATGTTCGTGCGTGTCTCAAGAAAATTCGCGGCGCATCGCCTGCCCATTTCTACCCCAATCTCGCCAAGAAAAACAGGGGCCTCGGCCCCTGTCTCGTCTTCGCAGCCGGAACGGGTCAGCGCTTGACCGGCTTGGCGGCGATTTCCTCCAGCCTGCGCGCCTTGATCACCTGGCCGTTCAGCGCGGCTTCCTTGGCGCTGCCGCCGTAGGCCACGACCATCAGCTGGCTGTAGTACAGCACCGGGATGTTGAACTTGGTGCCGTAGCGCTGGTTGATCTGCCCCTGGTAGATTT
Source organism: Thiobacillus sp. SCUT-2 (assembly GCF_035621355.1). Classification (NCBI taxonomy): domain Bacteria; kingdom Pseudomonadati; phylum Pseudomonadota; class Betaproteobacteria; order Nitrosomonadales; family Thiobacillaceae; genus Thiobacillus; species Thiobacillus sedimenti. Next base: position 1,013,932 of record NZ_CP141769.1, on the reverse strand, counting down.
CGACGTTGGCCTGGCACAGCGGGCACGGCGTGACGATCATCTCGGCGCCGTGGTCGTAGGCCGACTCGACGATATCCTTGATCTGCGCCTGCGCCTTCTCCGGCTCGGAGAACGCCAGCGCGCCGCCGCAGCAGGTCACCTTCATGTCGTATTCGGGGATCGACTCGGCGCCGACCATCTCGACCATCTTGTCGAGGTACTTGGGGTTCTCGAACGACTCGCCGGCGACGCCGAACGGACGGTTGGTCTGGCAGCCGACGTAGCCGGCGATCTTCACGCCTTCGAGCGGACGCACGACGTGCTTGGCCATCTCGTCGAAGCCGAGGTCCTCGATCAGCACCTCGACCATGTGGCGGATCTCGGGCATCTCGTTGATCGTGAGGCCGGCCTCCTTCAGCGCCTCGCGGGTGTCCGCCATCAGCGTATCGGAGTGTGTCAGGCGCTCGCGGGTCTCGCGCGCGCCCAGCCAGCAGGCGGCGCAGGTGGCGACCATTTCCTGGCCGGGGAGGTTCTGCTCGGCCAGCGCGAAGTTGCGCGCGTTCATCACGTGGCGCGGCAGCTCGCCCGCCTCGGCGTAGCCGATCGAGGCGCCGCAGCAGTTCCAGTCGGGGATCTCGGTCAGCTTGACGTCGAGCGTCTTGCACATCGACTCGACCGAGGTCAGGTAGTTGGAGGCGGAAGCGCCCTTCTGCGACGAGCAGCCAGGGTAAAACGCGTATTCATGTTTGGCCATATTTCTCTCCTCAGCCCGCCATCTTGGCGGCCTTGCGGGCGCGCTCGATTTCGTAGGCCTTCTTCAGCATCGCCTGGATGCCCTTCTGGTCCTTGCACTTGTGGCCGCCCAGCAGCTCGAAGGGGTTGAGCCGCTTGGCCTTCATCAGGCCGAGCGCGACGTCCTTCATCTTCATGCCTTCCTTGATGCCGGCACCGAAGCCGTCCTTGAAGTAGAGCCCCATCGACAGCTTCAGCTCGTTGACGCGCCCGGTCTTGGTCGCGTTCTTCCAGAACAGGCCGGAGAAGAACCGGGTCGGCTGCATCTTCGGCGCCTTGCCGAGGCGGTGCGCGTACTCGGCGATGCCGTGCATGATGTGGGTGATCGGCAGCTTGCGCGGGCAGCGCACGATGCAGTTGTAGCAGGACGTGCAGTTCCACATCGAGGTCGTGGTCAGCACCTCCTCGCGCTTGCCGGCGCGGATCATCATGAAGAGCTCCTGCGGCGGATGCTCCCAGGCGCTCTGGAAGTTGGTCGGGCAGGAACCGGAGCAGACGCCGCATTGCATGCACATCTTGACCCAGTCGCCCATCTCGACCTGTTCTTCGATCTCCTTCAGGAAGTTGTTGCGGTACTTCGCCGCCATTGCGGTATCTGCGCTCACTTGGAACTCTCCTGTTAGAAGCCTTTGAACGGGCTGGGGCCGATGGCGACCAGCTCTTCAACGTACTTGTTGATCATCTCGGGCACGCGCTCGATGTCGGTGATCGCGACCTCGAGGTCACGCACGCGCTGCGACTCGAGGTTCAGCGTCTTCAGCGTGTCGTCGATCTTCGACATGCGCACGCGGCCGAGCTCGGAACCCTTGACGAAGTGGCACTGGTACTCGTCGCCGTGCTTGCAGCCCATCATCATCACGCCGTCGTAGCCGGCGTTCAGCGCGTCGGTCACCCAGATCGTGTTGACCGAGCCCAGGCAGCGGATCGGGATGATGCGCACGAAGGCCGAGTACTCGTTGTGGTTCATGCCGGCCATGTCGAGCGCCGGGTAGGCGTCGTTCTCGCACGCCAGGATCAGGATGCGCGGCTTCTCGCTGAACTCGTCGGGGATGTCGACCGCCTTGACCTGCGCGCCGACGGTGTTGACCGAGTAGTTCTCGAACGAGATCACGCGCACCGGGCACGCGCCCATGCAGGTGCCGCAGCGGCGGCAGCGCGACTCGTTGAACACCGGGAAGCGCTTTTCATCCTCGTCGATCGCGCCGAACGGGCATTCGACCGTGCAGCGCTTGCACTGGGTGCAGCCCTCCAGGCGCACCTTCGGGAACGACAGGTCGCCCGAACGCGGATGCGCGGCACGGCCAAGCTCGGCGTTCTCCAGCGCCTGGATTGCCTTCAGCGCAGCGCCGGTGGCATCCTCGCGCGCCTGCGCGATGTCCATCGGACGGCGCACCGGGCCGGCCGTGTAGATGCCGGTGCGGCGGGTCTCGTAGGGGAAGCAGATGAAGTGCGAGTCGGTGAAACCCTGCTTCAGCTGCGGCACGTCCGGGCCCTGGCGATAGTTCAGGTTGAGGATGGAGATCGGCTTGACCTCGACCTCGCCTTCGACCGCTTCCTTGGGCGCGGCGAAGATGTCGACGCCGGAGTTCGGCACCTGGCCGGTGGCGAGCACCACCAGGTCGACGTCGGCCACCGCGGCGTCCTTGTCGTCGAGGATCAGGTCGTGGAACTTCACCGTGCTGGTCGCGCCGCCCGGCACGACCTGGGACACCTTGCCCTTGGTGAAGATCACGCCCTTTTCCTGCGCGCTGCGGTAGAAGTCCTCGCCGTTGCCGGGGGTGCGCAGGTCGGTGTAGATGACGGTCGTGTCGACCGCAGGATTCGCGTCCTTGAAGTACATCGCCTGCTTGATGCTGGTGTTGCAGCAGGAGCCCGAGCAATACGCAAGGTGGGTGCCGGAGGAATCGCGCTGGCCGGCGCACTGCACGAAGACGACGGACTTGACCGGCTGGTTGTCGCTGGGGCGGCGGATCACGCCGTCAGCGGCCGCGGCGGCCTTTGCCAGCGCCTCGAGGCCGAGCTGGTCGACCACGTTGGGCGACTGCCCGCCGCCGAGCTCGGGCAGCTTGTTCATGTCGTAGAGCGTGAAGCCGGAGGCCTGCACGATGGCGCCGATGTCCTCGGTGTGCGTCGCGCCCGATTCGGTCGCGATTTCGACGACGAAGCGGCCGGGCGCGCCGTCGGTCTTGGCGACGGTCGCATTGAGGTACACCTTGATGTTGCTGTCGCCCATCACCTGCGCGACGAGATCCGCGACGCCGGTGTCGGCGGGCGACTTGAACGGCTCGTGCACCGGGATGCGCTTGTAGAGCTTGCCCGCCATGCCGCCGAGTTCGCCGGTCTTCTCCACCAGCACGACCGGATAGCCGGTCTTCGAGGCCTCGATCGCAGCGGTCATGCCGGTGACGCCGCCGCCGACGACCAGCAGGGTCTTGCTGCTGCCGGTGTTGGGGTTGCCGCCGGGCGCGGTCATCGCCTTCACTTCGGCGCAGCCCATGCGGATGTAATCTTCCGCCATGTCCTGCGTGGTTTCGCGCGCCTCGTCGGTATCGGGGCGGATCCAGATCACGCCCTCGCGCAGGTTGGCGCGCGCCACCGCGTTGGCCGGAAAGTAGAATGCCTCGGTCTTGGCGCGGCGCGAGCAGGCGCCGATCATGAGATGGGTGACGCCCTCGTTGGCGATGTCGTTCTTGATCATCGCGACGCCGTCGGCCGAGCACAGGAAATCGTGCGTCTTGGCCATCGGCACCTTGCCGTCCTTCTGCGCGATCTTGACCAGCGCGTCGGTGTCGAGACGCTCGCCCAGTCCGCAGCCCTTGCAGATGTATGCTGCGACTTTGATATCCGCCATGGTTTAAGCCTCCGCCTTCGCTACTTTGTTCACCACCTGGATCGCGCGCAACGCGGCAGCGGTGGCCGATTGCACTGCACGGTTCACATCGAACGCATTCGACGCGCAGCCGGCGCCGAACACCGCGCCGTTGGCCGGATCGGCCTCGATGAAGCCGGAGGAATCCGCGACGATGTGGCCGGGGATGTTGACGCCCTTGACCGAGGGCTCCATGCCGACCGCCAGCACCACGAGGTCATGCGCGGTCGTGTAGCGCTTGTAGCCCTCGGTGTTGACGCCCCAGCACACCGGGTTGCCGTTCTCGTCTTCCGAAATGCGCGCGACCTTGGACTTGACGAAGGTCACCGACGGGTCGGCCTGCACCTTCTGGTAGAAGTCCTCGAAGCGGTCGATGGCGCGGATGTCGATGTAGTAGATGGTCGACTTGCCGTCTTCCGGATACTTTTCGCGCACGTAGTGCGTCTGCTTGAGCGAGGCCATGCAGCAGATCCGCGAGCAGTGGCGCAGGTGGTTCTCGTCGCGCGAGCCGGCGCACTGGATGAAGGCGATGTTCTTCGCTTCCTTGCCGTCGGACGGACGCAGGATCTTGCCGCCGGTCGGACCGTGGATGTCGGCGAGACGCTCGAATTCGACACTGGTGATGACGTTCTTGAAGCGTCCGTAGCCGTAGGGCTGGATCTTCGCCGCATCGTACGGCTGCCAGCCGGTCGCCCACACCACCGCGCCGGCCTTCACCTGGATCGTCTCCTCCTTCATGTCGAGATCGATCGCGCCGTACTTGCACGCGGCCTTCGCCTTCTCCGCGTCGGCCGTGCCGATGATCGAGGGATCGAGCACGTAGCGCTGCGGATAGGCCATCGCGTTCGGCAGGAAGGCTGCCTTGTGCTTGCCGAGGTTGTAGTTGAACGGGTCGTCGACCTCGGTCTCGACTGCGCGGCCGCAGTCGCCGCAGGCGGTGCAGTTCTCGTTCACGTAGCGCGGCTTGACCTTGACGGCGACCGTGTAGTTGCCGGCGCTGCCTTCGATGCCGGTGACCTCGGCCAGCGTCAGCACGCGCACGCGCGGATTGTTCTTCAGACGGCGCAGGTTGATTTCCAGCCCGCACACCGGATGGCACAGCTTGGGAAAGTAGCGATACAGCTGGGAGGTGCGTCCGCCCAGTGCGGGATTCTTCTCAACCAGAACGACGTTCTTGCCGGTTTCGGCCGCTTCGAGCGCGGCGGTCATGCCGGAAATCCCGCCGCCCACCACGAGTATGGTCTCGTTGGTTGCAACATGCTCCGTCATTGTTTCCTCCATCCGATGGATGCAAAGCCATTTCGAAGTACCCGGGAGTGAAGGCCTTGAATCCTCCCAGATAGCCGGTTTCGAACCCGGATTCAAACCTCCGAAATGGTACTCCGAACGCCGCTCGCGCCGCCACGCGCAAGTGCGCAATCTCAATCGAAGTTTTCTATGCCGGAATAAGAGGAAATGTTTGAGCCGTGCCTGCGCACCGACGCGGATCGCAAAGGCACGACAACATGGCGCAGCGCCGGTCGCCGGCCGGCATCGCCCGCTCGACGAGGCGTCGCGCGCCGGAGGGTCAGCCTATCCGCGCAACCGCTCCGCCGTGCGGCGGCGGACGCCGGCCGCCAGGACGATGCAGCCGGCGATCCACAGCACGCCGGTCCCCGGTTCGGGAACCGGCGCCGCGAGGAAACCATGGAACTGGCCGGTGCTGTCCTGGTAAGTGCCGACGATCTGGCCAGACATGTTGATGCCGGCGGCGCCTGTCGCGCTGGCCCCCGGAACATCGAGCGTGATGAAGCTTCCGCCATTGGCAAGGAATCCGTGGTGGATGCCGGCACTGTCCTCGAACGAACCGACAATTTGACCCAAATCGTTGATGCCCATGACAGAAGTATTGACTGCACCGGGCGCATCAATCGTGCTGAAGCTGCCGCCCATGTCGAGGAAGCCGTGGAGTCCGGCACCGTCCTGGTAAGTACCAACGACTTGCCCAGCGGTGTTGATGCCAACCGCGTTGGTGAGAAGCGCACCGGGAATATCGATGGTTGCGAAGTCTCCAGCGGTTTCGATGAAACCATGCCCGCCCCCGAGGCTCGAGAAGTAGGATCCGACAACCTGACCGGCGCGATTGATTCCGTTCGCAATCGTCAAGCTCGCTCCGGGCGCGTCGATGATCGTGATGCTGCCGCCACTGGCGAGGAATCCGTGGCGGAAGCCGGCACTGTCCTGGTAGCTGCCGACGATCTGGCCCAGGTCATTGATGCCCGATGCGGCCGCGGAGGGGCCCAGCGAGCCAGCCGGCACATCGATCGGCGTGAAGGTTCCCGCGTTGAACAGGAAGCCCGTTCCGAGGCCGCTGGTCCCCAGAAAGGGGCCGAACGTCCCGACCATCTGCCCCGAGTTGGTGATACCGGACAGCCCGGTCACTCCGGTCGTCCCCGGGTAGTCGATCGTCGTGTAGCTGTACGCGGCGTGCGCATTCGCCGACGCGAGAAGTGCCACCGCCAGGGCGACGCCCATCCATGTCCGTCTGCCCCGAATACCCGGTTTGCTTGCCTGCCCTGCCATGCCTCTCTCCTTCCTCATTGTCGTGGTTCGCTGTGCGATGCCGATGGCCGCCCCTGGCAAGCAATTAGCATTCCTCGTCTAGGCTTTCCGTGCCGTTTCAATCGCTTGGAGACCGCGCCGTGGAGGCCCGAGCGCCCAGGTGTAAGAATTTCCGACGCAATGCAGCGCCGCAGGATGTCGGGTGCGCCAGGGTTCAGGCATGCCATTACCACGTTTCGCCAAGCCCGTGCGCTCCGGTAAAATGCCAAGTTTTCCTGCTTCACCTCCCCGATGGAATCCACCCAGACCGCGCCGGCCCAAACCGGCGATCCCGCCTTGGCGCGCGACGTCAAGAAGCGCCGCACCTTCGCGATCATCTCCCACCCCGACGCGGGTAAAACGACGCTGACGGAGAAGCTGCTGCTGTTCGGCGGCGCGATCCAGATGGCCGGCACGGTCAAGGCCAAGAAGAGCGGCAAGTTCGCCACCTCCGACTGGATGGCGGTCGAGCAGGAGCGCGGCATCTCGGTGGCGAGCTCGGTGATGCAGTTCGCCTACGGCGACTGCGTGTTCAACCTGCTCGATACGCCCGGCCACAAGGACTTCTCGGAAGACACCTACCGCGTGCTGACCGCGGTCGATGCCGCGATCATGGTGGTCGACGCCGCCAAGGGCGTCGAGGAGCAGACGATCAAGCTGCTGGAAGTGTGCCGGATGCGCAATACGCCCATCATCACCTTCATCAACAAGCTCGACCGCGAGGTGCGCGAGCCGCTGGAACTCCTCGACGAGATCGAGTCGATCCTGCAGATCCACTGCGCGCCGGTGACCTGGCCGATCGGCATGGGCAAGCGCTTCCAGGGCGTCTACCACCTGATCCACGACGAGATCCTGCGCTTCAAGGCCGGCGAGGAGAACGCCGGCCAGCAGTTCGAGTCGCTGCAGGGCCTGGGCGAGGCGAAGCTGCGCGAGCTGTTTCCGCTCGAAGCCGACACGCTGCTCGGCGAGATCGAACTCGTGCGCGGCGCCGGCGCCACCTTCCAGATCGACGATTTCCTCGCCGGCAGGCAGACGCCGGTGTTCTTCGGTTCCGGGATCAACAACTTCGGCGTGCGCGAAGTGCTGCGCGCGCTGTCCGACTGGGCGCCGCCGCCGCTGCCGCGCGAGGCCGTCCAGCGCACGGTCGAGCCGACCGAACCCAAGTTCACCGGCTTCGTGTTCAAGATCCAGGCCAACATGGACCCGCAGCACCGCGACCGCATCGCCTTCTTCCGCATCTGCTCGGGCCGCTACAGCCCCGGCATGAAGGTCCGCCACCGCCGCACCGGCAAGGAGATGAAGATCGCCAACGCGGTCGTGTTCATGGCCAACGAGCGGCAGCGCTCGGAGGATGCCGTCGCCGGCGACATCATCGGCATCCACAACCACGGCCAGCTGCAGATCGGCGACACGTTGACCGAGGGCGAAGCGCTGCAGTTCAAGGGCATTCCCTACTTCGCCCCGGAACTGTTTTCCAAGCCGCGCCTCAGGGATCCCCTACGCGCCAAGCAGCTCAACAAGGGCCTGCTGGAGCTCGGCGAGGAAGGCGCGGTGCAGGTTTTCGAGCCCTTCGCCGACAACACGCTGCTGATCGGCGCAGTCGGCCCGCTGCAGTTCGAGATCGTCGCGCACCGGCTCAAGACCGAATACGGCGTCGACGCGACGTTCGAGAATGCCGGCATCCACACCGCACGCTGGGTCACCTGTCCCGATGCGCAGCATCTCGCCGAGTTCACCAAGGCGAATTCGCTGCGGCTGGCGAAGGACGTCGACGGCAACCTGGTCTACCTGGCGGATACGCGGGTGAATCTGCAACTGGCGCAGGAGCGCTGGCCCAAGGTCGCGTTCCACGACACGCGGGAACACGGCCAGCAGCTCAGCTAGACGCGGGATTCAGGGGCGGCGCGGCGCTTGCGCGCAGATGCTACGATGCCGCGATGAGCACCGCCCTCGAATTTGAATTGCCGGACTTCCTCGTGCGCGCCAACGCCCGCGAGCTCTTCTTGCCGCCGGGCGACGAACGCATGCGCTTCGTGCTCGACCTGGCCCGCGAGAACGTTGCCGCCGGCGGCGGCCCCTTCGCCGCCGCCGTCTTCGAGCACGCAAGCGGCCGCCTCCTGGCCGCCGGCGCAAACCGCGTGGTGAGCTCGGGCTATTCCTGCGCGCACGCGGAGATGATCGCGCTGACCCTCGCGCAGCGCCGCCTCCGGCATTACGACCTCGGCGCGGCGTCCTTTCCGACCTGCGAACTGGTCAGCAGCGCCGAGCCCTGCCTGATGTGCCTGGGTGCCGTGCTCTGGTCGGGGGTACGAATCCTGAGTGTCGGCGCGCGCGGCGAAGACGTCACCGCGCAGGGCTTCGACGAGGGCCCGAAGCCCGCCGACTGGGTCGGCGAACTGCGCCACCGCGGCATCGAGGTCCATGGAGACGTGCTGCGGGACGAGGCCCGCGAAGTCCTGCGCGCCTATCAGGCGGCCGGCGGCCCGATCTACAACGCGCGCCGCGCCACGTAGCGCGGCCTGGAGACGTCCGCCGACACAGGCGGGCGTCAGCCTTCCCGGAACAGGCGAATCGCCTCGTCGAGGCGATGCACTGCGTGCACCGTCATGCCGGCGATCTTCTGCTTCGGCTGGTTGGCGGCCGGCACGATGGCCTGCGTGAAGCCGAGCTTGGCCGCTTCCTTGAGGCGCTCCTGGCCGCGCTGCACCGGGCGGATCTCGCCGGCCAGGCCGACCTCGCCGAACATCACGAGCTTGTCGGGCAAGGGCTGGCTCCGGAGCGACGAGACGATCGCCGCCAGCACGGCGAGGTCGGCGGCCGGTTCGCTGATCTTCACCCCGCCGACCGCATTCACGAACACGTCCTGGTCGAAGCAGGCGATGCCGGCGTGGCGGTGCAGCACGGCAAGCAGCATGGCGAGCCGGTTCTGCTCCAGGCCCACCGAGAGGCGGCGCGGGCTCGGCGCATGGCTGGAATCGACCAGCGCCTGGATCTCGACCAGCAGCGGCCGCGTGCCTTCCTGCGTCACCAGCACGCACGAACCCGGCACCGGCTCGCCGTGGCGCGAGAGAAAGATGGCCGATGGATTGGACACGCCCTTGAGGCCCTTCTCGGTCATCGCGAACACGCCGATCTCGTTGACCGCGCCGAAGCGGTTCTTGAACGCGCGCACCAGCCTGAACGAGGAGCCGGTGTCGCCTTCGAAATACAGTACGGTGTCGACGATGTGCTCGAGCACGCGCGGCCCGGCGATCGCGCCTTCCTTGGTGACATGGCCGACGAGGATGATCGCGCAGCCGCTCTGCTTGGCATGGCGCGTGAGCTGCGCCGCGCATTCGCGCACCTGCGCGACCGAGCCGGGCGCCGAGGTCAGCGCCTCGGAATACAGGGTCTGGATCGAGTCGATCACGGCGACCGCGGGCTTCATCGATTCGAGCTGCGCGAGGATGGCCTCGAGCCGGATTTCCGGCAGCACCGGGAGATTCGTCTCGGGCAGCGAAAGGCGCCGCGCGCGCAGCGCGACCTGGCGCGCCGATTCCTCGCCGCTGACGTAGAGCGTCTTCAGTCGCCCCGACAATCCGGCGAGCGCCTGCAAAAGAAGCGTGGACTTGCCGATGCCGGGGTCGCCGCCGATCAGCGTGACGCCGCCTGGCACCAGGCCGCCGCCGAGCACGCGGTCGAGTTCGCCGATGTCGGTCGCGATGCGGCTTTCCTCGGAGGCCTCGACGTCATGCAGCAGCTGGACCTGGCTCGTCGCAGCGAGCGCGGCGAAGCGTGGCCTGGCGGATTCAGCGACCGTTTCGACCAGCGTGTTCCAGGCGCCGCAGGCCGGGCACTGCCCCTGCCACTTGGGCGACTGCCCGCCGCACTCGGTGCAAGTGTAGATCGTCTTGGCTTTGGCCACGCTTACGCGGGGAAGACGCCGGTCGACAGGTAGCGGTCGCCGCGGTCGCAGACGATGGAGACGATCACCGCGTGCTCGACTTCCTTCGACAGCTGCAGCGCGGCCCACAGCGCGCCGCCCGACGAGATGCCGGCGAAGATGCCCTCCTCGCGCGCGAGCCGGCGGGTGGTCTCCTCGGCGTCCTGCTGGCTGACGTAGATCATGCGGTCGACGCGGCTCGTATCGCAGATCTTCGGCACGTATTCGGCCGGCCATTTGCGGATGCCGGGAATCTGCGCGCCTTCGGTCGGCTGCACGCCGACGATCTGGATGTTGGGGTTCTGTTCCTTGAGGTAGCGCGAGCAGCCCATGATGGTGCCGGTCGTGCCCATGCTGGAGACGAAATGCGTGATCCTGCCCTGCGTGTCGCGCCAGATCTCGGGGCCGGTGGTGCGATAGTGCGCCTCCGGGTTGTCGGGGTTGGAGAACTGGTCGAGGATCTTGCCGATGCCCTGCTTCTCCATCGCCACTGCCAGGTCGCGCGCGCCTTCCATGCCCGCCTCCCTGCTGACGAGCTGCAGCTCCGCGCCGAAGGCGCGCATGGTCTGGCGCCGTTCGATCGACAGGTGCTCCGGCATGATGAGGATCATCTTGTAGCCGCGCATTGCCGCCGCCATCGCCAGCGCGATGCCGGTGTTGCCGCTGGTCGCCTCGATCAGGGTGTCGCCCGGCTTGATCTCGCCGCGCGCCTCGGCGCGCTCGATCATCGACAGCGCCGGCCGGTCCTTCACCGAGCCGGCCGGGTTGTTGCCCTCGAGCTTGACCAGGATCGTGTTGGTCGTGTCGCCCGGCATGCGCTTGAGGCGCACCAGCGGGGTGTTGCCGACGGTATCCTCGATGGTCTTGTAGGTGCTCATTTCTTCAGCAGGTGTTCGATGTAGCGCGCGGTGCCTTCTTCGACGCTGTAGAACGGCGCATCATACCCCGCGCCGCGCAGTGCCGAAATGTCCGCTTCCGTATAGCTCTGGTACTTGCCCTTCAAGGCATCGGGAAAGGCGATATAGCTGACGATGCCCTGCGCCTGCAACTCGGCCAGGCTGAGCGCCGGCTGGCCATCGGCGGCGCGGCAGGCGTTGACCGCCGCCACCGCCACGTCGTTGAAGCTCTGGCAGCGGCCGGTGCCGACGTTGAAGATGCCCGAGGACTCGGGATGGTCGAGGAACCACAAATTGACGCGCACCACGTCCTCGATCGAGACGAAGTCGCGGCGCTGCTCGCCATTCGGGTAGCCGTCGCAGCCTTCGAACAGCTTCACGCGGCCTTCGGCGCGGTACTGGTTGAAAAAGTGGAAGGCGACCGAGGCCATGCGCCCCTTGTGCTGTTCGCGCGGGCCGTAGACGTTGAAGTAGCGGAAGCCGACGATCTGCGCGGTGCGGTCGGCCCACAGGCGGCGCACGCTCTGGTCGAACAGGAACTTGGAGTAGCCGTAGACGTTGAGCGGCGACTCGAACTCGCGCGATTCGGAGAACACGCGCCCGGCCCCGTAGACGCTCGCCGACGAGGCGTAGAGGAACTGCGCACCCTCGTCCTGGCAGAACTTCAGCAGCGCGCCGGAGTAGCGGTAGTTGTTCTCCATCATGTAACGGCCGTCGGTCTCCATGGTGTCGGAGCATGCCCCCTCGTGGAAGATCGCCGCCACGCTGCCGTCGAGCACGCCCTGCTCGACGAAGTCGAGGAATTCGGCCTTGTCGAGGTAGTCGGCGATCTCGCAGTCGGTCAGGTTCCTGAACTTGTCCGCGCGGGTCAGGTTGTCGACGGCGATGATGTTGGTCTCGCCGCGTTCGTTCAGCGCCTTGACGATGTTCGATCCGATGAATCCGGCGGCGCCGGTAACGACGGTGTACTGGCTCATGCTGCGTCTCCAAAAACCTCTGCGGCGGTAGCCACCGCCGTGCCGAACTTGCCGACCACGATGCCCGCGGCGCGGTTCGCCAGCCGCATGGCCTCGATGCCGTCCGCCCCCGCGGCCAGCGCGACCGCAAACGCCGCGATCACGGTGTCGCCGGCACCGGAGACGTCGAATACTTCCTGCGCCCGCGTGGCCTCGTGGTGCGCGCCCGTCGCGTCGAAGAGGCTCATGCCCTCCTCGCTGCGGGTCACGAGCAGCGCCTCCACCTGGAAGCTCTGGCGCACCGCGCGCGCCTTGTCGGCCAGCTCGGCCTCGCTCTTCCAGCTGCCGGCCACCTCGCGGAATTCGCTGCGATTGGGCGTGACCAGCGTGGCGCCGGCGTAGCGCGCCCAGTCGTCGCCCTTGGGGTCGACGAGGATGGGCTTGCCAGCCGCGCGCGCCAGTTCGATCATGCGCGTGACGTGGGTGAGCCCGCCCTTGCCGTAGTCCGACAGGATCACCGCGTCGCAGTCGGCGAGCAGCCTGGAATACTCCTCCAGCTTGGCCGCCAGCACCTCGTGGCCGGGCTGGGTCTCGAAGTCGACGCGCAGCAGCTGCTGCTGTCTACCGATGATGCGCAGCTTGGTGATGGTCGAGAAGGCGGGATCCTCGTGCAGGTGGACGGCGAACGGCTCGGCCCCGAGCAGCGACCGCAGCGCCTGCCCGGCCTCGTCGCAACCGACCACCGACAGCAGGCTCACCTGCGCACCAAGCGCGGCCGCGTTGCGCGCGACGTTGCCGGCGCCGCCGATGCGATCCTCGTTGCGGGTGACGTGCACGACCGGCACCGGCGCCTCGGGCGAGATGCGCGAGACCTCGCCGAACCAGTAGCGGTCCAGCATCACGTCGCCCACCACGAGGATGCGGGCGCCGCGGATGGCGTCGCGCAAGGCCATCACGGACGGCCGATCGGCAGGTAATCGAAGCCCATCCCGCGCATCGCCTGGGGCTCGTAGAGATTGCGGCCGTCGAAGATCAGCGGCGTCTTCAGCAGCGCCTTCATGGTGTCGAAGTTCGGGCTGCGGAAGACCTTCCATTCGGTGACGATCAGGAGCGCGTCGGCCCCCTTGAGCGCGTCCATCGGGCTGTCGACCAGCAGCAGGTCGGCGCGCTCGCCGTAGATGCGGCGCGTTTCCTCCATCGCCGCCGGATCGTAGGCCGACACGGTCGCGCCCATCGCCCACAGCGCTTCCAGCATGGTGCGGCTGGGCGCCTCGCGCATGTCGTCGGTGTTGGGCTTGAACGCCAGGCCCCACATGGCGAAGCGCTTGCCTTTCAGATCCTTGCCGAAGCGCGCCGTCAGCTTGTCGATCAGGATGTGCTTCTGCGCGTCGTTGGCCTCCTCGACCGCATCGAGCACGCGCAGCGGCACGCCGTTTTCCTGCGCGGTGCGGCGCAAGGCCTGCACGTCCTTGGGGAAGCACGAGCCGCCGTAGCCGCAACCCGCGTAGAGGAAGTGGTAGCCGATGCGCGGGTCGGAGCCGATGCCGTGGCGCACCTGCTCGATGTCGGCGCCGAGTCTTTCCGCCAGCACCGCGAGCTCGTTCATGAAGGAGATGCGCGTCGCCAGCATGGCGTTGGCCGCGTACTTGGTGAGCTCGGCGCTCTTCACGTCCATCACGGTCAGGCGGTCGTGGTTGCGCTGGAACGGCGCGTAGAGTTGCCGCAGCAGCTGGGTCGCGCGTTCGCTCTCGGTGCCGATGACGATGCGGTCGGGCTTCATGAAGTCGTCGACCGCCGCACCCTCCTTGAGGAATTCCGGGTTGGAGGCGACATCGAATTCGATCGCCGCGCCACGCTTCGCAAGCTCCTCGGTGAGCGCGGCCTTGACCTTGTCGGCGGTGCCGACCGGCACGGTCGACTTGTCGACGACCAGCCTGTATTCACTCATGTGGCGGCCGATGTTGCGTGCGGCCGCGACCACGTACTGCAGATCCGCCGAGCCATCCTCGTCGGGCGGCGTGCCGACCGCAATGAACTGGATCTGGCCGAACTTCACCGACTCCTCGATATCGGTGGTGAAGAACAGGCGGCCTGCTGCGACGTTGCGCTTCACCATGTCCTCCAGCCCCGGCTCGTAGATCGGAATGCCGCCCGCCTTGAGGATCTCGATCTTGGTGGGGTCGACATCGAGGCACAGCACCTCGTTGCCGACCTCGGCCAGGCAGGTTCCGGTCACCAGGCCGACGTAGCCGGTACCGATCACGGTGATTTTCACAACATACTCCCTTCAAGCATTATGAATGTCGGACTGAATGGCCTTCAGCGCGACGAGCGGATCGACGGCGCCCGTGATGGGCCGGCCGATCACCAGGTCCGTCGCGCCGGCGCGCAGCGCTTCGACCGGCGTCATCACGCGCCGCTGGTCGCCGCGATCGGCGCCCGCCGGCCGGATGCCCGGCGTCACGAGCCGGAAATCGGTCCCCAGGCTGGCACGCAGCATCGTCGCCTCCTGCGCGGAGCACACGACACCGTCGAGCAGGCAGTCGTGCGTCAGCCGCGCGAGCCGCAGTACCTGATCGGCCGGCGCGTCCGCCACGCCGACCTCGCTCAGGTCCTCGGCGCTCATGCTGGTCAGCACCGTCACCGCGATCAGCAGCGGCGGATGCGGCAGGTCAGCGAGCGCCTCGCGCGCGGCCGCCAGCATGCGGCGCCCGCCCGAGGCGTGCACGTTCATCATCCACACCCCCAGCCCCGCCGCCGCGCGGCACGCCGCCGCCACGGTGTTGGGGATGTCGTGGAACTTGAGGTCGAGGAAGACCTCGAAGCCGCGCGCCACCAGCGCACGCACCAGTTCCGGCCCCGCCGCGGTGAACAGCTCCTTGCCCACCTTCAGCCGGCACAGCGCCGGATCGAGCCGGCCCGCCAGCGCCAGCGCCGAGGCGGCATCCGGAAAGTCCAGCGCCACGATGATCTTGGTTGAATTCATCGCTTTCCCCGCAACCTGCAACGTGAATCCTGCATCTCAGCCTTCGCCCTCGCGTCGCTCCGGATCGAAGCTGTCCCAGCGTCCGCACGCCGGGCAGCGCCAGAAGAACTGCGCGGCCTTGAAGCCGCAGCTGCCGCACTGGTAGCGCATCATGCGCTGGCTGTGCGAGGCCACGAGATTCTTCTCCACCTGCAGCAGTTCACGCGCCTCAGGCGGCGCGTTGACGAGCTCGGCCTCGAGCAGGCGATCGAGCGTGCGCAGGCTAGGGTTGCGGCGCAACTCCTCGCGGGCAAGCTGGCTGGCCGCGGCCGCGCCTTCGGTCTCCGACACCGCGAGGTAGAGCGCATTGAACAGGTCGGGCGACGGTTGCCGGCCATACAGCGCGCGCAGCCACTGCACGCCTTCGGCGAGCCGGCCCAGCTGGCGATAGCTGGCGAGCACGCGGTCGACCACGAGCGCCATGTGCACCGCGCTCTGCGTCTCGACGAGGCGCCAGTCGGCAATCGCCGCCTCGTGCCGGCCCGCTGCCGCATCGAGGTCGCCGGCCATCATGTTGGCGCGCACCGACTGGCGATTGGCGGCGAGGGACTGCTTCAGGTGATCGGCGGCCGCGTCGGCATTGCCCCTGGCCGCCTCCAGCAGTGCCAGCTCGCAGTGGAAATGCGCAATGTCCGCGTTGAGCGGCTTGCTGGTGTCCTTTTCCAGCACGCGGGCAGCGTCGATCGCCTTCTGCCAGTCCTTTTCCTGCACGTAGATTTCCAGCAGGTAGGTCCGCGCGAGGCCGTGCCGCGAGGTTTCCAGGAGCTTGCCGAACACCTGCTCCGCCCGGTCGAGCAGGCCGGCCTTCAGGTAGTCCTGCCCGAGCTCGGCCATCGCGCGCAGGCGCTGCTCCTCGGCGAGGCCTTCGCGCTCGAGCAGGTTCTCGTGCATGCGGATCGCGCGATCGAGTTCACCGCGCCGGCGGAACAGGCCGCCCAGCGCGAAGTGGAGGTCGATCGTCTCCGGTTCGAGCTTGACGACCTCGAGGAAGGCTTCGATTGCCTTGTCCGGCTGCTCGTTGAGCAGGAAATTCAGGCCGCGGAAGTAGGAATTGGGCAGCGCGCGCGATTCCGTCACCACCTGACGGATGTCGACCCGCGCAGCGAGCCAGCCCAGGGCGAAGAACAGCGGAAAGACCAGCAGCCACCAGTACTCAAATTCCATGATGCGGCGGCAGCAAGTCGGTCTGCATGGTGGTCTCCGCCTCTTCCGGCAACGGCCTGCGCGCGATCTCGCGTCGCTGGCGGAACACCGTGGGAAGCAGGGCGGCGAGGCCGAACAGCGCGCCTATGACGAACGCCAGGCCAAGCATGACGATCAGCGGCGCCTGCCACACATAGCCGAGATAGGAGTAGAACGTTACCGTGTGGCTGTTCTTGAGGGCGAACCCCAGCACCAGCAGGAACACCAGCAGTTTGAGCGCCAGCCCCAGGTAGCGTGTGAGATTTTTCATGGGTCGTCGGGTGTCGTTGCCTTCCATTCTACCGTCGGCGACGCGCTTCAAAAAGCGCATGGGCAAAAGAAAACGGCGCATGACGCGCCGTTTTCCTCATGCCAGGACATGGCATCCATGTTGCGGGGGCATTCCCGCGCCGTCAGCCGGCGAGCCGGCTGCGGTCCCACTCAGAGCGGAAAATCCACCCGGTCGCGCAACTCCTTGCCCGCCTTGAAGTGCGGCACGTACTTGGCCGGCACGTGGACGCGCTCGCCCGACTTGGGATTGCGGCCGAGACGGGCCGGCCGGAAGCTCAGGCTGAAGCTGCCGAAACCGCGGATTTCGATGCGCTCGCCGCGCGACAGGTTCTTCGCCAGCGCGTCGAGGATCGTCTTCACCGCCATTTCGATATCCGCAACGGAGAATTGCGAATGCCGCGACGCCAGCTGGGCGATCAGCTCGGATTTGGTCATGGATTACTCGGCGTTCTTGTTGTCGAGCTTGGCCTTCAGCAGCGCACCGAGGTTGGTCGAGCCGCTGGAAGCGGCCGACTCGGCGGCCAGCTTCTTCATCGCCGCATCCTGCTCGTTCATGTCCTTGGCCTTGATCGAGAGGTTGATGACGCGGTTCTTGCGGTCGACGTTGATGATCATGGCTTCGATCTCGTCGCCTTCCTTGAAGTGGCTGCGCATGTCCTCGACGCGGTCGCGCGAGACTTCGGAGGCACGCAGGTAGCCTTCCATGTCGCCGTCGAGCTGGACGGTGGCGCCCTTGGCTTCGATGGTCTTGATGGTGCCCTTGACGATGCTGCCCTTCTCGTGGCCCGACGCGTAGCTGGAAAGCGGATCGCCTTCAAGCTGCTTGATGCCGAGCGAGATGCGCTCGCGCTCGAGGTCGATGCCGAGCACCACGGCTTCCACGTCCTGGCCCTTGCGGAAGTTGCGCACGGCCTCTTCGCCCGGCACGCTCCACGACAGGTCGGACAGGTGGACGAGGCCGTCGATGCCGCCCGGCAGGCCGATAAACACGCCGAAATCGGTGATCGACTTGATCGCGCCGCTGACCTTGTCGCCCTTCTTGTGGTTCATCGAGAAGTCTTCCCACGGGTTCGACTTGCACTGCTTCATGCCCAGCGAGATGCGGCGCTTGTCCTCGTCGATGTCGAGCACCATGACTTCGACCTCGTCGCCCAGCTGGACGATCTTGGAGGGGCTGACGTTCTTGTTGGTCCAGTCCATTTCGGACACGTGCACCAGGCCTTCGATGCCTTCCTCGATCTCGACGAACGCGCCGTAGTCGGTGAGGTTGGCGACCTTGCCGAACATGCGGGTGCCCTGCGGGTAGCGGCGGGCGATGCCGACCCACGGATCGTCACCCAGCTGCTTGATGCCGAGCGAAACGCGGTTCTTCTCGGTGTCGTAGCGCAGGATCTTGGCTTCGAGTTCCTGGCCGACGTGCACCACTTCGGAAGGATGCTTGACGCGGCGCCAGGCCATGTCGGTGATGTGCAGCAGGCCGTCGATGCCGCCGAGGTCGACGAACGCGCCGTAGTCGGTGATGTTCTTGACCACGCCCTTGACGATGGAGCCTTCCTTCAGGCTTTCCATCAGCGCTTCGCGGTCGGCGCCCATGGTCTCTTCCAGCACGGCACGGCGCGACACGACGACGTTGTTGCGCTTGCGGTCGAGCTTGATGACCTTGAACTCCATTTCCTTGTATTCGTAGGGGGTGGTGTCCTTGACCGGGCGCATGTCGACCAGCGAGCCCGGCAGGAAGGCGCGCAGCCCGCCCACCAGCACCGTCAGGCCGCCCTTGACCTTGCCCTGCACCATGCCCTTGACGACACGGCCTTCGTTCATGGCCGCTTCCAGATCCAGCCACGCGGCCAGCTTCTTGGCGCGCTCGCGCGACAGCTTGGTCGCGCCGAAGCCGTCTTCGATCGACTCGATGGCGACGGAAACGAAATCGCCGATCTTGGCTTCGATCTCACCCTGGTCGTTCTTGAATTCCTCGAGGGGGATGAGGCTCTCGGACTTGAGGCCGGCGTTCACCGTCACGAAGTTGTTGTCGACGGCGACAATCTCGGCGGTGATGACTTCGCCCTGGCGCATTTCCTGATGCGACAGGGACTCCTCGAACAGGGCGGCAAAGCTTTCCATGGCAGAGGGGGTGGAGGAAGCGGTAGCAGTAGACATTAAAAACCTTCAGTCCGTCGGTGAGGACGGGGTTGGTTGCACATCGCCGGTCCGCGGGCGCGGGGCCGGCACTCAGTTTCCCTGTTGCGCGCGCCCTTCGCAGGACGCATAGTGGGCCAGCACCGCCTGCACCGCCGTCTCGATGCCCATATGGGTCGTGTCGAGCAGCAGCGCATCCGGCGCGGGTTTCAGCGGGGCGACGGCACGCGCGGTATCGCGCGCGTCGCGGGCCTGCATGTCCGCAACAAGATCAGCAAGACTAGCAGAGTTCCCCTTTTCGATCAACTGCTTATAGCGCCTTTCAGCACGCGCCTCGGCGCTCGCGGTGAGGAAGACCTTGGCCGGCGCGTCGGGGAAGATGACCGTGCCCATGTCGCGCCCGTCGGCCACCAGCCCGGGGGCCTGCCGGTAGGCGCGCTGACGCTCGAGCAGGGCCGCACGCACCGCAGGCAGTGCGGCGACCTTCGACGCGCCCTCGCCCACCGCCTCGGCGCGAATCGCGTCGGTCACGTCCTCGTCGGCGAGCCAGACCCGACCGTCGCGAAAGCGTGCCGGCAGCGCCGCCGCGAGGGCCGCGACCGCCGCCTCGTCGTCCAGGCTCGCGCCCGCTTTCATCGCTGACAGCGCCGTCAGTCGATAGAGCGCGCCGCTGTCGAGAAAATGGAAGCCCAGCACGCGGGCGACGCGCTCGGCCACCGTCCCCTTGCCCGAGGCCGAGGGGCCGTCGATGGTGATGACGGGTGAGCGGTGAGCCGCGAGGGGCGAGTCGTTCTTCATCGGACAATGCGCGCGAATGCGTCGAAATAGGTCGGGAAGGTCTTGGCCACGCACCCAGGGTCGTTGATGCGCACCGGCACGCCGCCGAGCGACGCGAGCGACAGGCACATCGCCATGCGGTGGTCGTCGTAGGTGTCGATCACGGCATCGGGTAAGAGCCGGGCGGGCGGCGTGATGCGGATGAAGTCCGCCCCCTCTGCCACCGTCGCACCGACCTTGCGCAGCTCGGTCGCCATCGCGGCGATGCGGTCGGTCTCCTTCACCCGCCAGCTGGCGATATTGGTGAGCGTCGTGGTGCCGTCGGCGAACAGCGCAGCGACTGCCAGCGTCATCGCGGCGTCCGGAATGTGGTTGCAGTCGAGGTCGATCGCCTTCAGGCGGCCGGATTCGGGCGCGCGCGCCTCGATCCAGTTCGGCCCCATCGCGATCCGCGCGCCCATCAGCGCCAGCGCGTCGGCGAAGCGCACGTCGCCCTGAACGCTGTCGGCGCCGACGCCCTCGACCCGCACCGGACCGCCGCCGATGGCGCCGGCGGCGAGGAAATACGAGGCCGACGAGGCGTCGCCCTCGACGTAGATTTCGCCCGGCGTCTTATAGCGCGCGTCGGCCGCGACCGTGAAGCCTGCCCAGCCGTCCTGCGCCACGTCGACGCCGAAGCGGCGCAGCATTGCCAGCGTGATGCCGATGTAGGGCTTGGAAATCAGCTCGCCGACGACCTCGACCGTCGTCGCCATGCGCCGCAGCGGCAGCGCCATCAGCAGGCCGGTGAGGAACTGGCTCGACACGTTGCCGCGCACCTGGGCACGATCGCCGGCAAGCCGGGCTGGATGAACGTGCAGCGGCGGGTAACCGGGATTGCCGAGGTAATCGACCTGCGCGCCAAGCTGCTTGAGCGCGTCGACCAGATCGCCGATCGGCCGCTCATGCATGCGTGCCACGCCCTTCAGCACGTAGTCGCCGCCGGACAGCGCGAGTGCGGCGGTCAGCGGCCGGAACGCGGTGCCGGCGTTGCCGAGGAAGAGTTCGGCCTGCTTCACCGGGAAAGCCCCGCCGACGCCGGTGATGCGCCAGTGGTTGTCGCCGCGATCCTCGACGCCGACGCCCAGCGTCTTCAGCGCCGCCAGCATGTGCCGCGTATCGTCGGAATCGAGCAGGTCGCGCACCTCGGTCACGCCGTCGGCGAGCGCGGCCAGCAGCAGCACGCGGTTGGAGATGCTCTTGGAGCCGGGCAGCCGCACCGTGCCTTCGGCGTGGCTGCAGGCGGGCAGATCGAGAAAATCCATCAGGAATCCTGTTGCTTCAACCAGTTTTCGCGCGCTTCGCGGGCACGCGAGAAAATCGTGTGCAGGGCTTGTCCGTCGCGTGCGTCGACCGCCGCGCGCAGCGTTTGCAGGGCGTCCACGTAGGCGTCGAGCTCGGCCAGCAGCGCCTCGCGGTTGGCCAGCGCAATGTCGCGCCACATGTCGGGCGAGGAGCCGGCGATGCGGGTGAAATCGCGGAAGCCGCTCGCGGCGAAGCGGAAGAAGGTGTCGCGGTCGGCGCGCTGCGCGAGGTCGTCGACCAGCGCGAACGCGGCGAGGTGCGGCAGATGGCTCACCGCCGCGAAGATGCGGTCGTGCTGCGCGGCGTCGAGCGTCTCGACCTCCGCACCCGCCGCCTCCCACAGCGCGCGCACGGTCGCCGCGGCGTCGGCACGCGTCTCGGCCAGCGGCGTCAGCACCACGCGCTTGCCGTGGTAGAGGTCCGCGCGCGCCGCACCCGGGCCGCTCCGCTCGGAACCCGCGATCGGATGGCCCGGCACGAAGTCGGCGGAGCGCGCGCCGAGCACGGCGCGCGCGGCGGCGACGACCTCGGCCTTGGTGCTGCCGGCGTCGGTGACGACGGCGCCGGGCTTGAGGTGGGGCAACAGCTGCTTCAACGCCGCCTCGGTTTCGCCGACCGGCAGGGCCAGCAGGACGCAATCGGCCTGCGCCGCCTCGGCCCAGTCGGCGGCGCGGTCGATCACGCCGAGTTCGCGCGCGAGCGCGAGGCGCGCGGGGTTGCGGCCGACGCCGAGCACCTCGCGCACCGCGCCAGCCTGCTTCAGGGCCAGCGCGAACGAGCCGCCGATCAGGCCGGTGCCGACGACGGCCAGGGTATCGACGATCACAGGCACGCTTTCAACGCTTCCAGGAAACGTGCGTTCTGTCCGGCGAGACCGACCGAGACGCGCAGGAATTCGGGCAGGCCGTAGTTCGCGACCGGACGCACGATCACGCCGCGCTTCAGCAGTTCCTGGTTGATGCGCGCGGCGTCGCCGACCTTCGCCAGCAGGAAATTGCCCTTCGACGGCACCGTCTCGATCGTCAAGTCGGCCAGCCCCGCCTTCAGCTGCGCCATGCCGGCGCTGTTCAGCGCATAGCTGCGCAGCAGGAACTCGACGTCGTCGAGCGCGGCCTCGGCCGCGGCGAGCGCGGGCGCGTTGACGTTGAACGGATGGCGCACCCGGTTCAGCAGGTCGATGACGTCGGGATGGCCGATGCCGTAGCCGGCGCGCAGCCCGGCGAGCCCATAGGCCTTGGAGAAGGTGCGGCTGATCAGGAGGTTCGGGAAGCGCTCCACCCACGCCAGCGTGTCGGCACGGTCGTCGGTCGGCAGGTATTCGCCGTAGGCCTCGTCGAGCACGACGAGCACCTCGCGCGGCACGCTCGCGAGGAAGGCCTCGATCTCGGCCCAGGGCAGGAAAGTGCCCGTGGGATTGTTCGGATTGGCGATCCACAGCACGCGCGTATCATCGCGGATCGCTGCACGCATCGCGGCGAGATCATGGCCGTAGTCGCGGGCCGGCACGGCGATGCCCTGCGCGCCGACCGTCTGGGTGGCGATCGGATAGACGGCGAAAGCGTGCTGCGAGAAGACCGAGGACGTGCCCGGCGCGAGAAAGGCGCGCGCGACCATGTCGAGCACGTCGTTCGATCCGTTGCCGAGCACGATCTGCTTCGAGTCGACGCCGAATTTTGCAGACAGCTTCGCCTTCAGCGCGAAGCCGGCGCCATCCGGATACAGCGCCATGTCGTGCAGCGCATCCTGCGCCGCGGCCAGCGCGCGCGGGCTGGGGCCGAGGGGATTCTCGTTCGACGCCAGCTTGACGATGTCGGCCTCGGCCAGGCCCAGTTCCCGCGCGAGTTCCGAGATGGGCTTGCCGGGCAGATAGGGGGCTATCGCGCGCACGTAGGGCGGCGCAAGATCGCAACAATTCATGCTGAAGCGGCGGGGTAGGAGCCGAGGATCTTGAGGAAGGCGGCGCGCGACTCGATCTCCGCCAGCGCGGCGGCAAGCTTCGGGTCGAGGCGGTGGCCGTCGCAGACCAGGAAGAAGAGATATTCCCAGTTGCCGGAGCGCGCCGGACGCGACTCCAGCTTGGTCATGGAGATGCCGGCATCGGCGAGCGGCTGCAGGAGCTTCACGACGGCGCCGGGCTGGTTCTTCGCGCCCATCACGAGCGAGGTCTTGTCGCGCCCCGAAGGCGCGGCGTCGGCCTGGCCCAGCACCAGGAAGCGGGTGGTGTTGCTCGCCTCGTCCTCGACGCGCGCCTCGACCACCTCCAGGCCATACAGCTCGGCGGCAGCCGCCGATCCGAGGGTGGCCGCATCGGGCTCGGCCGCGGCGCGGCGCGCGCCCTCGCTGTTGCTCACGACGCTGATGCGCTCGGCATTGGGCAGGTGGCGGGACAGCCACTGCTGGCACTGCGCGAGCGACTGCGCGTGGCCGTACACACGCTGGATGCCGGCAAGACCGCCATGCTTGCGCATCAGGCTCTGGTGGACAGGCAGCATCACCTCGCTGCAGATCTTCAGGCGGCTCGCGACGATGAGATCGAGCGTGCGGCCCACCGCGCCTTCGGTCGAGTTTTCCACCGGCACGACGGCAAAATGCGCACGCCCGGTTTCCACGGCCTGGAAGCAGGCATCGATGTCGGCCTCGGCGAGCGCGTCGACCGCATGGCCGAAATGCTTCGCCACGGCCTGCTGGCTGAACGTGCCGGCCGGCCCGAGGTAGGCAACCCGGGTCGCTTCCTCGACGGCACGGCAGGCCGACATGATCTCGCGGATCAGCCGCTCCACGGTGTCGCCGGACAGCGGACCGGGGTTGTTCTCGCGCAGCCTTCTGACGATCTGCGCCTCCCGCTCGGGGCGGTAGATCCGTTCGCCGCCCTTGGCGTGGCCGACCTCCTGCGCGATGCCGGCGCGCTCCGACACCAGCTTCAGCACGGCGTCGTCGATCGCGTCGATGCGGACGCGCAGTGCCTTCAGGGCCTCGTCGTCCATCATGCAGGCAGATAGCGCACGGCGAGCACGCCTTCGATGGCGGCGAGCGTCCGGATGAGGTCCCCGCTCACGGCGCTGTCGACGTCGACCAGCGTATAGGCCATGTCGCCCTTGGACTTGTTGACCATGTTGTGGATGTTGAGCCCGGCGGCGGCCAGGGCGGCGGAAATCTGGCCGACCATGTTGGGCACATTGGCGTTGGCGATCGCCAGCCGGAATGCCGACTCGCGCGCCATGCTCACGTTGGGGAAATTGACCGAATTGAGGATGTTGCCGTGCTCCAGGTAGTCGGCAAGCTGGCCGGCGACCATCACCGCGCAGTTCTCCTCGGCTTCCTCGGTGGAGGCCCCGAGATGCGGCAGCGCGACGACCCTGGCGTGGCCCTTCAGGGCATTGGCCGGGAAGTCGCAGATGTAGGCATGCAGCTTGCCGGCGTCGAGCGCCTCGACCACGGCGGCATTGTCGACGACGCCCTCGCGCGCGAAGTTCAGCAGCACGGCGCCCGGGCGCATCAGCCCGATGCGCTGGGCGTTGATGAGGTTGCGGGTGGCGTCGAGGAGCGGCACGTGGAGCGTCACGAAGTCGGCCATGCGCAGCACGTCCTCGACGCTTTCCGCACGCTTGACCTGCGACGGCAGGCGCCAGGCGGCGTCGACGGTGATCGCGGGGTCGTAGCCCACGACCTGCATGCCAAGCCGGATCGCCGCCTCGGCGATGTGCGAACCGATCGCGCCGAGGCCGATCACGCCGAGCGTGCGGCCGGGCAGTTCGATGCCGGCGAACGCCTTCTTGCCTGCCTCGGTCGCCTTGTGCATCTCCTCGTCGCTGCCGCCGAGCCCTTCGACGAACTTCAGCGCCGGCACCAGGTTGCGCGCGCCCATCAGCATGCCGGCGATCACCAGCTCCTTGACGGCGTTGGCGTTGGCGCCGGGCGCGTTGAATACCGGCACGCCGCGCTCGGACAGCTTCTTCACCGGAATGTTGTTGGTGCCCGCACCGGCACGGCCGATCGCCCGTACCGACGCCGGGATGTCCATGTCGTGCATGTTGGCCGAGCGCACCAGGATGCCGTCGGGCTCGGCGACGTCGCCCCCGACCACGTAGTGCTGCGGCAGCCGCGCAAGGCCCCGCGCGGAAATGGCGTTCAGCGTCAGGATCTTGCGCGCGGTCTCAGCCATGGCTCTTCTCGAAGTCGCGCATCATGTCGACCAGCGCGCGCACGCCTTCGACCGGCATCGCATTGTAGATCGAGGCGCGCATGCCGCCGACCGAGCGGTGGCCCTTCAGCTGCAGCAGGCCGCGTTCCTTGGCGAGCTTGAGGAAGGCCTCGTCGAGCGCGGCGTCCTTGAGGGTGAACGGCACATTCATCAACGAGCGGTTCTCCCTCGCCACCGGCGAAGCGTAGAAGTCGGTCGCGTCAAGGTAGTCGTACAGCAAACCGGCCTTCTCGCGGTTGGTCTTCTCCATCGCGGCCAGCCCCCCGCGCGCCTTCAGCCACTTGAACACCAGGCCCGCCGTGTACATCGCGAAGGTGGGCGGCGTGTTGTACATCGACTCGTTGTCGGCGTGCGTCTTGTAGTCGAACATGGTCGGCGTGCCCTTCACCGGCTCGCCGAGCAGGTCCTCGCGCACGATGACGAGGGTCAGGCCCGCGGGGCCGATGTTCTTCTGTGCGCCAGCGTAGATCAGGCCGTATTTCGACACGTCCATCGGGCGCGACAGGATGGTCGACGACATGTCGGCGACCAGCGGCACGCTGCCGGTGTCGGGCGTCCAGAACATCTCGACGCCGCCGATGGTCT
Source organism: Thiobacillus sp. SCUT-2 (assembly GCF_035621355.1). Taxonomy (NCBI): domain Bacteria; kingdom Pseudomonadati; phylum Pseudomonadota; class Betaproteobacteria; order Nitrosomonadales; family Thiobacillaceae; genus Thiobacillus; species Thiobacillus sedimenti. The sequence continues at coordinate 988,397 of NZ_CP141769.1, read as the reverse complement.
CGTTCGGCGTGTAGTGCACGTAGGCCGCGTTGGGGTCGAGCTTCCACTGGTCCTGCGTCGGCGCGTAGCTGAAGTTCCTGTCCTCGCTCGAGGCCACGACGTTCACCGCGCCGTATTTCTTCGCTTCCTTGATCGCCTTCTTCGACCACTCGCCGGTGTTGAGATAGTCGGCGCCGGCTTTTCCGCGCAGCAGGTTCATCGGCACCATCGCGAACTGGCTCGATGCCCCGCCCTGCAGGAACAGCACCTTGTAGTTCGCCGGGATCCCCATCACTTCGCGCAGGTCGGCCTCGGCCTCGGCGGCGATGCCCATGAACTCCTTGCCGCGATGGCTCATTTCCATCACCGACATGCCGGAGCCGTGCCAGTCGACCATCTCGGCCTGCACCTGCAGCAGCACATCCTTGGGCAGCACGGCGGGGCCGGCGCTGAAGTTGTAGATCGTCATGTCGGGGGTCTCCTTATTCGCTGTCGCTCTCGTTGTCGGTCTCGGCCACTTTTTCCAGGCTGATCAGCTTCTCGCCCTTGTCGAGGTTGATCAGCGTCACGCCCTGGGTCGCGCGGCTCATCGCGCGGATTTCCTTGACGCGGGTGCGGATCAGCACGCCGCCGGTGGTGATCAGCATGATCTCGTCCTCGTCCTTGACCAGCGTGGCGGCGACGACCTTGCCGTTGCGCTCGCTGGTCTGGATCGCGATCATGCCCTGCGTCGCGCGTGCATGGCGGGTATATTCGGCGATCGGCGTGCGCTTGCCGTAGCCGTTCTCGGTCGCGGTCAGCACGAAGTCGTTCTCGTCCTCGGCGACCAGCAGCGAAATCAGCTTGCCGCCCTTGGCGAGCTTCATGCCGATCACGCCGCGCGCCGTGCGGCCCATGGGGCGCACGTCGTTCTCGTCGAAGCGCACCGCCTTGCCGGTGTCGGAGAACAGCATGACGTCGTGGCGGCCGTCGGTGATCGAGGCGCCGATCAGGAAATCGCCGTCGTCCAGACCGACCGCGATGATGCCTGCGGTACGGGGGCGCGAGAATTCGGAAAGCGGCGTCTTCTTGACGATGCCGTTCGCCGTCGCCATGAACACGTAGTGCTCGTCGTCGAAAGCCTTCACCGGCAGGAGCGCATTGATCTTCTCGCCCTCTTCCAGCGGCAGCATGTTGACGATCGGCTTGCCGCGCGCCGTGCGGCCGCCCTGCGGCACGTTGTAGACCTTGAGCCAGTAGAGCCGGCCGCGGTTGGAGAAGCAGAGGATGTAGTCGTGGGTGTTGGCGACGAACATCTTCTCGATGAAGTCCTCGTCCTTGGTGCCCGCCGCCTGCTTGCCGCGCCCGCCGCGCTTCTGCGCGCGATAGTCGTCGAGCGGCTGCGCCTTCATGTAGCCGCCATGCGACAGCGTGACGACCATTTCCTCGGGCTTGATCAGGTCCTCCATCGACATGTCCTGCGCGTTCTCGACGATGGTCGAGCGGCGCCCGTCGCCGAACTGCTCGCGGACCTGGTCCAGTTCCTCGCGAATGATCTGCGTGATGCGCGCCGGGTTGGCGAGGATGTCGAGCAGGTCGGCGATCTTCGCCATGATCTCCTTGTACTCGCCGATGATCTTGTCGGACTCGAGGTTGGTGAGGCGCTGCAGCTGCATCTCGAGGATGCGCTGCGCCTGGATCTCGGAGAGGTGGTAGCCGTCGGCATGCAGGCCGAACTCGGGACCGACGTTGACCGGGCGCGAATACTCGGGGTCGATGCGCGCCAGCATCTCCTCGACCATCGCCGACTTCCATGCCTTGGCGAGCAGGCGCTCCTTGGCGATGGCGGGGGTCTCGGACGACTTGATCAGCTCGACGATCTCGTCGACGTTGGCGAGCGCGACCGCGAGGCCTTCGAGGATGTGGCCGCGCTCGCGCGCCTTCCGGAGGTCGAACACGGTGCGGCGGGTGACGACTTCGCGGCGGTGGCGCAGGAAGGCGTCGAGCATCTCCTTCAGGTTCAGCAGCCGCGGCTGGCCGTCGATCAGCGCCACCATGTTCATGCCGAAGGTGTCCTGCATCTGCGTCTGCTTGTACAGATTGTTCAGGACCACGTCGGCGTTCTCGCCGCGCTTCAGCTCGATGTACACGCGCATGCCCGATTTGTCGGACTCGTCGCGCAGGTCGGCGATGCCGTCGATCTGCTTCTCGCGCACCAGCTCGCCGATCTTGATCAGCAGGTTGGCCTTGTTCACCTGGTACGGCAGTTCGTCGATGATGATCGCCTGCTTGCCGCCGCTCTTGTCGAGGTCCTCGACGTGGCAGGTCGCGCGCATCACCACGCGGCCGCGGCCGGTGCGGTAGCCGTCGCGCACGCCCGACAGGCCGTAGATGATGCCGGCGGTCGGGAAATCGGGCGCCTTGACGATAGCGATCAGCGACTCGATGTCGATCTCGGGATCGTCGAGCAGCGCGGTGAGCGCGGCACAGACGTCGGTGAGGTTGTGCGGCGGGATGTTGGTCGCCATGCCGACGGCGATGCCCGAGGAGCCGTTGACCAATAGATTGGGGATCTTGGTCGGCAGCACCAGCGGCTCCTGCTCGGAGCCGTCGTAGTTGGGGCCGAAGTCGACCGTTTCCTTGTCGAGGTCGGCGAGCAGCTCGTGCGCGATGCGCGCCATGCGCACTTCGGTGTAACGCATCGCCGCCGCGTTGTCGCCGTCGACCGAGCCGAAGTTGCCCTGGCCGTCGATCAACGGGTAGCGCAGCGAGAAGTCCTGCGCCATCCGCACCATCGTGTCGTACACCGCGGTGTCGCCGTGCGGGTGGTATTTACCGATGACGTCGCCGACCACGCGGGCCGACTTCTTGTAGGCCTTGTTCCAGTCGTTGCCGAGCTCGTTCATCGCGTAGAGCACGCGGCGGTGCACGGGCTTCAGGCCGTCGCGCACGTCCGGCAGCGCGCGGCCGACGATCACGCTCATGGCGTAATCGAGGTAGGAGCGCCGCATCTCCTCTTCGAGACTGACCGGGAGGGTTTCCTTGGCAAACTGTTCCATGACCGGCTTCTGTTTATCAGGCTGCAAAGCGCCCGATTTTAGCATGGCCGGCCGCCCCGCCCCGGCGGGCCGCCCCGCCCGCCTATTGCGACGGATCGGTCACGAATCCGATGCGCGTCAGCCCCGATTTCGCGGCTTCGGACATCACCTGGGCCATGGTTTCGTAGGGCACCAGCCGGTCGGCCTCGATATGCAGCTCGGGCTGCGGCTGCTTCCGCGCCTCGAGCGCGAAGCGTGCCCCGAGTTCGCCCCGCATGACGGCCCGCCCGTTCCAGTAGAAGCGGCCGTCCGTCCGGATCGCGAGCACCACCGGTTCGGTCCGGATGGCGGCGGGCGCGCTGCTGGCCTTGGGCAGGTCGACCCGGACGGTATGGGTCAGCAGCGGCGCCGCGACGATGAAGATCACCAGCAGCACGAGCATCACGTCGACCAGCGGAACGACGTTGATTTCCGCCATCGGTCCCTGGCGGCAGCGCGAATCGAAGCTTCCCATCGCCATGGCGTCACCCCTTCGCGCCGACGGGCGGCGCCGCGCGCAGCGGGTGCACGACGGCGGCCGGCCGGCTGGCGCGTTCGCCCACCGTGATCACCGTGTACAGGTCGTGGGCGAAGCCGTCCAGCCGGGCCAGCCAGACGCGGTTGCGGCGGTTGAACGCGTTGTAGGCGAGCACCGCCGGAATCGCCACCGCGAGGCCGAGCGCCGTCATGATGAGCGCCTCCCCGACCGGGCCCGACACCTTGTCGAGCGTTCCCTGGCCGGACAGGCCGATGGCGAGCAGCGCATGGTAGATCCCCCAGACGGTGCCGAACAGGCCGATGTAGGGCGCCGCGGAGCCGGCCGAGGCCATCACCGTGAGCCCGCGCTCGACGCGCATCGCTTCCTGGTCGATGCCGTTGCGCAGGAGGCGGGTGAGGAATTCGCCCAGCCCGCCCGCCGCGGCCAGCTTCTGGACGCCATGCTGGTGGTGCTCGTGGGCGGCGTCGAGCGCCGCCTGCGCCAGCTCGGCGAACGCGTTGTCCGCCGGCCGCTGGCGCAGTGCCGCGGCGATGTCCTGCAGGGAATCGGCCGCCCAGAACTGCCTGAGGAACGTCTCGGCGCGACGCCCGGCCCGGTGGTTCGCCAGCGCCTTGGTCACGATCAGGTACCAGCTCGCCACCGAGAGCGCGAGCAGCAGCACGAGGACGATGCGCCCGAGCGCGTCGCTGTGCGAGAGGAAGTGGGCGAAGCCCAGGGTGTTGTCCATGCTCAGGATCCCTCCAGGGTGAAATTGAATGGCTGCGTCGCGACCGCGCGGACCGCCTGCCCGTCGCGCCGCGCCGGCTGGCACCGCCAGGTTCTGACCGCCGCGAGCGCAGCGGCGTCGAGCCGGGCGGAGCCGCTGCCGGCCAGTACCTGCGCCGCGCTCACGCGTCCGCTTTCGTCGAGCTCGACGCGCAGGACGACCTTGCCGGTTTCGCCCAGCCGGCGCGCGAGCGGCGGATAGGCCGGCGGCGTGCGCTCCGGGCAGGCCACGGCCAGGTCCGATTCCAGCGCCACGGGCCCTTCAGGCCGGGGCGGCGCGGGCACCGGCGCCGGTGACGGCGGCGTCGACGCGCGCGCCGGTGCCGGCGACGGCGCGGGCTGTGACGCGGGCTGCGACGCGGGCGCCGGCGTCTCGGGCGGCGCTTCCGCCGGCGCTTGCGCCGCGACCACGCGCGGCCCCGGCCCGGGCAGCCGCGTCGCCTGTCTCGCCGGCTCACGGGGTGGCGGCGGAACGCGCGCGGGCTGAACGGGCCGGGGCGACGGGCCGACGACACTCACGAACAGCGTCGCCGCCGCCGGCCGGGGCGCAACCGCGCGCCCGTGCCAGAGGCCGGCGAGTACGCCGCCATGGGCGGCCAGCACCGCCAGCAGGACGGCCGCGCGTTGCCCGCCCCAGCGCCGCGGCCAGCCGTTCATGCGCCTGCGCCGCCCGCCGCGCTCACCATTTGGCCTGCAGCCCGAGGATCGCGAGGCGCGGCAGGCCGGCGGTATAGGTCGGCGCGGCGCCGGTGCCGTCCGCGGTCTCCGCGTAGCGCTTGTCGAACAGGTTGCTGATGCTGCCGAACACTTCCATGCCCTTGCCGAACGGATAGTTGGCACGCAGGTTGACCAGGTCGTGGCCGCCGTACTTGCCGGTGTTGGCGGCATCCAGCCAGTAGCTGCCGAGCCTGAACCATTCCAGCTGCACGCGGCCACCGTTGAGATAGCCGGGGGCGTAGGTCAGGCGAGTGTTGGCGATCACGCGCGGAGCGGCCTCCATTTCCTTGCCGCTGTAGTCGATATTCTGGCCGTTTACCGCCGCGACCCACTCTTCGTAGGTATGCCGGGCATACGACAGGCTGACGTCGAGCTGCCAGTCGCGTGCCAGCGGTGCACCCAGCCCCAGCTCGATGCCGCGGTGCAGGGTCTTGCCGGCGTTGACCACCGTTCGTCCTTGGGTAACGGGGTCGATGTAGCTGACGATGTCGTCGCGCTTGGTCATGTGATAGACGGACGCCTCGTAGCGCAGTCCCCGGCCGGATTTGCCGCGCAGGCCGAGTTCCAGGTTGTCGACGACCACCGGCCGCAGGTCGAGCAGCGATTCCGCCGCGGCCTGCGCCTTGGGCGCGGTGGATTCGCGGCTGCCGCGGAAGACCTGGCCTTCGGACGGGGCGCGGAAGGAATTGCTGTACGAGGCGAAGCCGCTCAGCGCGTCGCTGAAGGCGTAGGTTGCCCCCAGCTTGGGCCCCCAGTGGCTGTAGCCGACGGTGGTGCTGGCGACGTGGCCGTACCATCCGCTTGCGGGATAGGGTCCGGGCGCGCCCTGGGTCGCCCCGGCCACGCCGTTGTTGAAGCGGTTCGTGTAGTCGTACTGCATGTCGTCGTAGCGCAGGCCGGCAGTCACGCGCAGCCGTTCGGTGAGCGAGGCCTCGCCGTGGACGTAGGGCGAAATGCCGCGGTAGTTGACGTCGTATTCGTAGATCTTGACCGGCGCGACGCCGGTATTGAGGCTGTAGCTCGTTCCGCCGTAGGCGTTGGCCAGCTTGTCGAGGCGGATCGAATCCTCGTCGCGCGAGCCCGGGCTGTAGTCGAAATCCAGCCCCACGATGAGGCGCGCCCGCAAGGGCTGGAAGTCGCGCCGGTACTTGCTGAGGAAGCCGAAGGAGCGGTTCTGCGTGACGTAGCGGCTGGGATCGTAGCTGACGCTCCAGTTCGGAATGATCTCCATGCTGTCGTCACGGAAGTAGGGCGTGATCGAGATCAGCGTATCGGCGGTCTCCCGCTCGTATGCGGTCGACAGGCGCAGGGCGTCGACCTGGCGATAGGAGAACGGGACGTTGTTGGCGCGCGGCGTGGCGGCGAACTCGCCCGCGCTCAGCTTGCCGACGTGCTGCTGGTCGACCTTCGAGAACGACAGCACCGTCTTCAGCAGCGCGTCGTCGCCGAGGGCGCGGTCCCAGCGCGTCGTGCCGGTCTGGCGGTCGTAGCCGGCATCATCCTGCCAGCCGTCCGTATGCGTCAGATTGAGGCTGGCGCGCCAGGCGTCGTCGCCCTTCGCATTGCCGCCGCTCATCAGGGCGCGCTTCCAGCCGAACGCGCCCGCCTCCGCGCTCGCTTCGAACTCGGCCGACTTCGGCGGCGTGCGGGTCAGCACGTTGATCGTGCCGCCGATCGCGTCCGAGCCATAGAGGGCGCTGCCCGGCCCCTTCATGACCTCGATCCCGCCCGCCTGCGGCACGTTGATCTCGTACAGCGCGTTGTGGTTGAAGAAGCCCGTGGAGCGCGTCGGGATGCCGTCCTCCAGATAGAGATACACCGGGCTGGTCGTCAGCGGCTGGCGGATCGCCGTGGAGTGGCCCTCGCCCGACAGATTGCTGATCCACACGCCGGGCACCTGGTTGAGCACGTCCTTCGGGTGGGTGGGGCGGGTCTCGCGAAGGGTCCGGTCCTTGACGACGTCGACCGTCGCCGGCGTCTCGCTCAGGAGTTCGCCTTCGCGGGTGCCGGTCACGGTCATTTCCGGCAGCGCCGATTCGCCGGAATCGGCCGACCACGCGGCGGGCGCAAACAGGACGCCCGCCAGCGCGAGCGGAATGGGGTTGAGCTTCATGGGTTCTCCGTACGTTTGTTTGAAGTCAGTGATCGAGCCGCTGCTCCCTGAGCCACGCCCGCAGGCGCCGCTCGCCCAGTTCGCCGACGACCGCCTGGCGCCGGTGCCGGGCGTCGTAGAGGTAGGTGCGCGGCAGCTCGCCGTACCACGCCGGGTCGATGGCATGGCGCAGCCGCTCCGGGATGGGATCGTCGAACACCCAGGCGTCGACGCCGGCGAGCCCGAGCCGCTCCAGGGTTTGCCGCATGGCGGGCACGTAGGCGGGCGAATCCGCCGCCACCAGCACCAGCGGCAGCCCTCGGTGCGTCCGCGCGAACTTGCCGAACAGGGTCAGCTCGGCGATGCAGTAGCTGCACTCGTTGACCGACCACAGGCTGAGGATGAACGGCCGGCCGGCGTAGCGCGCCTCGATCCGTTCCAGGCTGTCCGCCGTGAACGGCGCCGGCTCGCCCGCGCGGGCCACGCCCGAGCACGCCAGCGCCGCCATGATCGCGAGCAGGATGCGCGCGATCATTTCGCCGGCCCCGGCTCGAGCGGAAGGACGCGCACCCCCTCGGCGGCGCTGTTCCACACCACCAGCATGCGCCGGCCGTCGGTCAGCGGCAGCGGATAGTCGGCCGCGCCGGCCGATTCCGCCAGACGCCGCGGCGCGCTCCACGAGGCCCCGCCGTCGGTCGAATGGATGGCCTGCACGACATAGGCGCGCCCGTCGAATTCGCGCCAGGCGATCAGCACCGTGTCGGCCGCCGCCGCCACGGCCGCATGTCCCGCCTGCGCCGCCGGGTCGCCCAGCGCCATCGGCACGGATTCACGCCCTTCGGCGATGCGCTTGTAGAACAGGCCCTGGCGCGTCCTTCCCTGGGTGAACCACACCAGGTGCAGGGCACCGCGGCCGTCCACCGCGAGCCCGCCGCCGTGGTGGGGGCAGGCGTCGATCTGCCACGCGTCGTCGGTGGCGCGGCGCTGCCGTCCCGTATCGAGGTCGGCGAGCGCGAAGTCGCGGGTGTTGCGGCCATAGAGGTTGCGCCACAACGCCACTGGCCCGTCGGCTGTCCACGCCAGCGCCGTGCGGCAGCACTGGCAGGTGTGCGCGGCGAGCCGGCGATTGGCGTCGAAATGGGCGCCGTTGTCGGACGAGCGCGCGAAATAGACCGACGAACCGTCGAACGCGCCGCCCTGCTCCTTCGCGGCATCGCGGTCGCGGCCGTCGAGCCACGCCACCGCCACCCCGCCCGCGCCGTCGATCGCCAGCGAGTCGAAGCTGTGGCCCCCGATGCGGCGGTCGTCGTTCAGCGTGACCGGCGCCGAGAAGCTGCGGCCGTCGTCGGTGGAACGCGCGAAGCGGACGTTGCCGGTGAACCGCTGCGGCAGCGCCTGGCTCCAGCTGAGCAGCACCGTGCCGTCGCGCGCGACCGCGATCTTGGGGCGGTTCTCCCCTTCGGCGGAAATCGTCTCAGGCTCGCGATTGACGCTGACCGGTGCGGAAAAGCTCGCGCCCCCGTCGTCCGAGCGGGCGACCAGCAGATGGCCGTCCTCGACCCGCGCCAGCCACAGCCTGCCGCGTCCGTCGAGCGTCGCCCCCACGGCGAGCGCAGGCCCGTGCATGGCATGCGCCATCGGCGACGAATCCGGTCCGCCCGCGACGGCCTGCGCCTGCACGAGCACGGGCAGTGCCAGCGACGCCGCCCACGCGCCGTATCGAAACACGCTCAATTTCGCTCCCTTTATTATTCAGGTATCAGCAATGCATCTTTTGAGCGATGCTAGCATCGGCCGGCGCGGCGAAAAATGCGGCAAATTGCCGCACGCCGCGCGCCGATGGCGGCGCCGTGACGCGGCGGCCTTTGCCAAGCGCGGCCCAAACAGTGAGAATGCGGGCCACCATGAACGCCCCCGCCGATCTCCTCCTCCTGCCACGCTGGGTGGTGCCCGTCGAAGCCGAGGGGGCGCTGACCGACCATGCCGTCGCGGTGCGCGACGGCCGCATTCTCGACGTGCTGCCGGCCGACGCGGCGCGGGCCCGCTACGCCGCCGCGCAGACCGTCACCCTGCCGGGGCACGCGCTGATACCGGGGCTGGTGAACCTGCACGGCCACGCCGCCATGTCGCTGCTGCGCGGCTTCGCCGACGACCTTCCGCTGATGTCCTGGTTGCGGGACCGCATCTGGCCGGCGGAGAAGCAGCACGTCTCGGAGGCCTTCGTATTCGACGGCACGCTGCTCGCCGCCGCCGAGATGCTGTCCGGCGGCATCACCGCCTGCAACGACATGTACTTCCACCCGCAGGCCGCGGGCGAAGCCTTCCTGCAGGCAGGCATGCGCGCCACGCTGGGCATGATCGTCCTCGAATTTCCCAGCGCCTATGCCGCGGACGCCGACGACTACCTGACGAAGGGCCTCGCCGTGCGCGACGAACTGAAGGAGGAGCCGCTGCTGTCCTTCGCCTTCGCGCCCCATGCGCCCTACACCATCGGCGACGCCACCTTCACCCGCATCAATACGCTGGCCGAGCAGCTGGGCCTGCCGATCCACACCCACGTCCACGAAACGGCCGGCGAAATCCAGGACAGTCTCGCCCAGCATGGCGTGCGGCCGCTGGAGCGGCTGGCGCGGCTGGGGCTGCTGGGGCCGAACTTCATCGGGGTGCACGCGGTGCACGTCAACGAGGCCGAGATCGAATCGCTCGCCGCGCACGGCTGCCACGTCGCGCACTGCCCGGCGTCCAACCTGAAGCTCGCCTCCGGCCTCGCGCCGATCGCCGATCTGGTCCGCGCCGGCGTCAACGTCGGCCTCGGCACCGACGGCGCGGCCAGCAACAACCGCCTCGACCTGTTCGCCGAAATGCGCCTGGCCGCCCTGCTTGCCAAGGGCATCAGCGGCGACGCCGCCGCGCTGCCCGCCGCCGCGGCCCTGCGGATGGCGACGCTCGATGCCGCCCGCGCGCTCAACCTCGACGACCATATCGGCAGCATCGCGCCGGGCAAGCGTGCCGACCTCGTCGCGGTCGACCTGCGCCCGCTCGCCGCCCAGCCGCTGTTTGACCCCGTCTCGCACCTGGTTTACGTTGCGGGACGCGAGCACGTCACCCACGTCTGGGTCGACGGCCAGCTGAAACTCAATGAACGCCGTCTGGTCCATCTCGACATCGACGACCTGACCGCCCGCGCCGCCTACTGGCGCGGCAAACTTTCCACCTGAGGCCCGCCATGAGCAACGTCGACGCCGCCGAAATCGCCAAGTTTTCCGAACTCGCCCACCGCTGGTGGGATCCGAACTCCGAGTTCCGGCCGCTGCACGAGATCAATCCGCTGCGCCTGAAGTGGATCGACAAGCTCGCGCCGCTCGCCGGCAGGAAGGTGCTCGACGTCGGCTGCGGCGGCGGCATCCTCGCCGAGGCGATGGCCGGCGCCGGCGCCACGGTCAGCGGCATCGACCTGTCGGAGAAGGCGCTCAAGGTCGCCAAGCTGCATCTGTACGAATCGGGCAAGCAGGTCGACTACCAGTTGATCTCCGCCGAGGACTACGCCGCGCAGCACGCCGGCGAATTCGACGTCGTCACCTGCATGGAGATGCTCGAGCACGTGCCGGACCCGGCCTCGGTCGTCGCGGCCTGTGCGAAGCTGGTCAAGCCGGGCGGCCGGGTGTTCTTCTCGACGCTCAACCGCAACGCCAAGAGCTATCTGTTCGCCATCATCGGCGCCGAGTACGTCCTCAAGCTGCTGCCGCGCGGCACCCACGACTACGCCAAGTTCATCCAGCCGGCCGAACTCGCCCGCATGGCGCGCGAGGCCGGGCTCGACACCGAGGAACTGACCGGCATGACCTACAACCCGCTGACCAAGGTGTACAGGCTGGAGGCGGACACCGACGTCAACTACCTGCTGGCGACCCGCAAAAGTGAGACTTGAGACCATCCGCGCGGTGCTGTTCGATCTCGACGGCACCCTGATCGACACTGCCCCCGACCTTGGCCACGCACTCAACCTGCAGCGCACGCGCCACGGCCTGGCGCCGCTCGCCGACGAAGTCATCCGCCCGCAGGCCTCGCACGGCGCGCGCGGCCTGCTCGGCCTCGGCTTCGGCCTGCATCCGGACGACGCGCGCTTTCCGGCGATGCGCGAGGAGTTCCTCGAACTCTATGCCGCCAACATCTGCCGCCATTCGAAGCCCTTTCCCGGCATCCTCGACCTGCTCGACGCGCTCGAGACGCGCGGCCTGAAATGGGGCGTGGTCACCAACAAGCCGGCGCGCTTCACCGAGCCGCTCCTGTCCATCCTCGACCTCGCCGAGCGCGCGGCCTGCATCGTCTCCGGCGACACCTGCCCGCAGCCCAAGCCGCACCCGGCGCCCATGCTGGTCGCCGCCGAGCTGTGCGGCGCGGCGCCGTCGCAGTGCCTGTACCTGGGCGACGCCGAGCGCGACATCCAGGCCGCCACCGCCGCCGCCATGCCCGCCCTGGTCGCCGCCTGGGGCTATCTCGATGCCGACGACGCGCCGCATACCTGGGGCGCCCACGCGGAAATCCGCCACCCGCTCGACACCCTCGCCTACCTCGCCGCCTGAGCATGCCCTACAGCCTCGTCAAGCACGTCCACCTCACGACGATCGGCATCACGCTGACGCTGTTCGTCCTGCGCGGCGTCTGGATGATGACCGGATCCGCACGGCTGCAGGCGCGCTGGGTGCGCGTCGTCCCGCACGTCAACGACACCCTGCTGCTTGCCAGCGGGCTCGGGCTCGCCGTCATGCTGGGCCAGTACCCCCTCGTCGACGGCTGGCTCACGGCCAAGTTCTTCGGGCTGCTCGCCTACATCGTGCTCGGCACCGTCGCCCTCAAGCGCGGCCGGACCAAGGGCGTGCGCGTCGCCGCCTGGATCGGCGCCCTGCTGGTGTTCGGCTATATCGTCGCGGTGGCCCTCGCCCACGACCCCTTCCCGTTCCGGCACTGAAGCCCGGCTGCACAAATTTCCCCTGACGCCGGAACTTTCCCGCGCGGGCGTCCTCTATGCGGTACACTTGCTGCAGCAACACATGGGGCCGACCTGGCTTCGACGTGGGTCGCAAAGCAGATAAGGGCATACCGAGGGTCGGATGACCTCGTAAATCCAACCGAAAAAGTAATAGTCGCCAACGACGAAAACTACGCTCTGGCCGCTTAATTGCGCCAGACTCTGCACCAGTCAGCCTGCGGGCTGGGCCGGGTAAAACCGGCAGCAGAGTCACTTCAGCAGGATCGCGCCGTCCCGGGTGGCTTGGGCCGGCGTTAAATCAAGGCCACTCGCCTGAGGCGAGCCTGTTCGGCGGGCGCGCACCGGGTTAAAACCCAAATCACCGGACTAAGTATGTAGAACTTACTGTAGAGGGCTTGCGGACGCGGGTTCGATTCCCGCCGGCTCCACCAGATTTCGATCCCTGGTGGTCCACGAATGGCCATGATTCTTCAAGGATCATGGCCATTTTCACGTCCGGTCTCCGAAGGCGGACCGGCGCGGCTCACATCGCTCGACACCATTTACACGCCACCGATGAATCCCGCCCACGCCCAGACGCTCCGCGACCTGCTGCGAACCCAGGAGGTCGCCGCGCTGGGCACCCTGCATGCAGGCCAGCCGTACGTGTCGATGGTGCCCTTCGCGATGCTGCCCGACGTCTCGGGCTTCGTGATCCACGTCAGCAAGCTCGCGGCCCACACCCAGGACATGCTGGCGAGCCCGCAGGTCAGCCTGCTGGTCGTCGCGCCGCGCTCGCCCGACGTTCCCGCCCAGGCGCTGGCGCGGATCACGGTGCTGGGCCGCGCAGCACAATACGCAGGCGGAACCGAAGACCACGCGGTGGCCAAGGCCGCCTACCTAGCCCGCTTTCCGCAGAGCGAGGACCTGTTCGGCTTCGCCGACTTTTCGCTGTTCGTCATCAGGCCCGATTCGATCCGCTTCGTCGGCGGGTTCGCGCAGGCGCGGACGCTGTCGCCGCAAACGTTCGCCGACGTGCTGAGCGACCGCTGAGGCGTGCTCAGCCGATCAGCGCCACGGCCTTGATCTGCGCCCACACCGCCTGCCCCGGGTGCAGTTCGAGCTTCGCCGCCGAGCGCCGCGTGATGCGGGCGACGAGCGGCGCGCCGCCGGCGTCGAGCCGGACGAGCGCGAGCGCGGGGTGGGCATCGTCGGCGATCTGGGCGACGGTCGCCGGCAGCAGGTTGAGGATGCTGCTGTCGCCGTGCGCTTCGAGGGCAAGGCTGATGTCGCGCGCGAGGATGCGCACGCGCACGCGCCGGCCGACGGGCAGGCCGCTGTCGCGCACCCACAGGTCGCCGCCGGCGGTGGCGACGCGCGCGAGGTGCCAGATGCCGTCGATTTCGGCGATCGTCCCCTCCAGCACGACGCCCGCATCCTCGCCGAGGCGGATCGGCAGGTCGAGGCGCGCCAGGGTTTCCCCGAGCGGGCCTTGCGCGGCGACGCGGCCGTCCTCGATCGCGACGATGTGGTCGGCCAGCCGGGCGACCTCGTCGGGCGCGTGGCTGACGTAGAGGATGGGAATCTCCAGCTCGTCGTGCAGGCGCTCGAGGTAAGGCAGGATTTCCTGCTTGCGCGCGTGGTCGAGCGCCGCGAGCGGTTCGTCCATCAGCAGCACGCGCGGACTGGTGGCGAGCGCGCGGGCGATGGCGACGCGCTGGCGCTCGCCGCCCGACAGGCGGTCCGGCTTGCGTTCGAGCAGGTGACCGATGCCGAGCAGCGCGACGGCGCGCTCGACGTCGACGCGCCGCGCCGCGGGCGGCACGCGCTTCATGCCGTACTCGAGGTTGCGCCGCGCGCTCAGGTGCGGAAACAGGTTGGCGTCCTGGAACACGTAGCCGAGCGCGCGCCGGTGGGTGGGCAGGAACACCTTGTTCGCGTCGTCCTGCCACGCCTCGCCGTTCACTTCGAGGCGGCCCGGCGCGCGGTCGAGGCCGGCGATCAGGCGCAGCAACGTGGTCTTGCCCGAACCGGACGGGCCGAACAGCGCGGTGACGCCACGCCCCGGCAAATCGAGCGCGACGTCGAGCGTGAACTCGCCGCGCCCGAGGCGGAATTCGGCGCGGATGCTCATGCGCGCTTCCGCCCCAGCCAGTTGAGGCTCAGCAGCGTCACGAACGAGAACGCGACCATGGTGGCGGCGAGCGCCTGGGCGGGACCGTATTCGAGCGCCTCGACGCGGTTGTAGATGGCGACCGACGCGACCAGCGTCTCGCCCGGGATATTGCCGCCCAGCATCAGCACCACGCCGAATTCGCCGACGGTGTGGGCGAATGCGAGCACGACGGCGGTCAGGAAACCGGGGCGGGCAAGCGGCACGGCGACGCTGAAGAAGCGGTCGACGAAGCCGGCGCGCAGCGTGGCGGCCGCTTCCAGCGGACGCGTGCCGATCGCCTCGAAGGCATTCTGGATCGGCTGCACCGCGAACGGCAGCGAGAACAGCACCGAGCCGACCACGATCCCCCAGAACGTGAACGGCAAGCGCCCGAAACCGAGCGCGTCGGTCAGGTGCCCGATCGGACCGTCGGGCCCCATCCACAGCAGCAGGTAGAAGCCGAGCACGGTGGGCGGCAGCACCAGCGGCAAGTTGACCAGCGCGCCCACGGGTCCCTTCCAGAACGAACGGGTGTGCGCCAGCCACCACGCCAGCGGCGTGGCGATGACGAGCAGGATCGCCGTGGTGATCGCGGCCAGCCTGAGCGTGAGCCAGATGGCCTGCAGGTCTTCGGGGCTCATGGCGGGCTCAGGGCAGCGCGTAGCCGTAGGACCGGATCACGCCGTGCGCTTTCTTCCCCTTGAGGTAGGCGACGAAGGCGTCGGCGGCGGCCTTGTCCTGCGGCTTCGCCAGGACGACCGCGTCCTGGCGGATCGGGGCGTAGAGGGCCTGCGGCACGACCGAGGACGAGCCGCCGGCCGGCTTGCCGTCCTTCAGCGTCTGCGACAGCGCGACGAAGCCGAGGTCGGCGGCGCCGGTGGCGACGAACTGCAGGGTCTGGCCGATGTTCTCGCCCATCACGAGGCGATTTTGAACGGCGTCCCACAGGCCCAGCTTCTGCAGCGCTTCCTGCGCGGCGCGTCCGTAGGGGGCGAGCCTGGGGTTGGCGATCGCAAGCTTGCCGAAGCGGCCCTTCAGGACCTCGCCCCTGGCGTCGACGGTGCCGGGGTTCCGGCTCCACAGCACGAGCGTGCCCTGGGCGTAGGTGAATTCGCTCGCCGCCTCGGCGTAGCCCTCGCTGCCGAGGCGGCGCGGCGTCTCGTCGTCGGCCGCGAGGAAGACGTCGTACGGCGCGCCGTTCCTGATCTGCGCGTAGAACTTGCCGGTCGAGCCGAAGCTCGCCTGCACGGTGTGGCCGGTATCGGCCTGGAACATCGCCGCGATCTCCTTCATCGGCGCGGCGAAATTGGCGGCGACGGCGACGCGCACCTCGCCGGCTTCGGCGCGCAGGGCGAGCAGGCAGAGGGCGGCGAGGACGGCACTTCGTACGGTTTTCACGCGAGCTCCTTTCACGGCGCGACGGCGAGGATGATGTGCGAGGCCTTGATCAGGGCGCAGGCGCGCGCGCCGGCTTCGAGGCCGAGGGAACGGACGCTGTCGTTCGTGACGATCGCGGTGACGAGCTTGCCGCCGGGCAGCTCGACGACGACCTCGGCGTTGACCGCGCCTTCCTGGCAGCGCACGACGACGCCGCACAGGCGGTTGCGCGCGCTGGTCCTGAGTCCGTCGTCGGTGGTGAGGATGACCCACGGCGCCTTGACGAGCGCGTAGGCCTCGACGCCGGGGCCGAGCGCGAGGTGGTCGACGCTGTCGTTGGTGATGATGGCGACGAGCGCATCGCCGCCGCCGATGTCGAGGAGGACCTCGGCGTTGACGGCGCCCTTCTTCACCGATTGCACCCGGCCGAGGAACTGGTTGCGCGCACTCGTCTGCAAGTCGAATCGCCTGATGACGCGGTAGTACGCGTCGAAATCGCCGCTCACGCGGTCGAGCTGCGCCAGCACCCGCTGGCGTTCCTGCTCCAGGCCCTGGCAGGCGGCGACGACGCGCCGGCCGTATTCCGTGAGGCGCGTGCCGCAGCCCCGCTGGCCGCCGGCCTGGCGCTCGACCAGCGGCTGCTCCGACAGGTTGTTCATCGCCTCGACCGCCTGCCAGGCCGCCTTGTAGCTCATGCCCATGGCCTGCGCCGCGGCCGAGATCGAGCCGCTGGCGTCGATGCGCGCGAGCAGGTCGAGGTGGTCCCAGCGGCGGCCGCGCTCGATGCGGAGCGGTGCGGCTTTCGGTCGGTCGGCGGCGGGCTTCATCGGCTTGTCGGGGTGGGGAGGGCGCGTTATTACCCAATACTACATAACGATTGGCGAAAAAATAAGCCCGTGCCCGCGGTCACGGCCCGCGGCGCTCAGTCCGCGCCGAGCCCCCGCAACCGCGCCCGCAGGCGATCCATTTCGTCGAGCAGGTCGGCCACCAGCGCGGCAAGTTCCGGGACGGCGTCGAAGTCCCGCTCCAGCTGGCGCATGCGGCGCGCGCGCAGCAGCGCCTCGCCGGAAAAGCGCCACACCCCTGCCACGCTCTCGGCGTGCGGAAAAAGGCCGGCCTCGATGTGCCGCAGCAGCCAGTCCGGCTCCACCACGCAGGCGGCGGCCACCTGTTCCAGGGTCAGCCAGGAGTCTTCCATCAGGCTGCCGATGAGGACGTCGTGTTCGATCATGTTCAGCCCCTCCCGCGCGGATCGAAGGCCAGTTCGCGTGCCATGGTCTCGTAGAGCGCCCGTGCGCGCGGCGTGTCGGCCGGCGGCAGCACGACCTCGATGCTGAGCAGGAGGTCGCCGGGCGGCTCGCCGGGGATGCCCTTGCCGCGCACGCGAAGTTGCCGGCCGCTCTGCGCCCCTTCGGGAATGCGCACCTTGACCGCGCCGCCGGGCAGGTCGACGGCCACCACTGCGCCCAGCGCCGCTTCCCACGGTGCCACCGGCAACGTCAAGCGAAGGTCGCGCCCCTCGGCGCGCAGGCGCGGATGCGGCCTGAAGTGGACTTCCAGCAGCAGGTCGCCGGCCGGCGCGCCGCCGGCGCCGGATGCGCCCTGCCCCGCCAGCCGGATCACCTGGCCCTCGCGCACGCCCTTCGGCACCTTCACGTTCAGGGTCCGCGCGCGCAGCGTCACGTGCCCGCGGGCGTCCGTCTCCGGCGCGCGCAGCGTGATCTGGCGCGTCGCGCCGGTGAAGGCATCCTCGATGTCGAGCTGGACGCGCGCATGGTGATCCTCGCCGCGCGCCGCGTATGCCCCGCCCCGGGCGTGGAATCCGCCCCCGCGCGCGCCGCCCATGCGGCCGAACAGCTCGGCGAAGAAGTCCGAGAAATCCGCCGCTTCGTGCGGCGAGTAGCCATGGCCGGAGAACTCGAAGCCGGCGTCCCAATCGGGCGGCGGGCGGAACTCCTGGCCCGGCCGGTAGCCCTGGCCGACCTGGTCGTAGGCGGCGCGCTTCTCGGGGTCGGACAGCACGGCATACGCCTCGTTGACCTCCTTCATGCGCGCCTCCGCGTCGGCCTCCCTGGAGATGTCCGGATGGTACTTGCGCGCGAGCTTGCGGAAGGCCTTCTTGATGTCGTCGGCGGTGGCGTCACGGGCCACGCCGAGCGTCTGGTAATAGTCCTTGAATTCCATGCGCAATCCTTGCTCGGGGCGTGTGAACGGCAGTTGTCGCGACGCAGGTGCGGGCGGGCGCGACGCTTTCAAGTACTTGAACATTACACGCTCATCCCAAGATTCGACGACAGGGGCGCATGCGCGGCCCGACCCATCCGAAAAGGAGATCACGACCATGCTTTACCGCTCGCTGTTTCCCCGCGAAATGTTCGCGGACCTGGACCGCCTGCAGCGCGAAATGCAGCAGGCGTTCGACATTTCCCCCAGCATCCGCGGACTCACCCGCGGTTTTCCCGCGCTGAACGTCGGCGGCACGCCGAAGTCGGTCGACGTCTACGCGTTCGCCCCCGGCATCGACCCCGCCAGCCTCGAGGTGCAGATCGAGAAGGGCGTGCTCACGATCGCCGGCGAGCGCAAGCCGGAGGCCGTCCCCGAGAAGGCTTCGGTGCACATCGACGAACGCTACGCCGGCCGCTTCCGCCGCGTCGTGACGCTGCCGGACGACGTCGATGCCAACGCCGCCAGGGCCAGCTACCGCGACGGCGTGCTGCACATCGGCATCGCCCGCAAGGAAGCCGCGCAGCCCCGCCGCATCGCCATTCAGTAAGGAGGAACGCATGAACGCACACGCCACCCCCGAGAAGCGCACCGACAGCCCGCGTCCGGAAGCCGCCCTGCTGCCGCCCGTCGACGTCGTCGAGGATGCCGGCGGCATCACGCTCTACGCCGACCTGCCGGGCGTCCCCAAGGACCGCCTCAGCCTGCAGATCGAGGCCGAGACGCTCACCATCGAGGGCGAGGTCGTCCTCGACGTGCCGGAAGGCATGGAAGCCTCGCACGCCGAGGTGAGCCTGCCGCGCTACCGCCGCGTCTTCACCCTGTCCAAGGAACTCGACGCCGACAAGGTCAGCGCCGAATTCAACCAGGGCGTGCTGAAGCTGCGCATCCCCAAGGCCGAACACGCGCAGCCGCGCCGGATCGACGTGAAGGTCGCCTGAGACACGCAGGCGGGACGGCGCCCCGCGCGTCGAAAAGCGGCGCCGATGTGAGACACTTGGCCCCATGACTTCGCCCGCGCACGCCTTCCCCCTCCACGGTCCGGGACTGCGCGGGGCGCGGCGGCCGCGCGTGGCGATCGTCGGGCGTCCCGGAAGCGGCAAGCGCAGCATCTTCCGCGCGGCCGCGAGCACCGCCACGCACCACGAACGCCTCGCCGGCGTCGGCCCCGCCTACGAGGAGAGCCTCGTCGAGGTGGGGATCGACCAGATCTCCCTGGTCGCCCTGCCCGCCATCGACGGCCTGCACGACCTCGATCCCGACGGCTGCATCACGCTCAAGTACCTGCTGTGGGGCGACCGCTGGCCCGCCATCGCGCGCCACGAGGCGCACCAGCCCGAGAGCGCGTTCGCCGCGCCCGACGTCCTGCTGCTGGTGATGGACGCCACCTCGCTCGAACGCGACATCGAACTCGCCCTCGAACTGATGCAGCTGGGGCGCCCGATGGTCGTCGCGCTCAACCGCATGGACGAGGCGCGCAGCCGGCGACGCTTCCTCAACGTGCGTGCGCTGGCGACGAAGCTGGGCGTGGCGGTGGTGCCGACCGTCGCCCACATGGGCATCGGCCTCGCCGACCTGTTCTCGACGGTGGTGCGCACCGCGCGCGAGGCGCGCTCGGCGCATGCGCAGCGCCCGACGCCTTCGCCCAGCGCCCATATCGAGGCGCAGCTGCGGCCCATCGCCGCCATCGCCCGGCAGCCGGCGGTGGCCGCGGCGTTCGACGTGCCGGAAGCCATGCTGACGATGCAGCTGGCCGAGAACGACGGCTACTTCGCGCAGGAACTGCAGGCGCATTTCCCGGAGCAGCACGCCGCCCTGCTCGCCGCGCGCGCCGCGGCCGGGGCCGCGCTGCCGCGGCCGCTGGCGGAGGAAATCCACGCCGACCGCCATCACCGCGCGGCGATGCTGTACGAGACGGTGAGCCGTCCCGGCCAGGAGGGGGCCCCGCCGCGCTGGCAGCGCTGGGCGGACGACCTGTTCCTGCATCCGCGCTGGGGCTTCGTCGGCACGCTCGCCGTCTTCGCCCTCGTGCTGCTGTTCGTGTTCGAGGTCAGCGCGATGCTCGACAGCCTCACCGTCGCGCGCCTGGTCGCGTGGGCCGAGCCGTGGCACCCGACCAGCCTCGCGGGCGTGCTCGCGCGCGCCGTGTTCGACGGCTTCGTCGGCCTCGCCGGCATCGTCATCCCCTACATGATCCCGCTGGTGCTGCTGCTGGTCTGGCTGGAGGAGTCGGGGATCATGCACCGCGTCGCCTTCGTGGTCGACCGCGGCTTCCACCGGCTCGGGCTGCACGGCGGCGTGGCGCTGCCCTTCCTGATGGGCCTGGGCTGCAACGTGCCGGCGCTGGCGGCGACCGCCGCGGTCACCCACGGCCGCGACCGCACCGTCGCTTCGCTCCTCATCACCTTCCTCCCCTGCTCGGCACGCTCGGCGATCCTGCTGGCGGTCGGCGGCAAGTACCTGGGCGGCTTCGGCGTGTTCGCGCTCTTCATGCTGGCGCCCATCGTCGTCAGCCTGGTCGGCAAGCTCCTGAGGCGGCGCTATCCCGAGACCACGCCCGGCATGATCCAGGAGATCCCGCCGTACGCGGTGCCCACGCTGCACGCGCTGCTCGCCAACACCTGGGAGCGCAGCCGCGACATCGTCACCATCGTGCTGCCGCTGCTGGTGGCCGGCAGCGTGGTGCTGGCGCTGCTGGGCCATTACGGTGCCGACCGCTGGATCGACCTGGCACTCACGCCGGTGACGGCCTGGTGGCTGGGGCTGCCCATTGCGCTGGGCGTGCCGATCCTGTTCGGCGTGCTGCGCAAGGAACTGTCGCTGCTGATGGTCTTCCAGGCGCTGGGCACGCAGGAGCTCGGCGGCGTGCTCGATGCCACCCAGATCGCCACCTTCCTCGTGTTCCTGACCTTCTACGTGCCCTGCGTGTCGACCTTCGCCATGATGCTGAAGCTGCTCGGCCGGCGCGACGCGCTCTACTCGGTCGCGCTCTCGATCGGCGTGGCGCTGGCGGCCGCCGGCGTCGTGCGGGCCGTGATGGAGCTGGCGACGTGGGCACTGTAGCCGACCGGCGTTGACGCCCGCCCCGATCGCGCCCCCGCTACGCTCCACTGAACGATAGCCAGCCGCCCGGGTCCGAGCATCGGTGGCATTGATGTCGGGACAGGTCGCCCATATAATAAGCCTACCTTATTATATTTAATGCATATGAGTTCACGACAGGAGAGCCTGGGGTTCCTGCTTGCCGACGTTTCGCGCCTGATGCGGCAGGCCTTCAGCCAGCGGCTGGAGGGCAGCGCGCTCACGCTGGCGCAGGCGCGCGCGCTGATCTACGTCTCGCGCAACGAAGGCCTGCGCCAGGTGGAGCTGGCCGACATGCTCGAAATCCAGCCGATTTCGCTGGCGCGCCTGATCGACCAGCTCGCCGACGCCGGACTGGTCGAGCGGCGCCCCGACCCCGCCGACCGCCGCGCCTATCAGCTGTTTCTCAAGCCGGCCGCGACGGCCGAACTTGCCGCCATCGAGGCCGTTACGGCGTCCATCCGCCGCGACGCGCTGGCCGGCATCGCCAAGCCGCAGGCCGACGCCGTGCTCGCCGCCCTGAAGACGATGCGCGCGAACCTCGCCGCCCTCCCGCGTCGCCCGACCAAGGAAATTTCCCAATGAGCCCGCCCGATACGCCCGATACGCCCGATGCCCCCGTTCCCGCGCCGAACCGCCGCCGCCTGCGGCGCCTCCTCCTCGTCGGCGTGCCGCTGGTCGCCGCCGTCGTGGGGCTCGGCTTCTATCTGGCAGGCGGCCGCTACGTGTCCACCGACAATGCCTACGTCAAGGCGGACAAGGTCCCGGTGAGCGCCGAGGTGTCGGGCGCGATTCTCGAAGTTCGCGTTCACGAGAACCAGACGGTGCAGGCGGGACAGGTGCTGTTCCGTCTCGACCCCGCGCCCTTCCAGGTCGCGGTGGCCAAGGACGAGGCCAAGCTCGCCCAGGTGCGCACCGACCTCGCGGCGCTGCAGGCGAGCTACCGCGAAAAGCAGGCGGAGATCGCGCTCGCCCGCACGCGGCTCGCGTTCGCCCACCGCAACCAGCAGCGCGAGGCCGACCTCGTCGCCCGGCACTTCATCTCCAACGCGCGCTATGACGACGCCCGCCAGGACACCACGCTTGCCGTGCAGCAGATCGGCGCGCTGGAACAGGATCTGAAGCGCATCGGCGAAAGCCTCGCCGGCCGCGTCGAGGGCGACGTCACGCGGCATCCCGCCTATCTCGCCGCCCAGGCCGAACTCGAGCAGGCGAAGCTCGATCTCGCGCATGCCGAGGTGCGTGCCCCGTTCGCGGGAACGGTGGGCAAGATGCCCAAGCCGGGCCAGTACGTGAGCGCGGGCGCGGCGGTCACCGCGCTGGTGGCGACGCACAACGCCTGGATCGAAGCCAACTTTCCCGAAACCGACCTGACCTACGTGCGCCCGGGCCAGCCGGTCTCGGTGCGCGTCGACACCTACCCGGGCGTGACCTGGCACGGCGTCGTCGACAGCCTGAGCCCGGCCACGGGCTCCGAGTTCTCGGTGATCCCGGCGCAGAACGCCACCGGCAACTGGGTCAAGATCATCCAGCGCGTGCCCGTGCGCATCCGGCTCGACGGCCCCGCGGACGCCCCGCCGCTGCGGGCGGGGCTGAGCACCGAGGTCGAGATCGACACCGGCCATCGCCGCAGCCTGCTGGGGCGCGCGCTCTAGGCCCGCCATGCGGCCCGCCGTGTCCGCCCCGGCCGTCGCCCATCGCGGCTTCATCACCCTCTCGGTGATGCTGGCGACGATCATGCAGGCGCTCGACACCACGATCGCCAACGTCGCGCTGCCGCACATGCAGGGGTCGATGGGCGCCACCCAGGACCAGATCGCCTGGGTGCTGACGTCCTACATCGTGGCCGCGGCCATCTTCATGCCGCTGACCGGCTTCCTTGCGGCGCGCTTCGGCCGCAGGCGCATCTTCATCTGGTCGGTCATCGGCTTCACGGTGACGTCGATGCTGTGCGGCGCCGCGCAGAGCCTGCCGGAGATCGTCGTGTTCCGCCTGCTGCAGGGGGTGTTCGGCGCCAGCCTGGTGCCGCTCTCGCAATCGGTGCTGCTCGACACCTTTCCGCGCGAGCAGCACGGCAAGGCGATGGCGATGTGGGGCGTCGGCGTCATGGTGGGGCCGATTCTGGGACCGACGCTGGGCGGCTGGCTGACCGAGTACTACAACTGGCGCTGGGTCTTCTACATCAACCTGCCGTTCGGCCTGCTCGCCTGGCTGGGGCTGGTGACCTACATCCAGGAAACGCCCATCGACCGCGCGCGCCGCTTCGACCTGATGGGATTCGCCATGCTGGGGCTGGGGCTCGGCATGCTGCAGATGATGCTGGATCGCGGCGAGACGCTCGACTGGTTCGCCAACCCGGAAATCGTCGCCGAGGCGATCCTGGCCGGCCTCTTTCTCTATCTTTTCGTCGCCCACATGTTCACCCATCCGGCGCCCTTCATCGAGCCGGGGCTGTTCCACGACCGCAACTTCAGCATCGGCCTGCTGTTCATCTTCGTCGTCGGCGTCATCCTGCTCGCGACGATGGCGCTGCTGCCGCCCTACCTGCAGTACCTGATGAACTATCCCGTGATCGACGTGGGCCTGGTGCTGGCGCCGCGCGGCGTCGGCACGATGATCGCCATGATCACCGTCGGCAGGCTGTCGGGCCGGGTCGACCCGCGCTACATGATCTTCGCCGGGCTCGTGATCGTGAGCGTCTCGCTGTGGGAGATGACGCACTTCAGCCTCGACGTCACGCGCTGGGACATCGTGCAGACCGGCATCACGCAGGGGCTGGGGCTCGGCTTCATCTTCGTGCCGCTCTCCACCATCACCTTCGCCACCCTCGCGCCGCATTTCCGCAACGAGGGCACCGCGCTGTTCAGCCTGATGCGCAACCTCGGCAGCAGCATCGGCATCTCGGTCGTGATCAGCTTCCTGTCGCAGCACACGCAGACGAACCACGCGGCGCTCGCGGCCTACCTCACGCCCTTCAGCCTGCCGCTGCAGGCGGCCGTCGAATCGGGTGCCTACGCCCTCGCCACGCCCGGGGGCCTGGCCATGCTCAACGGCGAAGTCACCCGGCAGGCCGCGTCGCTGGCCTACCTGCAGGATTTCCGCTTCATGATGTGGATCACGCTGGCGGCCATCCCGCTCGTATTGCTGCTGCGCGCGCCGGCGAAGCACGCGCCGGCGCAGGACGAGGCGCTCGGCGCCGTGATCGAGTGAGCGGCCGCGCGCGCGATCAGGAGCCCGAACCGTCCCCCTCGCGCAGCTCGTCCATGATGGCGTCGATGTCCGCCTCCCAGTGATCGAAGATCGGCTTCAGCGCCGGGTCCGGGAAGAAGTCCTCGAGCGTCCGCGGGTGGCTCGACACCAGCAGCGCCTGGTCGCCCTCGGCGAAGATCGTGATGTTGAGCGGCAGGAAGGGAATCAGCTCCGGATGCGCGGCCGTGACGCGCCTCACCTCGTCGAACTTGCCGAAATAGACGACCCGGTACATGTCGCTCTTGTACTCGCGCCGCGCCAGGTTCTCGTTCACCTGCTGCAGCCGCGTGATCGTGTAGCCGCGCGCGGAAATCGCGCTCTGCAGCAGCGCCATCGCCTCCGGGAAAGGCTGGTTCATGCGCGCCATGATGAGACCGTCGGCGCCGGCGGGGGCCGCCATGACCAGCAGGCCGAACGCGGCGGCCGCCAGCTTCTGGATCAGGGTCTTCATAGCGTCGCCTCCTCCATGATCTTGGTGTAGTTCTGCTTCATCTGCTCGCACAACTCGTTCAGCTCGGAATTGTTGAACAGCTGGCTCAGCACCTTGGGATTGACCGACATCACCTGCACCTTGCCGTCGGGCTTCTCGAGGATGGTGATGCGGCACGGCAGGAACATGCCGACGCGCGGGTCGACCCCGAGCGCCTGGTTGAGCAGGCTGATGTTGCAGAAATAGACGATGACCTGCTTCGGGTTCTCGTTCTCGGGCTGGGTCAGCCCGTATTCGAGCGTCTGCACGCGCCCGTAGAAGAAGTTGTTGGTGGTGACCGCCGTCTTGACGTTCTCGACCGTCGTCTTCAGGTCGTAGGGCGAGTCGCGCACGATCACCGGGCTCTCGGCCTGCAGCAGCTGGGCGGAGCCGGCGAGCGGCTGCTTCTCGAAGCTGCGCACGTAGCTGACGATGTCGTCGATGTCCCTTTCCTTCAGCCCCTGCTTCAGGAAGGAGCGCATCGGCGTGCCTTCGCGCCCCTTCATCAGCGTGGCCTTGATCATCGCGTCGGGGGCGGCGGCGAGGAAGCCCGGGTTGTGCAGCGCGGGCGCCATGATCGGCAGGTCGCGCGGGCGCGAGAAGGTCACGCCCGTCCCCTTCGCCCCCTCGCCGTTCGCCCCGTGGCAGGCGGCGCAATTCTGCGCGAAGAGCTTCTTGCCGCGCGCGGGATCGCCCTTGACCGGCGCGTTCGAATAGGTCACCACGGGTCCGCTGTACCAGGAGCGCACGTAGCGGACGATCGCGTCGATCTCGTCGTCGCTCAGGTTGGAGAAAGTCGGCATGACGCGCCCCGGACGGCCCAGGTGGATCGTCTTGCGCAGGTAGTCGTCGGTGATCGTGGCCTGGAACGAGGGCAGCGCCAGCGGCACGCCGATGCTGCCCGTGCCTCTGGCGCCGTGGCAGGCCGCGCAGTTGCGCGCGTACAGCTTGGCGCCGTTCGGTTCCCCCCACGCGGCGGACATCGCCAGCGCGCCGAGCAGGATGGTTGCAATCAGACGGATCAGCATGAGCGTTCCCCTCTTACCAGCGTGAGACACCATATTAATACATCGGCATATTAATATGTACTTTAGAAGCGGATTTTCGCAATCGGCCATGCGAGCGCACGATGCGCATGCCAGAATACTGGCACGGACGCCGGGGGGAGCCAAGGTTAGGATTTACCAGTCGACGCGAATCAGCAGGCGCCCCGCCCTTGTCCCGCACACTCACCCGACGCCCCCCACGATGAACGACCTGATCACCTGGCTGCCGCCCGAACTCGCCCCCTTGCCGCGCTACGTCGTCGCAATGGCCATCGGGCTCCTGATGGGATTCGAGCGCGAACGCAACCCGGCGGCCAAGGCCGGCCTGCGCACCTTCGCCCTGACCGCGCTGTTCGGCGTGCTGTCCGCCCATCTGGCGGCGGCGCTCGGCGAGACGTGGATGGTCGCGGTCGGTCTCCTGCTGGTCGGCGCGATGATGATCGCGGCCTACCTCCAGTCGCCGGCGCAGGACGGCGACCCCGGCACGACGACGGTGGCGGCGCTGATGCTGTGCTACGGCCTCGGCGTGCTGGTGTGGCACGACGAAATCCAGCTCGCGGTGATGCTCGGCATCGCCAGCACGATGCTGCTCTATTTCAAGCCGGAGCTGCGCGGCCTGAGCCAGCACCTGTCGCGCCGCGACCTGCTGTCGGTGCTGCAGTTCGCCGTGCTCTCGCTGATCATCCTGCCGCTGCTGCCGAATCGCGACTACGGCCCCTTCGGCGCGCTCAACCCCTACCAGATCTGGTGGATCGTGGTGCTGATCGCCGGCGTCGGCCTGGCCGGCTACGCCGCCTTGCGGCTGGTCGGCCAGCGGCGGGGCGCCGTGACCGTAGGCCTGCTCGGCGGCGTGGTGTCGTCGACCGCGACCACCCTCGCCTTCAGCCGCCATGCGCGCGCCAGCGCCACGATGACCTCGATCGCCGTCATCGTCGTCGTGCTGGCCAATCTGGTCGTGCTGGTGCGGCTGGGGGTGCTGGCGGCCGTGCTGGCCCCCTCGGTGCTCGTCCACCTGCTGCCGGTGCTGGCAGGCGGCCTCGTCGCCGGCGTGCTGGCCGCCGCTTACGGCGTCCGGCAGCTGCGCCCGCAAGGCGAACTGCCGGCACTGGCGATGGCCAACCCCACGGAGCTGCGCACGGCCCTGGGATTCGGGCTCATGTATGCGATCGTGCTGCTGGCCGCCGCCTGGCTGTCCGACTGGCTCGGCGCGCGCGGCCTCTACGCGGTCGCGCTGGTGTCGGGCCTGACCGACGTCGACCCCATCACCCTGTCGAGCCTGCGCCTGTTCAATCTCGACAAGCTGTCATCGGCGGTGGTGGTCAACGTCGTCACGCTCGCGTTCTTCTCCAACCTCGCCTTCAAGTCCGCGCTCATCCTCTTCATCGGCGGCTGGAACATGGCGCGCCACGCGATCGCCGGCATCGGCGCGACCGGGCTGGGGATGCTCGTCGCGTGGGCTATAATGCGCGGTTTTTCCGCCTAGTCATCGAGCACAGCCATGGAAGCCGAAAGCCTCAACCAGATCGAATCCCGACTCGCCGACCTCGGCGCGCGCGCCGGCCAGCTCAGGGGGTTTCTTTGACTACCCTGTCAGGAAAGACCGCCTAGAAGAAGTCATCCGCCTCTCCGAAGCGCCCGATTTCTGGAACGATCCGGAAAAGGCGCAGGCGCTCGGCCGCGAGCGCAAGGCGCTCGAAGACGTGGTGCTGGTGCTCGACCGCGTCGCGGCCGGGCTCAAGGACGCCGGGGAATTGTTCGAGATGGCGCGCGCCGAGAACGACGACGACACCCTCGTCGCGGTGCGCGACGACCTCGGGAACATCGAGAAGGACGTCGCGCAGCTCGAGTTCCGCCGCATGTTCAACAACCCCGCCGACCCGTCGAACTGCTTCCTCGACATCCAGGCCGGCGCCGGCGGCACCGAGGCGTGCGACTGGGCGTCGATGCTGCTGCGGCAATACCTGAAGTACGCCGAGCGCAAGGGCTTCAAGGCCGAACTGCTGGAAGAATCCGAGGGCGACGTCGCCGGCATCAAGTCGGCCAGCATCAAGATCGAGGGCGACTACGCCTACGGCTACCTGCGCACCGAGACCGGCGTCCACCGCCTGGTGCGCAAGTCGCCGTTCGACTCCTCGGGCGGCCGTCACACCTCGTTCGCCAGCGTGTTCGTCTATCCCGAGGTCGACGACTCGATCGAGGTCGACATCAACCCGGCCGACCTGCGCATCGACACCTACCGCGCGTCCGGCGCCGGCGGCCAGCACATCAACAAGACCGACTCCGCGGTGCGCATCACGCACCTGCCGACCAACATCGTGGTGCAGTGCCAGAACGACCGTTCGCAGCACAAGAACAAGGCCGAGGCGATGTCGATGCTGAAGTCGCGCCTGTACGAAGCCGAGCTGCGCAAGCGCCAGGCCGAGCAGGACAAGCTCGAGGCGGGCAAGTCCGACGTCGGCTGGGGCCACCAGATCCGCAGCTACGTGCTCGACCAGTCGCGCATCAAGGACCTGCGCACCAACGTCGAGGCGTCGAACACGCAGAAAGTGCTCGACGGCGACCTCGACCAGTTCATCGAGGCGAGCCTCAAGCAGGGCGTGTGACCCCCGCGCCCGCCTGACGGGCGGGTGCGATATTGACCCACCCCAGTCTGCCGCCGGAGACCCGATGCGCACCGAAACGCCCGTCACGCTGTACCTGAAGGACTACACGCCGCCCGCCTGGCGGGTCAACTCGGTCGATCTGCACGTCGCGATCCACGACGGCCACGCCGAGGTGCGGGCGCGGCTTGCCTGCACACGCAATCCGGCGGTGGCGGACGCCCCCCTGGTGCTCGACGGTGAAGCACTGCAGTTGCTGAGCGTGACGCTCGACGGCGCCGCACTCGACGCGACGCGTTACGTGGTCGCCGACGACCGGCTGACGATCGCCGGCCCGCTCCCCGATGCCTGCGTGCTGGAAACCGTCGTGCGCATCGACCCCGACCGCAACACCCACCTCTCGGGCCTGTACCGCTCGCGCGACGGCTATTTCACGCAGTGCGAGGCGGAAGGCTTCCGCCGCATCACCTTCTTCCCCGACCGGCCGGACGTGATGGCGAGATTCAGCTGCACGATCGAGGCCGATCGCGCGCGCTTCCCGCACCTGCTGTCGAACGGCAACCCGGTGGCGGCGGGCGTCTGCGCGGACGACGCGACGCGGCACTGGGCGCGCTGGGACGATCCCTACGCCAAGCCCTGCTACCTGTTCGCCCTCGTCGCGGCGAAGCTCGACGTGCTGGAAGACGAATTCCTCACCGCCTCGGGACACAAGGTTCGGCTGGCGGTCTACGTCGAGCCGGGCAAGCTCGACCAGTGCGGCCACGCGATGGCGGCGCTGAAAAAAGCCATGCGCTGGGACGAACAGCGCTTCGGCCTCGAATACGACCTCGACCAGTACATGATCGTCGCCGTCGGCGACTTCAACATGGGGGCGATGGAGAACAAGGGCCTCAACATCTTCAACACCAAATACGTGCTGGCGCGCCCCGACACCGCGACCGACGCCGACTACCAGGGCATCGACCGCGTGGTGGCGCACGAGTATTTCCACAACTGGACCGGCAACCGCGTCACCTGCCGCGACTGGTTCCAGCTGTCGCTGAAGGAAGGCCTGACGGTGTTCCGCGACCAGGAATTCGGCGCCGACACGCATTCGCGCGCGGTCACCCGCATCCAGGAAGTGCGCGCGCTGCGCGTCGGCCAGTTTCCCGAGGACGCTGGCCCGATGGCGCATCCGATCCGGCCGGCCTCCTACGCCGAGATCAACAACTTCTACACCGCCACCGTCTACAACAAGGGCGCGGAAGTCATCCGCATGATCCACACCCTGCTCGGGCGCGACGGCTTCCGCCGCGGCATGGATCTGTACTTCCAGCGCCACGACGGCCAGGCGGTCACCTGCGAGGATTTCGTCGCGGCGATGCAGGACGCCTCCGGCGTCGACCTCACGCAGTTCCGCCGCTGGTACGCGCGCGCCGGCACGCCGCGTTTGACTGCATCCGGCACGTACGACGCCGCGACGAAACGCTACACGCTGACGCTCACGCAAACCCTCGCCCCGACCGCCTACGAGAAGCGGCTGGCCGAGTCGGGACAGCCGGTTGTCGAAGGCACGCTGCACATTCCCGTCGCGCTCGGGCTGGTGCTGCCAAATGGTCATGACGCGCCGCTGAAACTCGCCGGCGAGGCCGAAGCCGCCGGCACCACGCGCGTGCTGTCGCTGACCGAGCCCACGCAGACCTTCGTCTTCGAAGATGTCCCCGACGCCCCCGTCGCCTCGTTGCTGCGCGACTTCTCCGCGCCGGTGCAGCTCGAATTCGAGCAGACCGACGCCGAGCTTGCGCACCTGATGGCACACGATTCCGACGCCTTCAACCGCTGGGAAGCCGGCCAGCGCCTGGCGACGCGCGTCCTGCTCGCCGGCGTTAATGCGCAACAACGCGCAGCGTTACCGCGTCCCCCTCTCCCGCAAGCGGGAGAGGGCCGGGGAGAGGGAAACGCGCTTGGCAGCGACTGGATCCCCGATGCCTTCGTCGCCGCCTGCGGCCGCGTGCTCGACGACGGCCTGAATGGCGACCCCGCGCTCGCCGCCGAGGCACTCAACCTGCCCGCCGAAGCCGTGCTCGCCGAAGCCGTTGTTGCGCAAGGCGGCACCATCGACCCCGAAGCCATCCACGCGGCACGCGTCAGCCTGCGCCGCCACCTCGCCGCCCGCCTGCGCGATAAATTCGAAACCGTGTGGAACGCACTGGCCCCGAGCGAAGCCTATGCACCCGACGGTTCACAGGTCGGCCAGCGCGCGCTGCGCAACGCCTGCCTCGGCTATCTGGCCGAAAGCGAGGCCGACTATCTGAAAGCCTCGGTCGTGCCACGCCTCACCGCCCAGTTGGCGCCCGGCGGCAACATGACCGACGAAATAGCCGCGTTGGCCACGCTCGCCAACCTCGACCTGCCCGAGAGAGAAACGGCGCTCGCCGACTTCTACGCGCCCTGGCGGAACGAAGCCCTGGTCATCGACAAGTGGTTCTCTGTGCAGGCCACCTCGCGCCTGCCCGGCACCGCCGCGCACGTGCGCGCGCTGATGCAGCATCCGGCGTTCGATCTCAAGAACCCCAACCGCGTCTACGCCCTGATCCGCGGCTTTTGCGGCGCCAACCCGCGCCACTTCCACGCCGCCGACGGCAGCGGCTACGCGCTGGCCGCCGACGTCATCAGCGAATTGCAGGCGATCAACCCGCAGGTCGCCTCGCGCATCGCGCGCAGCTTCGACCGCTGGCGCCAATTCGACGCCGGCCGACAGGCCCACGCGCGCGCCGCGCTGGAACGCATTGCGGCGATCGAGGGACTGGCGAAGGACGTGGCAGAAGTGGTGGGGAATGCGCTGAAGGCTTAAGCGCAGCAGAGGCTATCTTGCCTGTATGCCAGCATAAGGTGAACGGCTGGCTCTCGACCTAAGCGATCAACCACCGTCTTTAGAAACCATGATCTGTCTCCTATTGCTCCCCTCCTAGAGTATCGCGCTCCCATAAACAACTCTTCGTCGAACGAAACTAGCTGTTCCCAGCGATCACTGTTGGTCTTGGCAGGTGCTCGCAGAGGGCGGGTGATAGGACGCATAAACCTATGCAATGGCACACGTTTGGGGTTGAATGCACGGATGCAAAATTCTTTTGGTATCAGCGTTAGCCGTCTGCAGCGCGGCCAAAATTGGTTGCTTAGTCTGAAGACGAAGGAAGAACTGCGGCGGTTGAAAATTGCTGATGGCAGCTCTAAGTGCCGCCAGTGACAATGGTTTCGGAATCCTGTGCGCCCCAGATAGTTCTAGCGCACATGCTGTTCCCTGCCCAGCGAAATACTCGAAAAACTCGGCCTTTGACAGCCCAGACACCGCACCAAACTGACGCCATAGCTTGGCAGGAGATTTGATGTGGACCGCCGTAATGCTTGCGCTGCCCGTGATGGATCCGACAGGGACCTTTTCGTAAATCCAGACGATATCGCCAGCGTTAACATGAAGTGCTCGGCGCCTCAGCTCAACTTTTTTTGTTCCAGCGTAGATGTTATGCGCATGGCGATGGTCAAGCGAGATCAGGATATTTTCTACCTCAGTCATTGCTGAATGCTTCCTGCAAGATGGCCTGCGTCTGTACAAATGATATGGGTTTTGTCGTGAGCAAATTCGTTGCCGAACCACATCCCAGACTGACAAGTGTCTTAAGCGGTACTGCACGAGACAGCACGAAAATATTGTCGAATACGGTCACAGTTTTGAGCACTGACTTTCCCACTATCTTGATAGTTTTTCCATTGAGCACCGATTGCTCAAAATCTTCATCCCCGAGATCGTTGCAGTGCTTGAGATATGCTTGACGAACACGAGCCATGGCGACCAAAGCAGCGCGCCCCCCATTGCGAGTGGACTCATAGAAAAACATCAACGTTCCACGCTTAAAGTGCCGGAGACTGGTTGGCGCACAAATGTAGTGACGATCACGAAAAAGAGTTGCTCTAGGTGATGGCAGAAAGGATGTTTGTGCCGAATGGCCCAGCAACGGCTCCGCATAGCCTCGCCGGATGGGGGTAATCACTGCCGGTCTCCCGGGTAAGCAAAAGAGAGCCGGTGCAAGTAACGACTCAAGATCATCTAGCGTAATAAACCGTTGATCACCGTCGGAGCCAATTACAGCAATCTGCTGGTCGGGTCCATGAAAATGCGGAATCTGATCTGGCAATCTGACACCGTTGTTACGCTCAAGTCGCTCCCGGTGAACCGCCCAAGTATGAGCTGTCAAGACTCCGCCCAAGGCAACCTTGTATAGACCTTCTTGCCCTGAAGCACCTCTAAACCCTAGCTTGATTGCGGCCTCTCGCACTGCTGGCTGTGACCCAGGAAGCTCAAGATCAATACGCGCCGCTGAGGTCTCCGCCGGCAAGCGGTCAATTAAGAATGTGAGCATTATTCGTGCAGCGTCTGCAGCAGCAGCATGCTTGGTGTTGACAGCCATGCGCGCAAGAACCGTTGCAGTCGCCAAGGCATTAGACCAGGTGATATATCCCACCAGCTCATTAGTGGCCCACACACCGAAACGCGTTGCAACCAAGGTGTTCAACCCCGTGGGCAGCCATGCTGTTGTGACCTGTGATGTAGGCACTCCTTGCACCTTCAAGAGGGCGTGGATTGCCTCGGAGTGCTCATTATCCACATGGTGGAGCCTCAATTCGAAGTCTTCATGGCCTTCAAACGTGTTTGTTTGAGGCTCTATTCGGGCCGCCATGAACGCATCGGGAGAAATTAGCTCGATGCCATACTTATCCTTGATTGACCGAGCTGCAGAAAGCACGGATTCGTCGTTTGTGATCAGTCCTGCAAGGCCATGCTGGACCGCAGTCGCGATATGTCGAAGGTCGGATTTGTCATTTCTCGACAACTTTTCTTTTTCAGGGAACACTAGAGCGTGTAGTTCAGCCAATAGAGGCTCAAGGGGGTCATACTTCCGAAGCGGCACCTCGGGGAGAATATCTATGAACCCCTCCATGGGGTCGATCTTTCCGGGTGTCGCTGTCTCCTTTAACTCCGTTCTCAACTCATCGCTAATTGCCAATCTACAAAGGTTCGAGCGCTCCGCCTGAAAAAGGCCAACCGCCTTTTCGTGACGAGCGCGGCGAGGTCCGGCAAGGTCAAAAACGACATTTAAATCCAGCAGAAAGAGGAGATCGCTACCGACTTTAGGAGGTTGGAGGCCGAGAGGATTGTGTTTGTTGAGGCCACTTCGTGGAAACAACTGAGGTGAGTCTAGTTCGTGGCAACGATGAAGGATGACCCGCTTGCGAGATTCACCCCCCTTCTTGATTCTTTGAACATGAAATTGTTGTCGCTCCCAAAAGGCGTTTGCTGTGGCTAGGTCTTCTGCGACACCGGCATATATCGATGTAAACCCTGCATCGGTCAACTCGGCTTTAAACCGATTTAGTAAAGTTGTGGCCGCTCCGTTTCGTCTGAAACCAGGGTCCGTGTACATCTGGATGACCTTGGCGGTCGGATACGACTGACTAAAAATCAAGTGCCCCGCGTACTTCGAGCCTTGGGGTGTGTCCGCCACCAACACGTAGAGACATTCCTTGCGCGCAAACTCGTCGTAAACCTTGCCAGGCAAAAAGCCAAGCTCTTCTTTGTGTGTATCAGCCGCCCTGCGCACATGATCAAGGTAGACTTGTGTCTGGCCGAATCGGCTCAAGATATGGAAAGAATTCGCTGCTTTTGTCATCAAGCTGCTCCCGTGGCATCTTCTTTTGGGGCCATTACAGGCTGCTGATTGTAAACATCTCTAATTGGTGTCGATCTTAGCCAATGAGACCGGGTAAAGCGGACCTCCCCGTTACGACAGTGGTAAATGTCCTGTACGTAATCCATAGCAGCCGCCCCGAGGACCGATTACCGGCGGCAGCTTTGGCCGAATAACGGCCATCAAAAACAATCCGCCGGACAAGACGATCGAACATACGGCTCACCCCTCCGCCACCACCCCCAGCACGTCCTCGCCGTAGGCCTCCAGTTTCTTCGCACCCAGCCCGGGAATTTCGCCCAGCTCCGCCAGCGTGGCAGGACGGCGCGCAGCGATCTCGCGCAGGGTGGCGTCGTGCAGGATGACGTAGGCAGGCACGCCCTTTTCGTTGGCGGTTTCGCGGCGCCAGGCGCGCAGGGACAGGAACAAGGGATCTTCGTCGTCGTGGACGCCGGCGCCGGAGCTGGGGGCGAGGCGCGATTTCTTGCGCGCCGGCCGCGCTTCGATGGCGCGCAGCATGACGGTTTCCTCGCCCTTCAGCACGGGCTTGGCGGCCTGGGTGAGCTTGAGTGCGCCGTAGGCGGTGTGATCGACCTCCAGCAGGCCGCGCACCACGAGCTGGCGCAGCACGGCACGCCAGACCTTGTCGCTCTGGCTGGCGCCGATGCCGAACACGCTCAGCTGGTTGTGGCCGAAGCGGTCGATTTTCTCGGTGGTCTTGCCGAGCAGCACGTCGATGACGTGGCCGGCGCCGAAGCGCTGGCCGGTGCGGTAGACCGTGCTCAACAGCTTCTGCGCGGCCTCGGTGCCGTCCCACAGCGTGGGCGGGTTGAGGCAGACGTCGCAGTTGCCGCAGGGCTGGCTGGCTTCGCCGAAGTAGCTCAAGAGCGCGACGCGGCGGCAGCTGGCGGCTTCGCACAGGCCGACCAGGGCGTCGAGCTTGGCGTGGCCGATGCGCTTGTGCGTGTCCTCGGCCTCGCCCTCGTCGATAAAACGTCTTTGCGTCACGACGTCCTGCAGGCCCCACGCCATCCACGCCTCGGCGGGCTCGCCGTCGCGGCCGGCGCGGCCGGTTTCCTGGTAGTAGCCCTCGACCGAGCGCGGCAGGTCGAGGTGGGCGACGAAGCGCACATCGGGCTTGTCGATGCCCATGCCGAACGCGAGCGTGGCGACCATGATGACGCCGTCCTCGCGCAGGAACCGCTCCTGGTGGCGGCGGCGCGTGTCGTTGTCCATGCCGCCGTGATACGCCAGCGCGGTGTAGCCGGCCTGGACGAGCGCCTCGGCGGTTTCTTCCACTTTCTTGCGCGTGCTGCAGTAGACGATGCCGGCCTCGCCGGCGTGTTCGTCGAGGAAGGCGAGCAGCTGGCGGCGCGGGTCGGATTTCTCGCTGATGCGGTAGCGGATGTTGGGGCGGTCGAAGCTGGCGGCAAAGACTTGCGCTTCGTGCAGGTCGAGCCGTTCGACGATCTCGGCGCGCGTGGCGGCGTCGGCAGTGGCCGTGAGCGCGATGCGCGGCACTTCGGGGAAGCGCTCGTGCAGCGCTGACAGGCCGAGATACTCGGGACGGAAATCGTGCCCCCACTGCGAGACGCAGTGCGCCTCGTCAATTGCAAAGAGCGCGAGCCGCGCCTGCTCCAGCAGGCTCTGGAAGCGCGGCGTCAGCAAGCGTTCCGGCGCCACGTACAGCAGCTTCAGCTGGCCGGTCACGAACTCGCGCTCGACCTGCATCGCGGCAGCGCCGTCGAGGCTGGAATTCAGGTAGGCCGCGGCGATGCCGAGTTCCTGCAGCGCCGCGACCTGGTCGTGCATCAGCGCGATCAGCGGCGACACCACGACCGCGCACCCCTCGCGCAAGAGCGCCGGGATCTGGTAGCACAGCGACTTGCCGCCGCCGGTCGGCATCAGCACCAGCGCGTCGCCGCCGCCCGCGACCTGCTCGATGATGGCCTGCTGCTGGCCGCGGAAGGCGGGGTAGCCGAAGACGCGATTCAGCAGTTTTAGGGGCGTGTCGGACATGGGAATCGGGCGGGGCGTGGGGAATTCCGGCGTATATGGGAGTATCTGAACAGCTTGATTCCGCTCATGGTTCGACAAGCTCACCACGAACGGAATCAACGACATGCCGTTCGTCCTTCGACAGGCTCACGACGCAGCCTGAGCCTGTCGAAGGACTTGTTCAGGGTCTCCTAAGGCCGGGAAATCATGGGCTTGGATCGGATATAATTTTGTCACGTTTTTGCGCGTTTCCTTGAGCCAGCCCGAGGTTTTGCAGGAATTTCCGCCCGCCCGGACCCTGCCGCGCCCTGACTGAATGTTTGCCGGCCGTGTCCGGCCCCTGCCCTTTTGCCATCCTGACAATGAACACCGAAACCAACGCTCCTGCCCTCGACGAGAACCAGATCATCGCCGAGCGCCGCGCCAAGCTCGCCGCGATCCGCGAGGCGGGCGTCGCCTTCCCCAACGACTTCGAGCGCCACGACTACGCCGGCAAGCTCGCAAGCGACCACGGCGACAAATCCAAGGAAGCGCTGGAAGCCGAGGGCGTGCAGGTGCGGCTCGCCGGCCGCATGATGCTGAAGCGCGTGATGGGCAAGGCGAGCTTCGCCACGCTGCAGGACATGAGCGGCCGCATCCAGGTCTACGTCTCGAACGACCTCACCGGCACTGATGCGCACGACGCCTTCAAGCACTGGGACCTCGGCGACTTCCTCGGCGTGACCGGCACGCTGTTCAAGACCAACAAGGGCGAACTGACGATCCAGGCCAAATCGATCCGCCTGCTGTCCAAGGCGCTGCGCCCGCTGCCGGAGAAATTCCACGGGCTCGCCGACCAGGAGCAGAAATACCGCCAGCGCTACCTCGACCTCATCACCAGCGAAGACGCGCGCGAGACCTTCGTGCGCCGCTCGAAGATCATCCAGTCGATCCGCGAGTTCATGACCGGCCACGGCTTCCTCGAAGTCGAGACGCCGATGATGCACCCGATCCCCGGCGGCGCGGCGGCCAAGCCCTTCATCACCCACCACAACGCGCTCGACATGGAGCTGTTCCTGCGCATCGCGCCCGAGCTCTACCTCAAGCGCCTGGTCGTCGGCGGCTTCGAGAAGGTGTTCGAGATCAACCGCAACTTCCGCAACGAAGGCCTCTCGACGCGGCACAACCCCGAGTTCACCATGATGGAGTTCTACGAGGCCTACCGCGAATACCGGTATCTCATGGACTTCACCGAGGCGCTGATCCGCCACACCGCGGTCGCCGCGACCGGCTCGACGACCGTGAACTATCAGGGCCACACCGTCGAGCTCGGCAAGCCGTTCGACCGCCTCACCATCGTCGAGGCGATCCGCAAGTACCACCCCGAATACACGGTCGAGCAGCTCAACGACCGCGACTGGCTGGTCGCCCAGTTCAAGGCGATGAAGGCCAAGTACCGCGAGCACGACGGCATCGGCGGCCTGCAGCTGACCTTCTTCGAGGAGACGACCGAGGCGCAGCTGATCCAGCCGACCTTCATCATCGACTACCCGGCCGAGGTGTCGCCGCTGGCGCGCCGCTCCGACACCCAGCCCGACATCACCGAGCGCTTCGAGCTCTTCATCACCGGGCGCGAGATGGCGAACGGCTTCTCCGAGCTCAACGACGCCGAGGACCAGGCCGAGCGCTTCATGGAGCAGGTGCGCGCGAAGGAGGCCGGCGACGAGGAGGCGATGCACTACGACGCCGACTTCATCCGCGCGCTCGAGCACGGCCTGCCGCCCACCGGCGGCTGCGGCATCGGCATCGACCGCCTGGTGATGCTGCTGACCGACTCCCCGAGCATCCGCGACGTCATCCTCTTCCCGCAAATGCGGCGGGAAGCCTAGGACAGCCCGCCAATGCGGCGCGCGGGCTGAGCCGAAGACCATGGGGCAATACGCGCTCAAGGTCGGGCTGTCGGCGCTGATCATCGTCGCGGTCGCCGAGATCGCCAAGCGCAGCACGTTCTGGGCGGCCGCGCTGGCCTCGCTGCCGCTCACCTCGGTGCTCGCCTTCGTCTGGCTCTATCTCGACACCGGCGACGTGCAGAAGATCGCTGCGCTGTCGGGCAGCATCTTCTGGCTGGTGCTGCCGTCCCTGGTCCTGCTCGTCGTGCTGCCGGTGCTGCTGCGCCTCGGCATTGGCTTCTGGGCCAGCCTCGCCCTGTCGAGCGCTGCCACCGCGCTGGCCTATCTCGGTGCGGTTCGGCTGCTTGCCGCATTCGGCATCAAGCTGTAGCAGCGTCTGCAGCGCTTCGCGCGAGGCGGCGCGCTTCCGGTAAAATCCGGCCTTTCGCCCGTTTCACACGCCCTCTTCTCTACGAGTCAAACGACCATGACCGACGCCTTCAACACCACCGATTCCTTTTCCACGGCAAGCG
Source organism: Thiobacillus sp. SCUT-2 (assembly GCF_035621355.1). Classification (NCBI taxonomy): domain Bacteria; kingdom Pseudomonadati; phylum Pseudomonadota; class Betaproteobacteria; order Nitrosomonadales; family Thiobacillaceae; genus Thiobacillus; species Thiobacillus sedimenti. The sequence continues at coordinate 949,998 of NZ_CP141769.1, read as the reverse complement.
GCACGCACCGCTTCGCCTCGCTGAAGAAACTCGAGGCCGCACTGGGCGCCTCCGTCGCACGCCTGCCGGTGTCGATCCGCGTCGTGCTGGAGTCGGTGCTGAGGAATTGCGACGGCGTGAAGGTGACCGAGGCGCACGTGAAGCAGCTCGCCGGCTGGAAGCCCAACGCCGAGCGCACCGAGGAGATCCCCTTCACCGTCGCGCGCGTGATCCTGCAGGACTTCACCGGCGTGCCGCTGCTGGCCGACCTCGCCGCGATGCGTTCCGCGGCGCAGAAGGCCGGCCGCGACCCGAAGAAGATCGAGCCGCTGGTGCCGGTCGACATGGTGGTCGACCATTCGATCCAGGTCGACGCCTATGGCAACCAGGGCGCGCTCGACCTCAACATGAAGATCGAGTTCGAACGGAACCGTGAGCGTTACCAGTTCCTCAAGTGGGGCATGCAGGCCTTCGACACCTTCAAGGTCGTGCCGCCCGGCGTCGGCATCGTGCACCAGGTCAACATGGAATACCTCGCGCGCGGCGTGATGGAAAAGGACGGCGTGGCCTACCCCGATACGCTGGTCGGCACCGACAGCCACACGACCATGATCAACGGCCTCGGCATCGTCGCCTGGGGTGTCGGCGGCATCGAGGCCGAAGCCGCCATGCTGGGCCAGCCCGTGTATTTCCTCACGCCCGACGTCGTCGGCGTGAACCTCAAGGGCCATGCCAAACCTGGCGTCACCGCCACCGACGTCGTGCTGACGATCACCGAGATGCTGCGCCGCGCCAAGGTGGTCGGCAAGTTCGTCGAATTCTTTGGCGAGGGCGCCGCCGCGATGTCGGTGACCGACCGCGCCACGATCGCCAACATGGCGCCCGAGTATGGCGCGACGATGGGCTTCTTCCCGGTCGACGAGGCGACCTGCCAGTATTTCGCCGCCACCGGCCGCAGCCAGGCGCAGGTCGACACGATCCGCGCCTACTACCAGGCGCAGAATCTCTTCGGCATTCCCAAGGCCGGCGACATCGACTACTCGCAGGTGCTGGAGCTCGACCTCGCCACCGTCGAGCCCTCCGTCGCCGGTCCCAAGCGTCCGCAGGACCGCATCGAGCTGAAGGTGCTGAAATCGGCGTTCGCGGGCCTGATGGACAAGGCCGTCGCCGACGGCGGCTACGGCAAGGCGGGCGAACTCGGCCAGCGCCATGCGCTCCCGGCGGCAAGCCACGAAGTGATGGACATCGCCGGCGGCGGCAGCCAGGACGAAGCGGCACCGGTACCCGCCTCCGAGGAGGAAATGCTCGACAGCCATCCCAGCCCCGACCACGTGGCGGCCTCGCCCAGCACCGTTTTCGGCAACGGCAAGGGCAGCCTCGGCCACGGCGACGTCGTGATCGCCGCGATCACCTCGTGCACCAATACGTCCAACCCCGGCGTCATGCTGGCCGCGGGCCTGCTCGCGAAGAAGGCCGCCGCCGCGGGCTTGAAGCCGCCGGCGCACGTGAAGACCAGCCTCGGCCCCGGCTCGCGCGCAGTGACCGAATACCTGAAGAAGGCCGGCCTGATGGACGCGCTGGAACAGGTCGGCTTCAGCGTGGTGGGCTACGGCTGCACCACCTGCATCGGCAACTCCGGCCCCTTGAAGCCCGAGATCGAGAAGACCATCGCCGACAAGGATCTGGTGGTCGCCTCGGTGCTCTCCGGCAACCGCAACTTCGAGGCGCGCGTGCACCAGGCGGTGAAGGCCAACTTCCTGATGAGCCCGCCGCTGGTGGTGGCCTTCGCGCTCGCCGGGCGCGTCGACATCGACTTCGAAAAGGAAGCCCTCGGCACCGGCAAGGATGGCAAGCCGGTCTACCTGAAAGACCTGTGGCCCAGCAATGAAGACATCGCCGCGGTGATGAACACCGCCACCGACGCCGCCGCCTATCGCAAGATCTACGCCGACGTCGGCGCCGACAACCCGCTGTGGGACGCGGTGCCCGCCCCGGCCGGCGCGGTATACCAGTGGGACACGTCTTCCACCTACATCCAGGAGCCGCCCTTCTTCGCGGGTAGCAAGGCAGCGAGCGCATCGATCAAGGGCGCGCGCGCGCTGGCGATCTTCGGCGATTCCGTGACCACCGACCACATCAGCCCGGCCGGCGGCATCAAGCCGACGTCGCCGGCCGGCCTCTATCTCACCGAGCACCGCGTCGCGAAGGCCGACTTCAACAGCTACGGCGCGCGCCGCGGCAACCACGAAGTCATGATGCGCGGCACCTTCGCCAACGTGCGCATCAAGAACCTGATGATCCCCGGCTCCGAAGGCGGCATCACGCTGAAGGGCGGCGCGCAGCAGCCGATCTACGACGCTGCCATGGCGTACCAGGCCGAAGGCATGCCGCTGATGATCTTCGCCGGCGAGGAATACGGCACCGGCTCCTCGCGCGACTGGGCGGCCAAGGGCACCAACCTGCTCGGCGTGAAGGCCGTGGTGGCGAAGAGCTTCGAGCGCATCCACCGCGCCAACCTCGCCGGCATGGGCGTGCTGCCCTGCCAGTTCAAGGACGGCGTCGACGCGGCCACGCTCAAGCTGGATGGCTCCGAGACCTTCGACCTCGAAGGCATCGAGCACGGCATCACGCCGCAGCAGGACGTGACCCTGGTGATCCACCGCGCGGATGGAAGAACCGAGCGCGTGGCGGTGAAGCTGCGCATCGACACGCCGATCGAGGTCGAGTACTACAACAAGGGCGGCATCCTGCCCTTCGTGCTCGAGCAGCTGCTCGGATAAGCCTCAGCCGGGCAGATTCTGCCCGCTCGGGACACGCGCCCCGGGCGGAAGGCACTCACTCCAGCTCGGGCGGCACGCCTTCGAGTTCGCCCGGCGCGAACTGCCGCGCGAACAGTGCGCTGGCCTGGTCGGGAGGCAGCGGCTTGGCGATCACGTAGCCCTGGATTTCGTCGCAGCCGCCCTGTTTCAGGAACGCCGCCTGCTCCTGCGTCTCGACGCCTTCGGCGACGACGCGCAGATTGAGCGCATGCGCGAGGCGGATGATCGCATTGACGATTTCCGCATCGTCGCCGTCGCGCAGGACGTCGTTCACGAAGCTCTTGTCGATCTTCAGCGCGTCGATCGGCATGCGCTTCAGCTGGCCCAGATTGGAGTGGCCGGTGCCGAAATCGTCGATGTAGATGTGCAGGCCGCGCTGGCGCAGGGCGTCGAGCATGTCGAAGGTGCGCGCCGGATTTTCCATCGCCGCGCTCTCGGTCACTTCCAGCTGAAGCTGCCCCGCGTCCATCCCCGTTTCCTGCAGGATGGCCTCGATGTCCTCGATCAGGCGCGCATCGGTGAATTGGCGCGGCGAGAGGTTGACTGCCACCGGCGGCGGGTTGAGCCCGGCATCGCGCCAGGCGATCCACTGCTCGCACGCCGCACGCAGCACCCAGCGCCCGAGCGGCACGATGAGCCCGGTTTCCTCGGCCACCGGGACGAACTGGTCGGGCCAGATGATGCCGCCGGAACGTGGAAGCCAGCGCGCCAGGGCTTCCAGCCCGACGACGCGCCCGCTCGCGAGATCGACCTTGGGCTGGTAGGCGAGCGCGAGCTCCTTGCGTTCGAAGGCCTGCCGCAAGCCGGACTCAAGCGTCATCTGCTGCTGCGCGACGGTGTTCAGTTCGTCGCTGAAATACTCGAAGCCACTGCGCCGCTGCTTGGCCTGGTACATCGCCAGGTCGGCCTGGCGCAGCAGCGTGTTCGCATCGGTGCCGTCGTCCGGATAGACGCTGATGCCGATGCTGGCGCCGATCGCATAGCGCCGCTGCGCGACCTTGAACGATTCGCCCACCGCCTTCAACAGCTTGCGCGCAACGCGGCTCGCGGCGCGCGAAGTGGTCGGATGCATCAGGACGACCGCGAACTCGTCGCCGCCGAGGCGGGCCACGAAGTCGTCGGCACGCAGCTGCTCGTCGAGCCGGCCGGCGACGACGCGCAGCACCTGGTCGCCGACCTCGTGGCCCTGCGAATCGTTGATGTGCTTGAAGCGGTCGAGGTCGATGAACAGCAGCGAGACCTGCAGCTTCTCGCGCTGGGCGCGCGCCAGCGCATGGCCGAGAAAGTCCTGGAAATACGAGCGGTTGGGCAGGCCGGTCAGCGGATCGTGGTTCGCGAGCATGTCGAGCCGCATTTCCGAATAGCGGCGCTCGGTCAGGGCCGCCGACACGAACAGGCCGCCGAGCGCCATCGTCACCATGCTGACCTGCAGCGCGAACACGTCGCGCGCCGTGGTGGCGGCGGTCAGCCCGCCAAAGGACACGAGCGAGACGCCGAGGACGATCAGCGCGGCCAGGAAGATCGCCACGCTGGCGCCCGTCACCGAGAAGCGCAACGCCGCCCACAGCACGGTCGGCAGCAGCACGAACAGGACGATCTCGGCAGGCCGCAGCGGCTCGGCGTATTCCATCATCACGCGCGTCAGCAGCAGCATGCCGAGCACCAGCACCAGGGCTTCCAGGCGCGCGGCCTTGTGGGTCGGCAGCAGATCCCAGCGCGACGCCGTCAGCAGCAACGGCGCGATCAGGTACACCCCGAGCAGATCGCCCAGCCACCAGACCCACAGGGCGCGCAGCGCCGCGTCTCCATCCAGGATCCCCAGGTAGTGCAGGCTCGCCACCCCCGCCATCGCGCTGACCGCGCAGCCCAGCGGCGCGGCGACCAGCGTGAACTTGGCCACGCTGGATACATAGTCGAGGGTGGCGCTGAACGGCGGCAAATGGCGCGGCAGGTAGCCCGTGATTGCCGCTCCGGCGGCCGCGCCCAGCGAGAGGAAAGCAGCGCCTTCCGCCGGCATGACCCGGCTGTAGACCGCGAGCGCGCCCAACAGCACGCCCGCCACGCCGGCCACGCCGAACCGCAGGCTCGCCACGGCGCCGATGCCGGCGGCCAGCCAGACGGCGGCAACCACGCCGGCCACGTAGCCCGCGATCTTCAGGCTCGCCCAGCCCGCCAGCGCGTAGGCCAGCGCGGCCAGTCCGACGATCAGCGCAGCGCGCCTGATTTCATGGAAGCGTGGCAGTGTCGGTCGGGGCAAGGCGCGGAACCCCGGGTTACTGCGTCGGATCGAGTTCCGCCTGCACGGACTCCAGCGCGTCCTTCAGCGTCTCCTCGGACAAGCCGTTGAGCTGTTCCGCCAGCATCTCCGCCGCGTCGATGGTGCCGGTTTCGTCGGGCAGGCTGTCGGTGTCGAGATTGGCGACGAACACCGCCGCGGCACCCGTCACCTGCAGCAGCTGGCGACGCTCGCTCATCAGCATTTCGATCTCCTCGCGCAGCAGGCGAATCTCGTCTTCTTTCATGGCTTGCAGGGTCATGCGGATCTCCATCTACTTTCGCCGGGGTCAGCCGAACAGCGTCAGCACCCCGGTGTAGCCATACAGGCGGTTGTGCGAAATTTCCCCATTGGCGAAGAAACCCACCAGCGGGAAGTCACCGAGCACCTCGCGAATCAGTTCGAGCTCCCGGTTCGGCGCACCGAACATGTGCTGCCCTCGTCCCAGGCAGGAATAATACACGCCGCCCCGGATGGGCGCGCCGAGCTGCGGCCCGATCGCGGCCAGCATGCGCCGCAGGTCTTCCTCGGCGCTGCGCTGATCGCGCCGGCAGAACAGCAGTTCGTCGCCCGGCTCGACGGTCTCGCCGATGGCGACCAGATGGTTCTGCGGATCGACGCCGAGGATGTTGCGCACCAGGTAATCGCCGGTATCGGAGCCGCGCACCGGCAGGCCGACGAAGATGTAGCCCGCCGCACGCCGCAGGTCGCGCGCCAGCACTTCGCCGATCTCCTCCTTCATCACGTCCAGCGCGGGCCGGTGGTCGAGGCTGCCGACGATATTCTTGTTGGCCGTGGTGATGCGATGGCGCGGCCCGAGCGGCGAGATGCCCTGCGTCAGCCGCGTCGCCAGCTTCACGTGCTCGCCGAACAGCACGCCGGACAGGCCGCCGCTCACCACGCCATCGCTGATCTGCGGCGCGACATCGCCGCGCGAACTCGCCAGGCCGCCGACGACGAAGCCGCTCGACACGCGTGCCGACAGGCTGTCGATCAATTCCTGGATGTGGCTGTTCGCCGGGTCGCCGTGCGCCACGGCAAAGTAGGCCGTCGTCGGCTGGCCCTCGAAGTCCTGCGGCGAACGCATCAGCGGCAGCATGCTGAAATCGCCCGGGTCGAATTCCCCCAGCATCACCGCCATCGCGGGTTGCTCGAGATATTCGACGCCCGTCGCGCAGACGCCGACGCCCACGCTGCCGGTCCAGTGCGGGACCCCGGTCGCGCTGCGAAAGAACGCGAGGATGGCGTCGAGCTCGTCCGCGTAGGCGTCCGAGACATAGAGAAAGCCCAGCGTCGCCGCCGAGGGGATCGCGCCCAGCTGGCCCATGCAGTCCTGCGCGGCCCGGGTCCAGTCGGGATGGGCGGCGTGAGCCGATTTGAAAGGGGCAGTCATTGCGTCGGGCAGGCGTCACCAGCTGATGATGCGACGATTCTGCCACGACCGGCGGCAAACTGCGCCGGCCGCCGCTCAATAACCCGTTCGGCTGCTCCGCGGCAGTTCGCCCTCGCCGAAGAAGTTCCACAGCAGGTGCGCAACGACTTCCGGCGCAATCACCGTATGCTGGTTGTGGGATTCCTGCAGCGCCGCGCGCAGCTTCTTGCGCAGATCGGGGTCGCCGGTCAGGTCAAAGATGATGTCGACCTTGGCGCCCATCGACACCACCTCCATCGCATCCTTGAACACCGGCACCTTGCTGTGGGCAAATCCCAGCGCGACAGGCGATTCGAGATTGCGGTGCGCGACCGCAACGATCTCCACGTTGACGCCGTCCTCCTGGATCTTTTCCAGGAAGTGCTCGGCAAATTTCTCCCCGACTTCGCCCAGCCCGAGCAGGGCGACCTTGACGTTATGGCTCATTCAGTTGCTCCTCGTATCCGTTATGGTGGCGCAGGCCGCAATGCGTCCGGCTGCACTCTGCATCTACGGCCGGCCGGCCGCGCCACTTGAGCGTCCGCGGCGGGCCAGGCAGGCCCGGCGGCCGCGCCCGACGCAGGCCGTCCCGCGCCTCGCCCCGCTTCGTGCGCGGCGATCCCGGCGATATGATTCCGCCTATCGACCCGAGACGAAGACGCAATGCCCGAAGCCTCCGCCCTGTATCCGCCCGTCAGCCCCCATGCCAGCGGCATGCTGGACACGGGCGGCATCCACCGCGTCTACTGGGAAACCTCCGGCAGCCCGGACGGGATCCCGGTGCTGTTCGTCCACGGCGGCCCCGGCTCGGGCACCTCGCCCAACCAGCGGCGCTTCTTCGACCCGGCGCGCTACCGCATCGTGCTGTTCGACCAGCGCGGCTGCGGCCGCTCGACCCCGCACGGCGAGCTCGCCGACAACACCACGCCGCACCTGATCGCCGACATGGAGGCGTTGCGTGCCGCGCTCGGCATCGGGCAATGGCTGCTATTCGGCGGCTCGTGGGGCTCGACGCTCGCGCTCGCCTACGCGGAAGCGCATCCCGCGCGTTGCCTGGGTCTGGTCCTGCGCGGCATCTTCCTCTGCCGCCGGAGCGAAATCGACTGGTTCCTCCACGGCATCCGCGCGTTCTTTCCCGAGGCTCAGCGCCAGCTCGCGGAATTCATCCCGGAGGCCGAGCGCAGCGACCTCCTCGCCGCCTACCACCGCCGCCTGCTGGACTCCGATCCTGCCGTCCACCAGCCGGCCGCGTGGCAGTGGGCGACCTTCGAGGCATCGTGTTCGACGCTGCTCCCCAGCGCCGAGCTGATCGCCGCCTTCGGCACCGAGAAGACCGCACTGTCCCTCGCCCGCATCGAGACCCATTACTTCATGAACGACATCTTCCTCCCCGACAACAGCCTGCTCGCCAACGTCGGCCGCCTGCGCGACATCCCGGCCGTCATCGTGCAGGGCCGCTACGACGCGGTCTGCCCGATCGTGTCGGCGGACGAGCTGGCGCGTGCCTGGCCGGAAGCCCGCTACGTGGTCGTGCCGGACGCCGGGCACTCCGCGTTCGAGCCCGGCATCGCGCGCGAGCTCGTCGCGGCGTGCGATCGCTTCGCCGCATGCGGGGGATTCGCCTGATGTCGCTGTCGCCCTACGTCTTCGATGCCAGCGCGGAGAACTTCAACCGCCTGGTGCTGGAAAACTCGCACAAGGGACCGGTGCTGGTGCACTTCTGGACCCCCAAGGCCGGCCCCTGCTTCGTCCTCATGCCGCGCCTCGTGAAGCTGGCGACCGAGTACGGCGGCAAGTTCCTCCTGGTCATGCTGAACGCCGACGAATTGCCCGAGCTGGCACGCCGCTTCGGCGTGAACTCGGTGCCGACCGTGAAGTTCTTCTGGCGCGGCGAGGTGGCCCACACGATCCACGGCGCCGACCCCGACAGCAGCTTCCGCGCGGTGCTCGACCGTTTCATCGCGGGTGACGCGAACCGCGCCCACGCACTCGGCGTCGCCGCCTGGCAGGCCGGCCGGATCGAGGATGCGCGGATGCTGCTCGCCAATGCCGCGATGGCCGAGCCCGACAATCTTGCCATCCCGCGCGACCTCGCCAAGCTGCTGTGGGCCGAGGGCGACGGCGAACAGGCGCTGAAGCTGCTCGACAGCCTGCCGCCCGAGGCGCGCACGGCGCCGGAGCTCGCGACGCTGCATGCCCATCTGCGCCTCGCGGAAGCCGCACGCCTGGCGCCGCCGCTCGCGGAGCTCGATGCACGCATCGCGCGCGACGCCAGGGATCTCGAGGCCCGCTACCAGCGCGCCGCGCGCCGGCTCGCCGAAGACGACTTCGAAGCCGCGATGGCGGAGCTGCTGGCCATCGCCTGCACCGATCGCGGCTTTCAACACGATATCGGCCGCATCAGCCTGCTCGCCCTGTTCGACCTGCTCGGCGCGACGCATCCGCTGACGCAGCGCTACCGCCGGGCCCTGTCCGAATCGCTGCATTGAGCTTCGCCCACCCCGCCTTCGCACCGTACCGCGAACTGATCGACGCGCTCGGACTGGCGCAAGGGCTGCCCGCGCTCGCCGCGCTGAATTCGCTGGCGGCCGCCCGTGACACGCGGCAGGCACGCGGCCTGCCGCTTGTCTTCGCCGCGCCCGACGGCCGCATGGCGGCGCGCGACTACGAGATGCAGATCCTCGCAAGCGGCGAGGTACCCACCCGCGCCGACACCTGGCACGACGTGTTGAATGCGCTGGTGTGGCTGCGCTTCCCCCGCTTCAAGGCGGCACTCAACGCCGCCCACGGAAGGGCGATCGCGCAGGAGACCGGCAGCGCGCGCGGGCGCCGTCGCGACGCGCTGACCGTCCTCGACGAATCGGGCGTGTGGGTGCTGAGCCGCGACCCTGAACTGCCCGAGTTGCTGCGGGGCCATGCCTGGACCGCGCTGTTCGTGGAGGCGCGCGCCCGGGTGGAACGACAGATGCGCTGCATCGTCGTGGGCCACGCCCTGCTGGAGAAGATGCTCGCCCCCTACCCCTCGATGACCGGCAAGTGCCTGATGATCACGACGAATACGCTCGAACCGGATGTGGCCGAGACGCTCGCCGTCACGGCGCTGGACGCCGTCGACACGCCGCGCCGGCTCGCGCCGCTGCCCGTCCAGGGGATTCCCGGCTGGGACGCGGCAAACGGCGATCCGGCCTACTACGCGAACCGCGACGTCTTCCGTCCGGCCCCCCCGCGCACGGACTGAGCGCCGCGCGGCCGGCCTTGCGCGCCGCCTACGCCGCCGGGGCCGGCAGCTCGCCGCCCGCCACCCACGCCTCGGCCATGTCGAGGTCGTCGAACAGCCGGATGTCGGCCGTCATGAACAGGCGGTTGATCCACATGCTCCAGGCCACCCACTGGTCGCCGGTGAGGATCGCGATGCGGCCGAAATCGGTCTTGTGCTCGCGCGAGAACCTGAGCTCCTCCCACGCGACGTCGACGCTGTACGAAAGCATGTCGCGCAGGTCGAACAGCAGGTTGACCGTTCCCTGGAACTGGATGCCGTAGCCGACCGCCTGCTCGAACTCGCGATAGTCGTCGAGCGTGAACTGCCCCATCACGGTGACGGCAATCTGGTTGTCCTTGACGGTCTGGCTGATCATGGTGAACTCCTCGTGAAAATCTTCATTGAACTATAGCGAATCGACCCGGCGGGGCGTGGACGCGAACACCGCCCAGACGCCCGCAGCCGCCACGACGGCCATGCCGACCCAGGCAAGGAACGGCAGCCGCTCGCCGAGCAGGAGCACGCCATACAGGGCCGAAAAGCCGACCGTGGCGTAGGCGAGCGCCCCCACGGCAAGCGTGCGCCCGCGGTGGTAGGCACGCGTCAGCGCGAGCTGTGCCACGGTCGCCGTGACGCCGATGCCGACGAGCCAGGGCCAGTCGCCGGCCTGCGGCGGATGGAATCCGGCGAACGCCATCCACAAGGCCCCGCCTGCGGTCGACAGCAGCGTGAAATAGAACACCACGCGCCACTCGGGCTCGCCCAAACGCCCCAGCTGCTTGACGTTGACATAGGCGACCGCCGCCAGCATCCCCGACACCAGCCCGCCCACGGCGGGGAGCCAGGCCTGCCCGGCCAGCTGCGGGCGCAACAGCATGACGATGCCGGCAAACCCGAGCAGCACCGCACCGACGAGGCCGCGCCCGTGCTCCTCGCGCAGCCACCAGGCCGACAGCGCGGCGAGGAACAGCGGCGCGGTGTAGTTGAGCGTCACCGCCGTGGCGAGCGGCAGCCGCGCCAGGGCGAAGAAGAACAGCACCAGCGCCGCGAACCCGGACAGCCCGCGCCAGAAGTGGGCCTGGATGTGCGGCGTCACGAGCGGCCCCAGCAACTTGCGGTGACGCACGGCCACCGCGCTCCAGATCGCGACGAGCCCGAAGGCCGAGCGGTAGAACACCAGTTCGGCCGGCGAGAAGGTCGCAGAAGCGTGCTTCACCAGCACGCTCATCAAGGCGAACAGCGCCGCCGCCACCAGCATCCAGCCCGATTTCATCGGCTGCGCACCGTGTCCGGCGACGCCAAAAAAACGGGCGGCCGCGGCCGCCCGTCGGTGTGCCGCGCCCGCCTCACTTCAGGTGCGGCTCGATCTGCCGCCGCAGGAAGGCGTGGAAGTGCATCATGCCGTCCTCCATCGGCGACTGGTACGGGCCGGTCTCCGAAATGCCCTGCTTGTAGAGCACACGGCGGCCTTCGTGCATGCGCAGGCAGATGTCCTCGTCCTCGACGGCGGTCTCGTTGTAGGCGGCCTGCTCGGCCTCGATGAAGGCGCGCTCGAACAGCGCGATGTCCTCCGGATAGTAGAACTCGACGATGTTGCTGCACGACTCGACCCCGGTCGGCACGATCGACGACACGACGAGCACGTGCGGATACCACTCGACCATCAGGCCCGGATAGTAGGTCAGCCAGATCGCGCCATGCTTCGGCGCCTGGCCGCGGTCGTAGGCCAGCACCTGCTCGTGCCATTTCCGGTAGACCGGCGAGCCGGGCTTCGCCAGCCCGCGGTTCACGCCGACCGTCTGCACCGACCACCACTCGCCGTATTCCCACTTGAGGTCGTCGCAGGTGACGAAGTGGCCGAGGCCCGGGTGGTAGGGCGCGACGTGGTAATCCTCGAGGTAGACCTCGATGAAGGTCTTCCAGTTGCAGGCGTAATGCGTCACGTCGACGCGGTCGAGCACGAAGCCGGAAAAGTCCAGCTCGCGCGCAGCCTGCATGCCGGCCAGGTCCGCATTGACGTCGCGGCCGCCGGCGAACAGCAGGCCCTGCCAGGCCTGCAGGCCGGTACGGTTCAGATTGAGGCAGGGGTTGCCGGGGAATTCCGGCGCGCCCATCAGCGTGCCCTGGGCATCGTAGGTCCAGCGATGGACCGGGCACACGATGTTGTTCGACGGCAGCTTGCCGCGCCCCTTCAGCATGATCGCCTGGCGATGGCGGCACACGTTGGACAGGAGTTCGACGCCCGCACCGCCGTTGACCAGCATTCTTCCGCCTTCGAACATCTCCAGCGCGTGGTAGTCCCCGGCCTCGGGCACCATCAACTGGTGGCCGACATAGCCCGGACCGGATTTGAAGAGATGCTTCAGTTCCAGGTCGTAGATGGCCGCATCGAAATACCAGGAAACCGGCAGTTGCGGCGAAGTTAGCGACAAGGCGCTGGATTCGGCGAGATCGCTCATGGCGTACCCTACTCAAAACCAAGCCCCCTTCCGGTCTGCACCAGAAGCGGCAAGCGTGACCGCGGAACGATCACCATTAAAAAACGTATCGGGGCTTTCGCCCCGATGCCCACCGGATTTACGGATGACCCCCTGAAAACCTGCGGGGAAAGCGCGCGATTCTAGCACAGCGGCGCTCCCCGGGAGGCGCACGCACGCTGAATTTGCTAAAGTAGCGTTCTTTGCCTCTGCCGGGTTCTCTGAATGGCCAAATCCCGCGCCGCCACACCCCCCAAAGATTACGAGTCCGCCCTGTCCGAGCTGGAAGCCATCGTCGCCGACATGGAGTCGGGCCAACTGCCGCTGGAGGCCTCCCTCGCCGCCTACAAGCGCGGCGCCGAGCTGCTGCAGTACTGCCGCCAGCAGCTGGCCGACGCGGAACAACAGGTGAAGATTCTCGAAAACGGCACCCTGCAGCCCTTCAAGACCGAACATGGCGACGACTGACTTTGCCGCCTGGGTCCAGGCATGCCAGGCCCGCATCGAAAGCGTGCTGGCCGACGCGCTTCCCTCATCCCACGTCGCGCCGCAGCGTCTCCACGACGCGATGCGCTATGCCGTGCTGGGCGGCGGCAAGCGCGTGCGGCCGCTGCTGGCCTTTGCGGCCGGCGAAGTGACCGCTGCCGATCCCGCGCGCGTCGAGCACGCCGCAGCGGCGGTCGAACTGATCCACGCCTACTCTCTGGTGCACGACGACATGCCGGCGATGGACGACGACGCGCTGCGGCGTGGCAAGCCGACCGTGCACGTCGAGTTCGACGAAGCGACCGCGCTGCTTGTCGGCGACGCGCTGCAGAGCCTGGCGTTCGACCTTCTCGCGTCGCACACGCTCGCCGACGACGCAGTGACGCAGCTGAAGATGGTGCAGCTGCTCGCGCAGGCCGCGGGTTCGCGCGGCATGGCCGGCGGCCAGGCGATCGACCTCGCGAGCGTCGGCAAGCCGCTCGATCTGACCGAGCTCGAATTCATGCACATCCACAAGACCGGCGCGCTGATCCGCGCCGCGGTCCTGCTCGGCGCCCAGTGCGGCAGGGCTTCGGAACACGCGCTCGGCGCACTCGACCACTATGCGAAGTGCATCGGCCTCGCCTTCCAGGTCGTCGACGACGTGCTCGATGCCGAGGCCTCCACCGCCACGCTCGGCAAGACCGCCGGCAAGGACGCCGCCCACAACAAGCCGACCTACGTCAGCCTGCTCGGTGCCGCGCGTGCACGCGAACTGGCGCAGGAGCTGCGCGCCGACGCGCACGCCGCGCTCGATACGCTGGGCGCCCCCGCCGTGCGGCTGCGCCAGCTGGCTGACTTCGTCGTTGAGCGGACCTTCTGAGATGCCGACCCGCCTGCTCGAAGCCATCGACTCGCCCGCCGACCTGAGAAAGCTGGCGCCGGCCGATCTGCCCAGGCTCGCCGCCGAACTGCGCGAGTTTCTGGTCGCCTCGGTCGCGCAGACCGGCGGCCACCTCGCCTCCAACCTCGGCACGGTCGAGCTCACGATCGCGCTGCACTACGTGTTCGACACCCCGCGCGACCGGCTCGTGTGGGACGTCGGCCACCAGACCTATACGCACAAGATCCTCACCGGCCGCCGAGCCGCGATGGCCGGCCTGCGCCAGGCCGGCGGCATCGCCGGCTTTCCCCGCCGCGCCGAGAGCGAATACGACGCCTTCGGCGCCGGCCATTCGAGCACCTCGATCTCGGCCGCGCTCGGCATGGCCGAGGCCTTCCACCAGCTCGGCTCCGCGCAGCGCGCGGTCGCGATCATCGGCGACGGGGCGATGACGGCCGGCATGGCCTTCGAGGCGCTGAACAACGCCGGCGCGACGGAGTTGCCGCTGCTCGTCGTGCTGAACGACAACGACATGTCGATCTCGCCCAACGTCGGCGCGCTGAACAACTACCTGGCCAAGCTGATGTCGGGCAGGTTCTACGCCGCCGCGCGCCGCGCCGGCGAGAAGGTGCTGTCGGCCGTGCCGCCGATCAAGGAGCTCGCCCGCCGCGCCGAGGAGCACATGAAGGGGATGGTGACGCCCGGCACGCTGTTCGAGGAATTCGGCTTCAACTACATCGGTCCGATCGACGGCCACGACCTCGACGTGCTGGTCGATACCCTGACCAATATCCGCCAGCTGTCCGGCCCGCAGTTCCTCCACGTGGTGACGCGGAAAGGCAAGGGGTACGCGCCGGCCGAAACGAACCCCTGCCTGTACCACGGCGTCGGCCGCTTCGACCCCGATGCTGGCGTAGCCGAAAAATCCGGCGGCAAGCCCACCTATACGCAGGTGTTCGGCGACTGGCTGTGCGACATGGCGGCGGCCGACAGCCGGCTGGTCGGCATCACGCCCGCCATGCGCGAGGGCTCCGGCCTCGTGCACTTCTCGCAGCAGTACCCGAAGCGCTATTTCGACGTCGGCATCGCCGAGCAGCATGCGCTGACCTTCGCCGCGGGGCTCGCCTGCGAAGGCGTGAAGCCTGTGGTGGCGATCTACTCGACCTTCCTGCAGCGCGCCTACGACCAGCTCGTCCACGACGTCGCGCTGCAGAACCTGCCGGTCATGCTGGCGATCGACCGCGCCGGTCTGGTCGGCGCCGACGGCCCGACCCACGCCGGCAGCTTCGACCTCTCCTTCCTGCGCTGCATCCCCAACATGCTGATCGCCGCGCCGTCGGACGAGAACGAATGCCGGCGCCTGCTGACGACCGCCTTCCTGCACGACGGTCCGTCGGCGGTGCGCTACCCGCGCGGCGGCGGCTCCGGGGCGACGATCGAAGCGGGGCTCGAGCCGCTCGCGATCGGCAAGGGCGTGGTCCGGCGCCGCGGCCGCGAGGTGGCGTTGATCGCCTTCGGCAGTCTGGTCGGCCCCGCGCTCGCGGCGGCGGAGTCGCTCGACGCCAGCGTCGCCGACATGCGCTTCGTGAAGCCGCTCGACGTCGAGCTCCTGCGCGACCTGGCGCACGGGCACCGGCTGCTGGTGACGCTGGAGGAGAACGCGGTGGCCGGTGGCGCCGGCGCGGGCGTGGCGGAGGCGCTGGCTGCACTGGGCCTGGACGTGCCGCTCGTGCACCTTGGGCTGCCCGACACCTTCCTCGAACACGGCGACCCGGCAAGGATGCTGGCCGACTGCGGCCTCGATGCGGCCGGTATCGCGCGCGCCGTGCGGCAGCGGATACCCCTATTACCCGAGTAGTTTACTCAACTATTCAGGCAGTTTATACTGAGTCTAAACTGCATTCATCACAGGAGCTGCCATGAACCAGATTTGCGACACCGCCGTTTGCATGCCCGACGTGCAAAGCTCGGCCGATACGCGGCAGATCGCCATCAACAAGGTCGGCATCAAGAGCATCCGCCATCCGGTACGGGTCGCCGACAAGAGCGGCGGCGTCCAGCACACGATCGCCACCTTCAACATGTACGTGTTCCTGCCGCACAACTTCAAGGGCACGCACATGTCGCGCTTCATCGAGATCCTCAATACGCGCGAGCGCGAGATCTCGATCGAGAATTTCGAAGACATGCTGCGCCAGATGGTCGAGCGACTCGAAGCGGATTCCGGCTACATCGAAATGAGCTTCCCGTACTTCGTCAACAAGGCCGCGCCGGTTTCGGGCGTGCAGAGCCTGCTCGACTACGAAGTCACCTTCATCGGCGAGATCGAGAACGGCAAGTACAGCCACACCACCAAGGTGCTGGTGCCGGTGACCAGCCTGTGTCCCTGCTCGAAGAAGATCTCCGACTACGGCGCGCACAACCAGCGCTCGCACGTCACCGTGACGGCCAAGACCAACGGCTTCCTGTGGATCGAGGACCTGGTGCGCAAGGTGGAGGACCAGGCATCGTGCGAACTCTTCGGCCTGCTGAAGCGCCCGGACGAGAAATGGGTCACCGAGCGCGCCTACGACAACCCGAAATTCGTCGAGGACATCGTGCGCGACGTCGCCGCGGCGATGAACGCCGAGCCGCTGATCGATTCGTACGTGGTGGAAGCGGAGAACTTCGAGTCGATCCACAATCACTCGGCCTACGCGCTGATCGAGCGGGACAAGACCCGGAACTAAGCGGCGTCCGGGACCCTCGGGGCCTGCGATGCAGGCCCCGTTTGCATCTATCCGCCGCCGTCAATAGCGCTGCGTCAGCGTCATCGTCTGGCCGTCGCGCGTCATTTCCATCCGGTTGAGGAAGCTCATGCCCAGCAAGGGCACCGCGAGGCCCGCCTCGACCACCAGGCCCTCGACCTGGTTGACGGCAATGCCTCCGACCTTGACGGTGTTGAAGGTCACGCGCCACGCCGGGACGACACCCGCCGCCGTACCGACCCGCACAGCCTGCCCCTGTTTGTAGTCAAGGCCGATGCGCTGCGCATCGGCCGCGCCGATGGCGACCGCCGTCGCGCCGGTGTCGACGAGGAAATTCACCGGATAGCCGTTGAGCGAGCCGGCCGCGGCGAAATGACCGCGTGCGTCGGCGGTGAGCGACACGCTGGGGCGCGCACCGGCCTGCGCACCGCCCGCGAAGGATTGCCCCAGGCCCAGCTGCCGGACCTTGCCGTCGACCTCGATCCGCGCCTGGTCCGAATCGGCCGCCAGCAGTCGCACGCCCTGAACCGTCTGGCCGACATTCAGCGTACGCGGCCTGCCGCCGTCGATGCTGACGATGGCCTTGCCGGTGAACAGCCCCACCACCGCGACCCCGGTCGCGCATGCCGGGGTGCAGGCGAGGCCGCCCGCCGCTATAATGAGCCCGATCGTGTTTCGCCTGAAAGCCGCCATCATGGATCCCGTTCTGATTGTCCGCCATGCCCCGACCGAGGGGCCGGGCTATTTCGCCACCTTCCTGGATCGCCACGGCATCCCCTGGAAACTGGTTCGCATCGACGCCGGCGACGCCGTGCCCGATAGCCTTAACGGCGTTTCGGGACTGTGCTTGATGGGCGGACCGATGAGCGTCAACGACGAGCTGCCGTGGATACCGCCGATGCTGGCGCTGATCCGGCAGGCGGTGGCTGCGGGCGTCCCGGTGATCGGCCACTGCCTCGGCGGCCAGCTGATGGCCAAGGCGCTCGGCGGCGCGGTCGGCCGCAACCCGGTCAAGGAGATCGGCTGGGGCGACGTCCGCGTCACCGACGCCGAAGCCGCGCGCCCCTGGCTCGGCGACGCCCCGGACCCGCTGCCGGCCTTCCACTGGCACGGCGAGACCTTCTCGATTCCGCCGGGGGCGACGCGCATTCTCGAGAGCGCCTGGTGCCCCAACCAGGCCTACGTCCTGGACGATCGTCACATCGGCATGCAGTGCCATGTCGAGATGACGCCCGAGCTCATCGCGAGCTGGTGCGACAACGGCGCCGACGAGATCGCCGCCAGCGACAGCCCCGCGGTGCAGCAACCGGCGGCGATGCTGGCCGACGTCGCGGCGCGAACCGCACGCCTGCACGTGCTGGCCGACAAAATTTATTCCCGCTGGATTCAAGGGCTTAGGCAATAAACCCGCGCCACGCCGGGGGACA
The DNA here is from genome assembly GCF_035621355.1 of Thiobacillus sp. SCUT-2. NCBI lineage: Bacteria > Pseudomonadati > Pseudomonadota > Betaproteobacteria > Nitrosomonadales > Thiobacillaceae > Thiobacillus > Thiobacillus sedimenti. The sequence goes on along the minus strand of NZ_CP141769.1, from coordinate 932,256 downwards.
CCGCTGGACACGTGCCTCGCGCGGGGTACGATAGAAACCGGAGTCACACCCAGCTGCAAAGGCACCATCTGAACAACGGAGGATTTATGCAAAACGTCGACTACGCCAACTTCGATTTCGGCGAACGCCTCAACGGCTTCATCCAGGAACTGATGAATGCCGGCGGCAGCCCGCGCACCGAGGCAGACCTGACCGAAGGCCAGAAGGTCTTCGTGCGGGCGGTCAAGCGCGAGATGGTCAAGTACGCCGACCCCAACCGCCACGGCTACCCGCACAACCTGCTGGAGCAGATGGAGTCCTTCACCCGCACGGTCGGCGACCTGCACAATTCCTACTTCGATTCGGGCATGCGCAAGGTCAGCGACTGCCTTTACAACCGCTGGAAAATGCTCTACGAAGAGACCAAGAAACTGGCCGCCGCCGGGGGGGACACCAAGCCGTGCTGGGTCGACGTCATCAAGACCGAGCAGACCGACATGCCCGCCTTCTTCGACGCGTAAATAACTGATCTCAAAATAAAAAGCCCGGTTCGCCCGGGCTTTTTATTTGGTGCGCGCGAATATCAAACCTGCTTATCCTCAAATAAAAATAAAGGATTATTCACGCCTGTAGGCCAGTGCTATTCTGCCCGGACTCCAATATCCCCATACAGTCCGAGGAGACAGCATGTCCAAACTGGTACGCCCCCACGGCGGCGGAGAACTCAAGCCCCTGCTGCTGACGGGTGACGCGCTCACCGCCGAAAAAGCCCGCGCCGCCTCCCTGCCCAAGCTCAAGATGAGCTCGCGCGAGACCGGCGACCTGATCATGATGGGCATCGGCGGCTTCACCCCGCTCGACGGCTTCATGACCAAGGCCGACTGGCAGGGCGTCTGCGACGGCTACAAGATGGCCAGCGGCCTGTTCTGGCCCATTCCGATCACGCTCTCCACCGACGACGAAACCATCAAGGAAGGCAGCGAGGTGGCCCTGGTCGACGGCGAGACCGGCGAGATCATGGGCACCATGAAGATCACCGACAAGTACACCATCGACAAGGCGCACGAGTGCATGATGGTCTACAAGACCACCGACCTCGAGCACCCCGGCGTCAAGATGGTCATGGCCCAGGGCAAGTACAACCTGGCCGGCCCGGTCAAGGTCCTGTCGACCGGCAACTTCAAGGAAGAATACGGCGAACAGTTCATGACGCCGGCCGAAACCCGCGCCAAGTTCGAGGCCATGGGCTGGTCCAAGGTCGCCGCGTTCCAGACCCGCAACCCGATGCACCGCAGCCATGAATACCTGGCGAAGATCGCCATCGAGACCATGGACGGCGTCCTGGTCCACTCCCTGCTCGGCGCGCTGAAGCCGGGCGACATCCCCGCCGAAGTGCGCTCCGAAGCGATCGCCACGCTGATCGACAACTACTTCGCCCCCAACACCGTGATCCAGGCCGGCTATCCGCTCGACATGCGCTACGCCGGTCCGCGCGAGGCGCTGCTGCACGCGCTGTTCCGCCAGAACTACGGCTGCTCGCACCTGATCGTCGGCCGCGACCATGCCGGCGTCGGCGACTACTACGGCCCGTTCGACGCGCAGAAGATCTTCGACGAGATCCCGAAGGACGCGCTCGAAACCAAGAACATGAACATCGACTGGACCTTCTGGTGCAAGAAGTGCGGCGGCATGGCCAGCCAGCGCACCTGCCCGCACACCAAGGAAGACCGCATCCTGTTGTCCGGCACCAAGGTCCGCGCCATGCTTTCCGAAGGCCAGGACCTGCCGGTCGAGTTTTCCCGCCCGGAAGTGGCCAAGGTGCTTCAGAAGTACTACGCGGGCCTGACCGCCGAACAGAACGTGAAGATCGAGTTGAAGGGACACTCGGCCGCGTAAAGCATTCGTGACTTAAACCTGCCGGAAGCGGATTCGCGAGTCGCCCCGGCCAAGGTCAGGTGGAAGTTCGAAAAAACGGACCGCGACGTACGCGGATTGTTAGCTAACTCAAGGAGACGTTAATGCCAACCTACGTTCGTACCGACAAGTGCGACGGCTGCAAGGGTCAGGACAAGACCGCCTGCATGTACATCTGCCCGCACGACCTTATGAAGCTGGACAAGGACGGTTCGGAAACTGGCCACGCCATGCGCGCGTTCAACCAGGAACCCGAGCAGTGCTGGGAGTGCTACAGCTGCGTGAAGATCTGCCCGCAGCAGGCGATCGAAGCCCGCCACTACGCCGACGTCGTGCCGCTGGGCGGCATGGTGCAGCCCCTGCGCGGTTCCGACTCCATCATGTGGACCATCAAGTTCCGCAACGGCACGCTGAAGCGCTTCAAGTTCCCGATCCGCACCACGCCCGAGGGCTCGATCGATCCGTACGGTGGCAAGCCGACTGCCAAGTTGGCCGACATCACCGCGATCGGCTTCTTCACCGGCTCGGCCGACGGCGGCATCACCAAGGGCTACCGCCCGGGCAACCCCGCAGAACTGATCCGCAAGTAATCTGACAAGAGGTATTTGGAAATGGCTGGAGAATTTGGTAATCCCGAAGTTGTCCAGGAGGACCTCGACATCCTCCTGATCGGCGGTGGCATGGCATGCTGCGGCGCCGGTTACGAAGTCATGCGCTGGGCCGACGCCGCCAAGGCCGAGCTCGGCATGGACCTCAAGATCAAGCTGGTCGACAAGGCCGCGATGGACCGTTCCGGCGCCGTCGCGCAGGGCCTGTCCGCGATCAACACCTACATCGGCACCGAGCAGGACCCCGCCGACTACGCCCGCATGGTCTCCAACGACCTGATGGGCATCACCCGTGACGACCTCGCCTACGACCTCGGCCGCCACGTCGACGACTCCGTGCACCTGTTCGAGGAATGGGGCCTGCCGATCTGGAAGACCGACGAGAACGGCGAGCGCCACGACGGCTCGCAGGGCCTGCCCGCGCTGAAGGACGGCGGCAAGCCCGTGCGTTCCGGCAAATGGCAGATCATGATCAACGGCGAATCCTACAAGTGGATCGTCGCCGAAGCCGCCAAGAAGGCGCTCGGCATGGACCGCATCCAGGAGCGCGTGTTCATCGTCAAGCTGGTCAACGACAAGAACGACCCCAACCGCATCGCCGGGGCCGTCGGCTTCTCGACGCGCGACCACAAGGTGTTCGTGTTCAAGGCCAAGGCCATCCTGCTGGCCGCCGGTGGCTGCGTGAACATCTTCCGTCCGCGCTCCGTCGGTGAAGGCACCGGCCGCGCCTGGTACCCGGTGTGGAACGCCGGCTCGACCTACGCGATGGCTGCCGAAGCCGGCGCCGAGCTGACCATGATGGAAAACCGCTTCGTGCCCGCCCGCTTCAAGGACGGCTACGGCCCGGTCGGCGCCTGGTTCCTGCTGTTCAAGGCCCAGGCCGTCAACGCCAACGGCGAAGTCTACATGCAGAAGAACAAGGAACTGCTGAACGACTACCCCCCCTACGGCCAGGCTGCGGTGCCGGCGTCCTGCCTGCGCAACCACCTGATGCTGAAGGAGATGAAGGAAGGCCGCGGCCCCATCTACATGGACACCGTGACCGCCCTCGCCAAGCTGCGTGAGACCCTGACCCCGCGCGAAGTGAAGCACCTCGAAGCCGAAGCCTGGGAAGACTTCCTCGACATGTGCGTCGGCCAGTGCGGCATCTGGGTCGGCGAGAACATCGAGCCCGAGAAGAAGAACTCCGAGCTGATGCCGACCGAGCCCTACCTGCTCGGCTCGCACTCCGGCTGCTGCGGCATCTGGGTTTCGGGTCCGACCGACATCGGCGCCCCGACCGACGAGCTGCACGCGGACAAGGACAAGATCCCGGCGCACCTGCCGAAGGGCTGGAGCTGGGGCTACCGCTCGATGACCACGGTCAAGGGCCTGTTCACCGCCGGCGACGGCGTGGGCGCGTCCGGCCACAAGTTCTCCTCCGGCTCCCACGCCGAAGGCCGCATGTGCGCCAAGTCCATGGTCAAGTACTGCATCGACAACAAGGACCTGAAGCCCGAGCTCGACACCCCGGTCGAGCAGCTGGTCGAGGAGATCTACAAGCCGGTGCGTACCTACCTCGAGTTCAAGGACTACACCACGGCGATCGACGTCAACCCCAACTACATCACGCCCAAGATGCTGCAGTTCCGCCTGCAGAAGATCATGGACGAGTACGTTGCCGGTGTCGCGACCTACTACACCACCAACGACAAGATGCTGAAGGTGGCCGAAGAGAAGCTGGAAATGCTGAAGGAAGACGCCGAGAAGATGCGTGCGAAGGACCTGCACGAGCTGCTCCGCGCCTGGGAAAACTACCACCGCATCCTGACGGCGGAAGCCCACATGCAGCACATCCAGTTCCGTCAGGAAAGCCGTTACCCCGGCTTCTACTACCGCGCCGACAAGAACTTCGTCGACGAGGAGAACTGGCACTGCTTCGTGAACTCGGTGTACGACAAGAACTCCAAGAAGTGGAACTGCTTCAAGCGCGCCCACGTGGATCTGGTCGACAAGTCCAAGCTGTTCAAGCCCGCTGCCCACTGATCCTTTGAATCGGCAGTGAACTCCGGGCGCCTTCATGGCGCCCGGTTTTTTTCCGGCCACGAAACACGCAAGCGAATCAGGGTTGTTCAGCATTCGGCCGAAAGCGCGTACCCTACGTGTTCCCGACCGTGTGTTGTCTGTTTTTTGAAGTAAGGGGCCCGGCCCCGGAAGGTAGTGATTGAAATGAACGAAGCCGAATTCAAGGACATGATCGCCGACTCGCCCTTCGCGGGAAGCCCGGTCAAACCCATCATGCTGGCGGAGGATGCGAAGCTGCAGTTCCGCTGCCACCGCGACGTCAAGTGCTGGAACGCCTGCTGTTCCAACATCGACATCCCGCTCACCCCCTACGACGTGCTGCGCCTGAAGAAGCGCCTCGACCTCTCCTCGGGTGAATTCCTCAAGCAGTATTCCGTGCCGTTCGAGATGGACAAGGACGGCATGCCCGGCATCAAGCTGAAGCCGGTCGACGGCGGCACCGCCTGCCAGTTCATGAAGCCCGAGGGCTGCGGCGTCTACGAGGACCGCCCCACCGCGTGCCGCTACTACCCGGTCGCGCTGCTGACCATGCGCCGCTCCGACGAGTACTTCGACCGCGCCGCCTACGCGCTGGTGAAGGAGCCCCACTGCCTCGGGCACTTCGAGGACAAGACGCAGACCATCGAGGAATACCGCCGCGATCAGGGCGTCGACCTCTACGACCGGAAGGCGCACGCCTGGCGCCAGCTGGTGGTCAAGCGCAAGTCCGCCGGCCCCGCGATCGGCAAGCCGACGCCGGTGTCCAACCAGCTGTTCTTCATGGCGAGCTATGACGTCGACCGCTTCCGCGCCTTCGTCATGAGCGAGAGCTTCAACGAGACCTACGACATCCCGGTCGAGGTGATGGCGACGCTCGTCGCGGACGACGAGGCCCTGCTCGACTTCGGCCTCAATTTCCTGCGCCACACGCTGTTCGGCGAGAAGTTCGTCGACGAGCGACCGGATGCCTACGAGAAGCGGCTCGCGCGCCGTCGCGCGATGGCCGAGCAGCAGAAGGAAGCCGAATTCCAGCAGAAGATGGCGCTGGAGGACGAGAAGTACGCAGGCGACCATTGACCCGATGCGCGCCGCGATCGTCCTTCCGGCACTCGCCGCTCTCGCCCTGAGCCTGGGGGCGGCGGGCGCCACGCTCAACAAGTGCATCGACGCACGGGGCCGGGTCACCTATTCCAACCTGCCCTGCCACGATGCCCGCGAGGCCCGCACGGTCGACGTCGATCCCGCGCCATCCCCGGCCGCACCGCCAGCCTCGGTCCAGCCGCGCCCCTCCGGGGCCAGGGCGGCGTCGCCGGCCCCGAAGACCGACCCTGCCGAACCGCCCCGCAAGCAGCCGGTCGCAACACGCTCGATGCGGCAGTGCGATACGCTGTCCGACAAGCTCGGGCGTGTGCTCGACAAGATGGACCAGGCCCGCCGCAACGGCTACACGCAAAAGCAGATGGACGCGTGGAACCTCGAAGCCAAGGAAATCGAACGCAAGAAGCAGCGCGCCGGCTGCTTCTGACCTCCTGGATCATGAACGCCCGAACTCTCGACCCCGCCCAGCACCTGATCGAACGCGAACCCTACTACGAGCCCATCGGGGACGAAATCCAGCTGTTCGAAGCGGCGTACCGGCAGCAGATTCCCGTGCTGCTGAAGGGACCGACGGGCTGCGGCAAGACGCGCTTCATGGAGCACATGGCGTGGCGTCTGAAGCGCCCGCTGATCACGGTGTCGTGCCACGACGACCTCACCGCGTCCGACCTCGTCGGGCGCTATCTGGTGAAGGGCGGCGAAACGGTGTGGGTCGACGGCCCGCTCACCCGCGCGGTGCGTGCTGGCGGCATCTGCTATCTGGATGAAATCGTGGAGGCGCGCAAGGACACCATGGTGGTGATCCACCCGCTCGCCGACGACCGCCGCACCCTGCCGATGGAGAAGCTCGGCCAGCTGGTCGAGGCGCCGCCCGAGTTCTGTCTCGCGATTTCCTACAACCCGGGCTACCAGAGCGTGCTGAAGGATCTCAAGCAGTCTACCCGGCAGCGCTTCGTCGCGCTGGAGTTCGACTATCCCGCAGCCGAGCTGGAGCGCCGCATCGTCGTCAACGAATCGGGCATCGACGCGGGCATGGCGGAAAAGCTGGTCAGGTTCGCCCAGATGACCCGCAACCTCAAGGGCAGCGGCCTCGAGGAAGGCGCATCGACGCGGCTCCTGGTGCATGCCGGCAAGCTCATTTCCAGCGGCGTCGATCCGGTGGTGGCGTGCCGCAGTGCGGTGGCGCAAGCGGTCACCGACGACGCCGACATGCTGACCGCGATCCAGGAACTCTCGTCCTCGCTGTTCTGACGCGACGCCGCGGCCCATGGCCAGCCCGCAACTGACCCGTGCCGAGATCGAGCCGCTGCTCGACGTCTGGCTGGAGACCGAATTCACCTTCCATGCCGTCGGCCCGGTCGCGCGCGCGCTGTCCAGGCTCGAACGCGACGAGCAGGACTTCGTGCTCGACTGGATCCGCCGCGTCGCCAGTACCCACATCACGCTGGCTTTCCATTTCGCCAAGCGGGCGCCGGACCTGATCCGCCGTCTCGACCCGCGCGCGATCGAGGCGTGGGCGGTGCAGCTGTGCGACACCTACGATCGCGCCGGCATCTATGCCGCGCTGTCGATCGCCGAGCAGGTCGACGGCTACGCACGCGCGGGGCAGACGCATACCGAAGGGGCGCTCTTCGACGACATCGCCGGCGTGCTCGGCAACTTCGTGCGCGGGCTCGCGGGCCGCAAGCTCAAGATCGAACAGGGCGACGGCATCTACACCGACAGCGAGAAGATCGTCCTGCCCGCCATCACGACGCGGCTGCCGAGCCGCGACGACAACTTCAAGCTGACGAAGGCGACCGTCGCCCTGCTGTGGGCGCAGACGCGCTTCGGCACACTGCGCGCCGACCTCGCCGCGGCCTGCGCCGGCTATCCGCATCCCGGTCGCGCCCTGCAGCAGTTCAACGCGCTCGAGACCCTGCGCCTGACCGCCTGCATCGCGCGCGAGCTGCCGGGCCTGCATCGCGAGATCCAGCGGCTCATGGGCATCCTGGGCGACACGCTTCCAGGCGAATGGCAGCCGCTGGCCGAGCGCCTGCGTGCGTCCGACGCGCAGGTCGAAGACAGCCTCGCGCTCCTCGAGCGCGCCTATCATCTGCCGGATTTTCCGGCCTGGTGCTTCCAGGGGGAATTGCGCCCCGATGCCGTCGCCGCGGCCCGTGCGCAACGCCTGGACAAGGAGAAGGCGCGCCTGCGCGTCAAGCTGGCGCAGCTCGCGGACGAACACGCCGCCGCCAAGGCGCAGGACGCGGCCGCCCCGCCGGCGCCACCCGCGATCGACGCGACGCCGCGCGAAGAGAACGGTGCGCTCGATTTCGACATCACGCTCGACGGCGCGCCGGTCGCGCCGCCCGACGACGTGAAGCAGCTGCTGACTTCGGTGTATCTGGATTTCGGCGACATTCCGCCCGATTACCTCGTCCCGGCGGGCGAAGGCGAATACGACCCCAATCTCGTGTTCGACCGGCCGGAGGATCCTGATGCCGTGTGGCACGGCACCTACCACGAGAAGGGCGCCGAGCTTTACCCCGAGTGGGATCACGGACGCCAGCACTACCGCAAGAACTGGTGCACCATGCGCGAGAAGGCAGTCGCTCCGGTCTACGATGGCTTCGTGCGCGACACGCTCGACCGCCACGCCGGCCTGGTGCGCCATTTGCGCCGCAAGTTCGAGGCGCTGCGCGACGAGAACCGCTTCGAGAAGCGGCAGGCACAGGGCGACGAGATCGACCTCGACGCGCTGGTCGAGGCGCTCGCCGACGCCCGCGACGGCCGCGAGATGAGCGACCGCCTGTTCGTGCGGCTGCACCGCGCGGAGCGCAACATCGCGGTCGCCTTCCTGGTCGACATGAGCGGCTCGACCAAGGGCTGGATCAACGAGGCCGAGCGCGAGGCCCTGATCCTGCTGTGCGAGGCGCTCGAACTGCTCGGCGACCGCTACGCGATCTACGGCTTCTCCGGCACCACGCGCAAGCGCTGCGAACTGTTCCGCATCAAGACCTTCGACGACCGCTACGACGACGAGGTGAAGGCGCGCATCTCCGGCATCCGCCCGCAGGAATACACGCGCATGGGCTTCGCACTGCGGCACATGACCAAGCTCCTGAATCAGGTCGAGGCGAAGACGCGGGTGCTGGTGACCCTGTCCGACGGCCGCCCCGACGACTACTTCGACGTCTACCGCGGCCAGTACGGCGTCGAGGATACCCGCATGGCGCTGCTGGAAGCCGCGCGCACCGGCATCCACCCCTTCTGCATCACGCTCGACCGCGACGCCCGCGATTACCTGCCGCACATGTACGGCGCGGCGCGTTACATCATCCTCGACGACGTGCGACAATTGCCCGTAAAAGTGACCGACATCTACCGCCGCATCACGACATGAAATTGCTACGCTCCCCCTCTCCGCATTCTTCTCCCGCCCGCGGGAGAAGGTAACCAGGCCAGGCCCATGTCAATCGACGAACTGAAAGTGGGATATTTCTACAGCAACGGCGCCTACGGCCGCACCTGGGGCGTGCGCCAGCTCGCCGAGATCGCCGCCGACGCGGCGACCGGCACGATCGTGTATCACTTCAAGGGCATCGCCGGCACGTGCCGCCGCAAGAAGGGCCATTGCAGCCCGGAAGAGTTTGCGCGCTGGGCCCGCTACCAGGTCACGCTGGTCGAAAACGACTGGAAGCGGGTGGGCGGCGACGCGGACGAAGAAGGCCAGGAGCCCTAGTCGCCGGCCGGCTCTGCCGGCGCATCCACCTCGGCCGCGGGCCGCGCCTGCGTGTCGAGGTAATCCATCACCGCGTAGGTCAGCGCGCTGCAGCCGGTGCCATCGAGCGCCGAGATCGCGAACACCGGGCCGTCCCAGCCGTAATCGGCAACGAACTTCGCCACCACCGCCTCGCGCTCGGCCTCGTCGACCATGTCGAGCTTGTTCAGCACCAGCCAGCGCGGCTTTTCATAGAGCGCCTGGTCGTACTTCTTCAGTTCCTCGACGATCGCGCGCGCCTCGCGCACCGGATCGCCGCCTTCCCAGCGCGGCGAGATGTCGACCAGGTGCAGCAGCAGGCGGGTGCGCTGCAGATGGCGCAGGAACTGGTGCCCCAGGCCGGCGCCTTCCGCGGCGCCCTCGATCAGGCCGGGGATGTCGGCGATGACGAAGCTGCGCTCGCTGTCGACCCGCACCACGCCCAGATTCGGCGCGAGCGTCGTGAACGGATAGTCGGCCACCTTGGGGCGCGCCGCCGACACGGCGCGGATGAAGGTCGACTTGCCCGCGTTGGGCATGCCCAGAAGGCCGACGTCGGCCAGCACCTTCAGTTCCAGCCCCAGCTCGAATTCCTCGCCCGGCTCGCCCAGCGTGTGCTGGCGCGGCGCACGGTTGGTGCTCGACTTGAAGTGGATATTGCCGAGCCCGCCCTTGCCGCCGCGCGCCAGGCACACGGTCTGCCCGTTCTCGGCGAGGTCGGCCACGACTTCGCCGCTGTCGAGATCGGTGAACACCGTGCCGACCGGCACCCGGATGGTGAGATCCTCACCCCCCTTGCCGTAGCACTGCGCGCCGCGCCCGTTCTCGCCCTTCTGCGCCTTGAAGATGCGCGTATAGCGGAATTCGACCAGGGTGTTGATGTTGCAGTCGGCCACGGCGTACACGCTGCCGCCGCGCCCGCCGTCGCCGCCGTCCGGACCGCCCTTGGGGATGTACTTCTCGCGGCGGAACGAAGCGCTGCCGTCGCCGCCCTTGCCGGCGATGACCTGGATTTTCGCTTCGTCGATGAATTTCATTGGAAAGTCCCCACAAACAAAAAAGCCCCATCCGGCGGACAGGGCTTTCTGGCGGTCAAGTCGGATTCAGTGCAAATCGATCAGGCCGCGACCGGCTCGATGCGTACCGTCTTGCGACGGGCTGCGCCCTTGATCTCGAACTTGACGGTGCCGGCGACCTTGGCGAACAGGGTGTGATCCTTGCCGATGCCGACGTTGTCACCCGGATGGAACTGGGTGCCACGCTGACGAACCAGGATGTTGCCGGCCTGAACCAGCTGGTCGCCATAGCGCTTGACGCCCAGGCGTTTCGATTCCGAATCGCGGCCGTTGCGCGAGCTGCCGCCTGCTTTCTTGTGTGCCATGTTGTGTGCTCCTTATGCGGAAATGCCGGCGATCTGCACTTCGGTGTAGTACTGGCGATGGCCCTGGCTCTTGCGATAGTGCTTGCGACGGCGCATCTTGAAAATCTTGATCTTGTCGCCGCGGGCCTGATTGAGCACCGTGGCCTTGACCGTGGCGCCGCGCAGCAGGGGCGCGCCCATCTTGATGTCGGCGCCGTCGCCCACCATCAGGACCTGGTCAAAGGTGATTTCGCTGCCGACGTCGGCATCGAGCTTCTCGATCTTCAGTTTGTCGCCGGCGCTCACGCGGTACTGCTTGCCGCCGGTTTTGATGACTGCGTACATGGGGGTCTCCAACCAATTCGAACCCAGGAAAACGCGAAATTCTAGCGGCGAAGAAGTGCCAAGTCAAACGCTTTGACGGGCCGCGCCCACGATTATCCGGGCGCGCGCGGTGAAAAACCGCGGCCGGGCTGCTACCATGGCGGGATTTACCAACGCCCCTGCCCTATCGTGTCCCTGGAGAGCCTGCAATCCTTCCTGGCCGACGACATGCGCGCCGTCGACCATGTCATTCGCCAAAGCCTGTATTCCGACGTGGTGCTGATCCGCCAGGTTTCCGAGTACATCATCAACAGCGGCGGCAAGCGGCTGCGTCCGGCTCTGGTCCTGCTGTCGGCCGGCTGCTTCGATTATTCGGGGCGCGCGCACCACGAACTGGCGGCGGTCGTCGAGTTCATCCATACCGCGACGCTGCTGCATGACGACGTGGTCGACGAATCCGAACTACGGCGCGGCCGTGAAACCGCCAACGCCCTGTTCGGAAATGCCGCCAGCGTGCTGGTCGGCGACTTCCTCTATACGCGCGCCTTCCAGATGATGGTGGGAATCGACAACATGGAAGTCATGCGCATCCTGTCCGACGCCACCAACATCATCGCCGAGGGCGAGGTACTGCAACTGCTCAACTGCCACGACCCCGACATCGACGAAGAGCACTACCTGCGCGTCATCCGCTACAAGACCGCCAAGCTGTTCGAGGCCGCGAGCCGGCTGGGCGCCGTCATCGGTGGCGGCAGCGACGCGGAAAAGGACGCGCTGGCGCGCTACGGCATGCATCTTGGCACCGCGTTCCAGCTGATCGACGATGTGCTGGACTACTCCGGTGATTTCCTCAAGACCGGCAAGAACATCGGTGACGACCTGGCTGAAGGCAAACCCACCCTGCCGCTGCTGTATGCAATGAAGCACGGCACCCCGGAACAGGCAGCCAGCATCCGCCAGGCCATCGAACACGGCGGCCTGACCGAATTCCAGAGCGTGCTCGCCGCCATCAAGGATACGCGCGCGCTGCAGTACACGCGTGAGGTCGCGCAGCGGGAAATCCAGACGGCGAACGAAGCAATTTCTTCGTTGCCGGATTCAAATTCCAAATCAGCTTTGCTACAATTAGCGGCTTTCGCGGTTGACCGCAGTTTTTGACCGCGACGCAAAGACGTTTTCTGGAACGTTTCCCGGTAGTTTTACAAGCCAGGGTTCAGCGCACGTTGGACCCGCCATCTGCCTCGGGGTGTAGCTCAGCCTGGTAGAGTACTGCGTTCGGGACGCAGGAGTCGGAGGTTCGAATCCTCTCACCCCGACCACGATTTCCTACAGCCGATTCGACGGCCTGCCGGCCCCTGGCAGCCTGAATTCCGGTGTCTCGCTGAAGTACCCGGCTCGTGCGACAAGCGGTCTCGCTGCACGCAATTCCCAAGCACGGCGCGCTGGCAAGCTTCAGCAAGCGTTTCCCCTGGGCAGCCGGCCCCGCTCGGATGGCCCGCGCGGGGAGCCGCTCCCGGCGGCAGGCTCTTGCATACCTCGGCAGCCGGGCCCGACAGGCCGACTCATTGGCTTCCCGATCCGTTCCTGCGGCCAGCCGAATGCGCGCCGGCTGCGGGATTCGCCTGCCGGCGGGCAGCCAGGGCATGCCGCATGCGGGCATGGGAAGCCCGGTCACCGCACCATCCGGTTTTTAGCGACTAGAATCCAGACATTCCCGTTTCTGCCCGGTCGGGTGAAGCCATGAATCCGCTCTCGCAGCTGCCTTCCGTCGATCGCCTGTTGTCCGAGCCCGCGGTCGCCTCGCTCGTCGATATCCACGGCCGCGCCATCGTCACCCAGCTCGTTCGCACTGCGCTGGCCAAGGCGCGCGACGCGATCCGCGCCGGCGCGCCGCTGCCGGGGACCGCACGCCTGGTCGCAGACATCGGCGCCGATGCGAGGACGCAGGCGACCCCCAAGCTGCGCCCGGTCTACAACCTCACCGGCACGGTGCTGCACACCAATCTCGGCCGCGCGCCCCTGCCGGAGGAAGCGGTCGCGGCGCTGGTCGCGGCCGCGCGCAGCCCCTGTGCGCTCGAATACGACATCGGGAGTGGCGGGCGCGGCGACCGCGACGACGTCGTCAGCGACCTGCTGTGCGAGCTCACCGGTGCCGAAGCCGCGACGGTGGTCAACAACAATGCCGCCGCCGTCTTCCTGCTGCTCAACACGCTGGCGCAGAAGAAGGAAGTGATTGTTTCGCGCGGCGAACTGGTCGAGATCGGCGGCGCCTTCCGCGTGCCCGACATCATGAAGCGCGCCGGTGCGAAGCTCGTCGAAGTGGGCACCACGAACCGCACGCATCTGGAAGACTTCGCCGAAGCCCTGTCGCCGCGCACCGCCATGCTGATGAAGGTGCATGCCAGCAACTACACGATCCAGGGCTTCACCCACGCGGTGCCGGAAAGCGAGCTGGCGAATCTGGCGCATGCAAACGACCTGCCCTTCGTCGTCGATCTCGGCTCCGGTACGCTGACGGAGCTCGAACGCTGGGGCCTGCCGCACGAGCCGACCCCGCGCGAGAACCTCGCCGCCGGCGCGGACCTGGTGACCTTCTCCGGCGACAAGCTCCTGGGCGGCCCGCAGGCGGGGCTGCTGGTGGGCCGCCGGGATCTGATCGCGAAGATCAAGAAGAACCCGCTCAAGCGCGCCTTGCGCGTGGGCAAGATCACGCTCGCCGCACTGGAAGCGGTGTTGCGCCTCTACCGCGACCCGGACCGCCTGCACGAGCGGCTGACGGCGCTCGGCCAGCTCACTCGCCCGCAAGCCGAGATTCGCGCGGCGGCTGAACGGCTGCTGCCTGTCCTGCAGGCCGCCCTGGCTTCCCTGCCGGTCGACGTGGAAATCGCGTCGCTCAAGTCGCAGATCGGCTCGGGCTCGCTGCCGGTCGACCGCCTGCCCTCGGCCGGCTTCGCCGTCCGCGCGCAGGGCAGGAAAGGCGGCGTGCTCAACCGCATCGAGGCCGCGCTGCGCGGCCTCGAACGCCCGGTCGTCGGCCGCATCGAGGACGGCGCGCTGCTGCTGGACCTGCGCTGTCTCGCGCCCGACGAGGAACCCGAATTCGCTGCCCGGCTTTCGGCCCTGAGTCGACTCGGCGCATCACGCAGCCTCTCCGGAGGCAGGTAAGCCACGGTGGCTTCCGCACCGCGGCGGTTCATTCAAAAGGAGGAACGCAATGATGGATCGTCGTACTTTCCTCAAAACATCGGCAGTGGCCGCGGCCGGGTTCGGGTTCGACCGCTTTGCCGGTGCGGCCGACCCAAGCTTCGCGCCCAGTCCGAGCCACGGCTGGCGGGTGTTCGAGGTCACCACGCACGTCGAGCCCACCGCGGATGGCGTAACGCGGGCCTGGGTACCCCTGCCATCGGTGGAAGAGGCCGACTGGATCAGGCCCATGGGCAATCTTTGGCAGGGCAATGCCAGCATCGTGCAGGAATGGCGCGACCCCATCTATGGCGCGCGCATGCTTGCGGCCCGCTGGGAGGCCGGCGAATCCAGGCCCATGCTGGAAGTCGTGAGCCGCTTTGCCACGCGTGACCGCGCCATCGATCTCGGCCAGCCAGGCAAGGTCGCCCCCCTGGATGCGGCCACGCGCCGCTTGTACACCAGGCCCACCGCGTTGCTGCCCACTGACGGCATAGTCAGGAAGTCCGCGCTCGAAATCACCCGGGGGGCACGGACCGACCTCGACAAGGCCCGGGCGATCTACGAGTGGATCGTCGACAACACCCAGCGCAACCCCAAGACCCGCGGCTGCGGCCTGGGCGACATCCGCTTCATGCTGGAAACCGGCGACCTCAGCGGCAAGTGCGCCGACCTCAACTCGCTCTTTGTCGGCCTCGCGCATGCCGTCGGCCTGCCGGCGCGCGATGTCTATGGCATACGCGTCGCCGACTCGCGCTTCGGCTACCAGTGCCTCGGCAAGAGCGGAGACATCAGCAAGGCACAGCATTGCCGAGCCGAGGTCTGGCTGACGGACTTCGGCTGGGTGCCGGTGGATCCCGCCGACGTGCGCAAGGTGGTACTGGAGGAGCCGCCCGGCAATCTGAGCCTGGCGGACGCCAGGGTGGTCGCCGTGCGCCAGAAGCTTTTCGGCGCATGGGAAATGAACTGGCTCGCCTACAACTTCGCCCATGATCTGAAGCTGCCGGGTTCCGCCGGCGCGCCGATTCCCTTTCTCATGTACCCGCAGGGCGAGAACGCGAAGGGACGACTCGACAGTCTCGACCCTGCCGGCTTTGCCTATGCGCTGAGCGCGAAGGAAATCACCGCTTGAGGCGATCAGCATGCTGATCGGCACCGCCGGCCACATCGACCACGGCAAGACCACGCTGGTGAAGGCGCTCACCGGCGTGGATGCCGACCGCCTGCCCGAGGAGAAGGCGCGAGGCATCACGCTCGACCTCGGCTATGCCTACACGCCGCTTGCGGACGGGTCGGTGCTCGGCTTCGTCGACGTGCCGGGGCACGAAAAACTGATCCACAACATGCTCGCCGGCGCGACCGGCATCGACTTCGTGCTGCTGGTCGTCGCCGCCGATGACGGCCCCATGCCCCAGACGCGCGAGCATCTCGAACTGCTCGACCTGCTGGGCCTGGATCATGGCGCAATCGCGCTGACCAAGATCGATGCCGTCTCGCCTGAACGGCTTGCCGAGGCGCAGCGGGAAGTGGCGGCACTCGTCGCCGGCACGGAGCTTTCCGGCAGTCCCGTGTTTGCAGTATCGGGGCGCACGGGCGAGGGGGTGGCCGCGCTGCGCGCGCATCTGGACGCGACCGCCGCGGCCTTGCCCCGGCGCCCGGCAGCGGGCCGCTTCCGGCTGGCCATCGACCGCTGCTTTTCGCTTGCCGGCATCGGCACGGTGGTCACCGGCACGGCGCATGCGGGAACCGTCGGCGTCGGCGATATCGCCATCCTCTCGCCGCCCGGCTTGAAGGCGCGCGTGCGCAGCCTGCACGTGCAGGATCGCCCGGCACGAAGCGGGCGGGCGGGCGAGCGTTGCGCGCTCGCCCTCACCGGCGACTTCGAGAAGAAGGACGTCGCGCGCGGCATGTGGGTGGTCAACGGGGCCCTCGCCGTCCCGCTGGCGCGCTTCCAGGGCGAGGTGCGCGTTCCCGCTGGCGGGCAGCCGCTGGCGCACATGCAGGCCGTGCACGTTCACCTCGGCACCGCGGACATCCTCGGACGCGTCGCCCTGCTCGACTGCAAGGAAGCGGGGCCCGGCGAGATTGCACTGGCCGAGATCCTGCTCGAGCGCGAAACCCTGGCGCTGCACGGCGACCGCTTCATCCTGCGCGATGCCGGGGCGCAGCGCACCGTCGCCGGCGGGCGCGTGCTCGACATCTTCCCGCCTGCGCGGCACAAGCGCACGCCGGACCGTCTAGCCCTGCTCGATGCGATGCGCGCCGACGACCCGTTCATCGCACTCCGATTGCTGGCTGAACAGGCCACGGCGGGCGTCGATCTCGACCGCTTCGGCGTGAACTGGAACCTCGCGGAGGATGAGGCCGTATCCCTGTGGCAGCGCGTCGGCCTGCGCGTGATTCGCGATGGCAGCGCATCGCTCGGGTTCACCGCTGCCGCCTGGGAGGCGCTCAAGACCAACCTGCTCGAGACGCTGGCACGCGAGCACGCGCGCGCGCCGGACATGATCGGCGTCGAGCGCGAACGGCTGCGCCGCATGGGGGCGGCCAAGCTGTCGCGTGCCGCTTTCGATGCGGCAAGCGCAGAGCTGCTGGCCGCGAACCGGATCGTCCCGACCCGCGCCTGGCTGCATCTGCCCGACCACCGGGCCAGCGTCTCGGATGCCGATCGCGCGCGCTTCGCCGCGCTGAAGCCGCTGCTCGATGCCACGCCTTACAACCCGCCGCGGGTGCGCGACGTGGCCCGAGCCACGGGCACGCCGGAAGAGGCCGTGCGCCAGCTGTTCAGGCGCATCGCGCGTGCCGGCGAGCTCTATCCGGTCGCCCACGATCACTATTTCACCGCCGCCGCGGTCGCCGAGCTGGCCGCCATCGTGCGCAAGCTCAACGAGGAAGCGGGCGGCGCGCGCGTCGCCAGCCTGCGCGACGTCATCTATGGCGACGGCGGCGGCGGCCGCAAGGTGGCGACGCAGATCCTCGAGTTCTTCGATCGCGTCGGCTACACTCGGCGCATTCGCGATGACCATCTGGTGCGCCACGAGGGTGCGATACCCGAGTGGACGCCGTCATGAAATACGGAAGAGATCGTTCCCCGGTGGGGCGCCCGGTCTTCAAAACCGGGAGGGGCCGCCATGCGGCCCCTGGTAGGTTCGACTCCTGCTCTCTTCCGCCCGTCCTGGCCTGATGCCCCGCTTGCAGCCCGGCATGGCCCCTTGCGCAGGCAACGAAGGGGCGGGCGCGGCCCACGCTGCACGCGCCGGAATCGCGAGATCGCCCCTGCAGCGTGGCCGGCCCGGTCCTCGCGCATCCGCCTGCACGATCGCTTCACAGCGGCCTTCCCCACCCGCTGACAGGCCTTGCGCCCGTTTCGGCAGGCGACTAGACTACCCCGTCTACTTTTTCGCACGGACCGGCATGTCCCCTGATGTCGAAACCCCGCACGGCACCCGCCAGCGCCTGCTCGAGGCGGCCTGCGAAGCCTTTCGCGAAGAGGGCTATCAGGTCAGCATCGACCGCATCGCCGCCCGCGCGCAGGTTGCGCGACAGACGCTGTACAACCACTTCCACAGCAAGGACGAGCTGTTCGGCGAGGTCGTGCGCCACTCCGTGCAGTCGGTGCTGGTGACCCTCGAGGGCGACGGCGACCTGCGCGCCACGCTGCTCGCGTTCGGCGACGCCTACCGCACCCGCCTGCTGAGCCCGACCGGCCTTGCGATCTTCCGCACCATGGTCGCCGAAGCCCCGCGCTTTCCCGATCTCGCCAGGCAGTTCTTCCGCCAGGGCCCGCAAGCGACCCGCAAGCGCCTCGCCCACTACCTGGCGCAGGCCATGGCGTCGGGCCGGTTGCGGCGCGACGATCCCGACTTCGCCGCCGAGATGCTGACGGCCATGCTGCTGGATCTCGACCGCCTGCGCGGTCTCATCGACCTGCAGACCGATTTCCTCGACCCGGCGAAGACGGCGCGGGTGGTGGACTGCTTCCTGCGTACCTTTGCCCCCGAATAAGGACACACCATGAAACGGATGACCCTGCTGCTCGTTCTGCCCCTGCTCGCCGCCTGCGGTCCCGGCGGCAAGAATGGTGCCGGCGGCCCCGGCGCCGGCGCCGGCGGCCCGCCCGGCGGCATGCCGCCGGCGGAGGTGACCGTGGTGAAGGTGGGCAGCGCCGCCGCCACGCTGACGCGGGAACTGCCCGGCCGCGTGGAAGCCGTGCGCACCGCGCAGGTGCGCGCCCGCGTCGAGGGCATCGTCGAGAAGCGCCTGTTCACCGAAGGCAGCGACGTGAAGGCCGGCCAGCCGCTGTTCCGGCTCGACGACCGCACCTATCGCACCGCGGCCCAGGCGGCCGAAGCCGACGTCGAGGTGAAGAAGCTCAATCTGTCCCGCGTCGAATCGCTGCTGCCGATCAAGGCGGTCAGCCAGCAGGAAGTCGACCTCGCCCGCGCTGCGCTGAAGCAGGCGCAGGCGCAGCTCGCGCGCGCGCGCCTCGACCTCGAGAACACCACGGTTCCGGCACCCATCGCGGGCCATATCGGCCGCACGCTGGTCACCGAAGGCGCGCTGGTCGGGCACGGCGAGGCCACCCTGCTCGCGATCATCGACCAGCTGGACCCGGTCAACGTGCTGTTCACCGAACCCAACGCCGACGTCCTGCGGCTGAAGAGCGCGCTCGCCGCCGGGCGCCTGAAGGCGACCGACAGCCGCGTCGTCGAGCTCATCCTCGAGAACGGCCAGACCTACGCCCACAAGGGCAAGCTCTTCTTCAGCGACCTCAGCGTCGACCCCAGCACCGGGGCGATCACGCTGAAGGCGGAGTTCCCCAACCCGCAGCGCCTGCTGCTGCCCGGCACCTTCGTCCGCGTGCGGCTGCCGCAGGCCGTCGAAAGCGACGCGATCACGGTGCCGCAGCGCGCGGTGCTGTCGGGCCCGCAGGGACAGTTCGTGCTGCTGGTGGGCGCGGAGAACAAGGTGATGCCGCGGCCGGTCAAGGTCGGCCCGATGGCGGGCTCGGATTTCACCATCGAGGAGGGCCTCAAGGGCGGCGAGACCGTGATCGTGGACGGCGTGCAGAAGGCCAAGCCCGGCTCGGTGGTAAAGCCGGTTCCCCAGCAGCAGGGGAACTGAGATGGCACGCTTCTTCATCCACCGGCCCATCTTCGCGTGGGTCATCGCCATCCTCATTCTGCTCGGCGGCGTCATCGCGCTGAAGAACCTGCCGGTCTCGCAGTATCCGCCGGTGGCGGCGCCGCAGATCGCGTTCAACGTCACCTACCCCGGTGCCTCGGCGCAGGTGGTCGAGGACACGGTCATCAAGCTGATCGAGCAGCAGATGAACGGCATCGAGCACCTCCTGTACATGGAGGCCTCGTCCGAGCTGGGTGCCGGCACGCTGACGCTCACCTTCGAGCCCGGCACCAACGTCGACATTTCCTCGGTGGAGGCGCAGAACCGCTACAAGCGCGTCGAGGCCCGCCTGCCCGAGGACGTGCGGCGGCTCGGCGTGCCCGTGACGAAGCCCCAGCGCAACTACCTGATGTTCGTCGCGATCTATTCCAAGGACGGCAAGCGCGACGCCATCGACCTCGGCAGCTACGCCGCCGCCAACGTGCTCGATCCCCTGCTGCGGGTGCCCGGCGTGGGCGAGGCGATCCTGTTCGGCAGCGAATACTCCATGCGCATCTGGCTCAAGCCGGAGCAGCTGACCGCCTATGGACTGACGCCCGCCGACGTCAAGCGCGCGCTGCAGGCGCAGAACGTGCAGCTCGCCACCGGCGAACTGAACCAGGCGCCGGCCGCGTCGGGCGCCCAGGTCAATGCGGTGATCGTGACGCGCGGCCGCCTCAACACGCCGGAGGAATTCGGCAACGTGGTCGTCCGCGCGCTGCCGAACGGCGCGACGGTGAAGGTCAAGGACATCGCCCGCGTCGAACTCGGCGGCGATACCTACGAACGCTATGCCCGCATGAACGGCCAGCCGATCGCCGCGATCGCCATCCGCGTCGCACCCGGCGCCAATGCCCTCGACGTGGCGAAAGCGGTCAAGGCGCGCATGACGGAGCTCGCGCGCTTCTTCCCGCAGGGCGTCGACTGGGCCGTCCCCTACGACACGTCGCGCTTCATCGAGATCTCGATCTTCGAGGTCGTGAAGACCCTCGGCGAGGCGATGATCCTGGTGTTCATCGTGATGTACGTGTTCCTCGGACACTGGCGCACCACGCTGATTCCGGCGGTCGTCGTGCCGGTCGCGCTGGCGGGCGCGACCGCGGGCCTCTACGCCTTCGGCTTCTCGATCAACGTGCTGACGCTGTTCGCCATGGTGCTGGCGATCGGCGTGCTGGTCGACGACGCCATCGTGGTGGTGGAGAACGTCGAGCGCATCATGCGCGAGGAGCACCTGCCGCCGCTACAGGCCACGCTCAAGGCGATGGACCAGATCCTCGGCGCGATCCTGGGTATTTCGGTGGTGCTGTCCGCGGTGTTCATGCCGATGCTGTTCTTCGGCGGCTCGGTCGGCGCGATCTATCGGCAGTTCGCCGCCACGCTCATCCTCACCATGGCGTTCTCGGTGCTGATGGCGCTCTCGCTGACGCCGGCGATGTGCGCCACGCTCCTCAAGCCGGGCGAGGCCGAGGCGGACGAGAAGCGCTGGTTCAACCGCTTCTTCGGCCGCATGACCACCCGCTACCGCGGCCTCACCGCGCGCATCCTCGCGCGCAGCGGCCGCTGGATGGTGATCTACCTCGCCATCGTCGTCGCCGTCGGCTGGCTGTTCTCCCGGCTCCCGGGGAGCTTCCTGCCGGACGAGGACCAGGGTTACTTCATCACCATGGTGCAGCTGCCCGGGGGCGCCACGCAGGAACGCACGGTGAAGGTGCTGTCGCAGGTGGAGCAGTTCTACCTGAAGCAGCCTGAAGTCGAGCGCGTCATCGGCGTGGTGGGCTTCTCCTTCTTCGGCCGCGGGCAAAACGCCGCGCTCGTCTTCACCCGCCTCAAGGACTGGGACGAGCGCATCGGGCCCGAGCACTCGGCCACGGGCGTGATCGGGCGCGCGATGGGCACCTTCATGCGCATCAAGGATGCGATGGTGTTCGCGGTGAACCCGCCGTCGATCCCGGAACTCGGGGCGGTCGGCGGCTTCGACTTCCGCCTGCTGGACCGTTCCGGCCAGGGTCGCGAGGCGCTGATGGACGTGCGCAACATGGTGCTCGGCATGGCGAGCCAGGACACGCGCCTGGCCGGCGTACGTCCGGAAGGCCAGGAGCCCGGCCCGCAGGTCTTCCTCGACATCGACCGCGACAAGGCGCAGGCACTGGGGATCGACATGGCCGATCTCAACGACACCCTGAGCTCGGCCATCGGCGTCTCCTACGTCAACGACTTCGTGCGCAACGGGCGCATCCTCAAGGTGCAGATGCAGGCCGACGCCGACCTGCGCGAGACCCCCGAGGACCTGCTCAAGCTGCCGATCCGCAACCGTGCGGGCGGCATTGTCCTGCTGGGCGAGATCGCCCGGCCGAAGTGGATCGTCGGCCTGCCCAAGCTCGACCGCTACAACGGCAACCCGTCGATGAAGATCGCCGGCACGCCGGCCCCCGGCCATTCCACCGGCGAGGCCATGCAGGCGATGGAACAGATCGCCGCCAAGCTGCCCCCGGGCTACGGCTTCGAGTGGTCCGGCACCTCGTACGAGGAACGGCTCGCCGGCGCGCAGGCGCCCATCCTGTTCGCGCTGTCGCTGCTGGTCGTGTTCCTGGCGCTCGCAGCGCTGTACGAGAGCTGGGCGATCCCCTTCTCGGTGATCCTGATCGTGCCGCTCGGCATCCTCGGCGCGGTGCTGGCGGTCTATCTGCGCGGCCTGCCGAACGACGTGTTCTTCAAGGTCGGCCTGATCGCAATCATCGGCCTGTCGGCGAAGAACGCGATCCTCATCATCGAGTTCGCGCGCCAGCTGCACGAGGAGGGCATGGACCTGATGGCCGCCACGCTGGAGGCCTGCCGCCTGCGCCTGCGGCCGATCCTGATGACGAGCTTCGCCTTCATCCTCGGCGTGCTGCCGCTCGCCATCTCCACCGGCGCCGGCGCGGCCAGCCGCCATGCGGTCGGCACCGGCGTGGTCGGCGGGATGATCGCCGCGACCGTCCTCGCCATTTTCTTCGTGCCGGTGTTTTTCGTGGTGATCCGCAAGCTGTTCCCCACCCGGCGTCGGGAGGAGCCGAAACATGACTGAACGCAAATCCGTTACCGCGGCGGCCATCGCCGCCGCGCTGCTGGCCGGCTGCTCGATGATCCCTGCGTATCAGCGGCCGGCCGCGCCGGTTCCGCAGACCTTTGCCGCAGACCTGCCGGCGACCGCCTCGGCGCTGCCCGGCTGGCAGGCCTATTTCCCCGACCCGGCGCTGCACGCGCTGATCGAGGCAGCGCTCGCCAACAACCGCGACCTGCGGATCGCGCTGGCCCGGGTCGAGGAAGCGCGCGCGCTGGCGGGCGTCGCCCGCGCCGACCGCTTCCCGACGGTGGCGGCGCAGGCGGACGGCAGCCGCGCCCGCACGCCGGCCGACCTCACCGGAATCGGTGTCGCGCGCACCACCCGCCGTTACGACGTGAACCTGGGCATCACCGCGTTCGAGCTGGACTTCTGGGGGCGCGTGGCCGCGCTGAGCGACGCGGCCCGGGCGCAATACCTGGCGAGCGACGAAGCCGCACGGAGCTTCCGCGTAAGCCTCGTCGGCGACGTCGCCAGCACCTGGTATCAGCTCGCTGCGCTGACCGAGCAATCGCAGCTGGCCGGCGACACGCTGAAGACGCGCGAGGACAGCCTCGGCCTCATCCGCAAGCGGCACGATGCCGGATTGGCGAGCGATCTCGACGTGCTCGCCGCCGAGAGCCTGGTCGAAACGGTGCGCGCCCAGGCAGCTGACCTCGATCGGCAGCGGGCGCAGACGGAGAACGCCCTGCGCCTGCTCACCGGCATGGCGGTTCCGCTTCCGGCGGTGCCTGCCGTCTCGCGCCAGCCGGCGCTGGCGGAACTCGCGCCGGGCCTGCCGTCCGAGGTGTTGCTGCGGCGCCCGGACGTGCGTGCCGCCGAGCAGCGGCTGATCGCCAGCAACGCCAATATCGGCGCGGCGCGCGCGGCCTTCTTCCCGCGCATCGCGCTGACCGGCAATCTCGGCACCGCAAGCAGTGCCCTGTCCGGGCTGTTCGGCGCCGGCAGCGAGGCCTGGCTGTTCCAGCCGGTGCTGACGCTGCCGCTGTTCGACGCCGGTCGCAACCGCGCCAACCTGGAAGTGGCGCAGGCACGCAAGGTCCAGGCGGTCGCCGATTACGAGAAGACCATCCAGCAGGCCTTCCGCGAAGTCGCCGACGCGCTCGCCGCGCGCACCACCTACCGAGCGCAGCTGACCGCGCAGGAGGCCAACCTTCGCGCCCAGCACGCCCTGCTCGAGCGCGTGAAGGCGCGCGAGCAGGCCGGGCTCGCGAGCTACCTCGAGGTGCTCGACGCCAGCCGCGGCGCCTTCGGCGCCGAGCAGGCCGTGGTCGCCTCGCGCCTGCAGCTGGTCGGCGCCGAGGTCGCGCTCTACAAGGCACTCGGCGGCGGCGCCTGACGCCGCCGCCTGCGGCCGGCGCGGGAGCCGACAGCGTTCCCGCGCCGGCCAATTGCCCCAATTTCCATACGGTCTTGCCGGTGTGCATTGCGTCTAGAATGGGCGCTTTTTCCAGGAGCCTCCCATGACCGAACCCGTCGTCTACGACCGCAACCCCGCCGAACTCGAGCTCGAGCCCGGCGAATACTGGTGGTGCTCGTGCGGCCGCTCGATGACGCAGCCCTTCTGCGACGGCTCGCACGAGGGGACCGGCCTCGAGCCCATGCCCTTCGTGATCAAGGAGAAGACCACGGTGTGGCTGTGCAACTGCAAGCACACCAAGGACAAGCCCTTCTGCGACGGCACCCACAACGACCTGCCCGACGACGCGTTCTGATCCCGGCACAGCGCGCATGAGCACCGCAGCCGAGGACGTGCCGGGCTTCTGGTTCGGCGCGCCCGGCAGCGCCGCCGAGGTCGCCGGCCGGCAGACGCGGCTCTGGTTCGGCAAGTCGCCCGAGAACGACCGGGCGGTCGCCGAGCGCTTTGCCGACACGCTGGTCGATGCCGCCGCCGGCCGCCTCGATCGCTGGGCGGCCACGCCGCGCGGCCGCCTCGCACTGGTGATCGTGCTCGACCAATTCCCGCACCACGTTCACCGCGACCGTCCGCAAGCCTTCGCGACCGATCCGCAGGCACTGGCGCAGAGCCTCGCTGCGCTGGATGCCGGCGAGGACCGGCTGCTCGCGCCGATCGAGCGCGTGTTTCTCTACCTGCCGCTCGAGCATGCCGAGTCGCTGGCGATGCAGGAGCGGGCAGTGACGCTCTATGAACAGCTGGCGCACGAAGCCATCCCGTCCGAACGCGCCCTGTTCGACAACTTCCTCGATTACGCGATCAAGCATCGCGACGTCGTCGCCCGCTTCGGCCGCTTTCCGCATCGGAACGCCGTCCTCGGCCGCCCGTCGAGCGCGGACGAACTCGAATTCCTGAAGCTGCCTGGATCGCGCTTCTGACGGCACCCTCTCCCCTGCCCCTCCCCCTAAAGGGGGAGGGGAACACGAAGTCCCCGCTCCCCGCTCCCCGCTCCCCGCTCCCCGCTCCCCGCTCCCCGCTCCCCGCTCCCCGCTCCCCGCTCCCCACTCCCCGCTCCCCACTCCCCACTCCCCACAAACCGTTAAAATGGCGGCTTTTGCGCCTTCCGGCCCGCCCATGTCCCGCCAGATCCTCGTCACCTCCGCCCTGCCCTACGCCAACGGCAGCATCCACCTCGGCCACCTCGTCGAATACATCCAGACCGACATCTGGGTGCGCTTCCAGAAGATGCGCGGCCACGACTGCCGCTACATGTGCGCCGACGACACCCACGGCACTGCGATCATGCTGCGCGCGGAGAAGGAAGGCATCACGCCCGAGACGCTGATCGGCCGCGTGTGGGACGAGCACACGCGCGACTTCGCAGGCTTCCACATCGGCTTCGACCACTACTACTCGACGCACTCGGACGAGAACCGCGCGCTCGCGTCGAAAATCTACCTCGCGCTGAAGGATGCCGGCCTGATCGAGGTCAAGACCATCGCTCAACTGTACGACCCGGTGAAGAACCTGTTCCTGCCGGACCGCTTCATCAAGGGCGAATGCCCCAAGTGCGGGGCGGCCGACCAGTACGGCGACAACTGCGAGGTGTGCGGCGCGACCTACAGCCCGACCGAGCTCAAGAACCCGGTGTCGGCGGTGTCGGGCGCGACGCCGGTGCACAAGGATTCCGAGCACTACTTCTTCAGGCTCGGCGACTGCGAGGCCTTCCTCGCCGAGTGGACGAAGTCGGGCACGCTGCAGGCCGAGGCCGCCAACAAGATGCAGGAGTGGTTCGCCTCGGGGCTTTCCAACTGGGACATCAGCCGCGACGCGCCCTACTTCGGCTTCGAGATTCCCGGCGCGCCGGGCAAGTATTTCTACGTCTGGCTCGACGCGCCGGTCGGCTACATGGCGAGCTTCGCGAAATACGCCAAGGACAAGGGCCTCGACTTCGACGCCTGGTGGGGTCAGGATTCGAAGGCCGAGCTGGTGCACTTCATCGGCAAGGACATCCTCTACTTCCACGCGCTCTTCTGGCCGGCGATGCTGAAGTTCTCTGGCCACCGCCTGCCGACGGCCGTGTACGCGCACGGCTTCCTCACCGTCAACGGCCAGAAGATGTCGAAGTCGCGCGGCACCTTCATCACCGCCGCGAGCTATCTCGATCAGGGCCTCAACGCCGAGTGGCTGCGCTACTACTACGCGGCCAAGCTCAACGGCACGATGGAGGACATCGACCTCAACCTCGACGACTTCGTCGCGCGGGTGAATTCCGACCTGGTCGGCAAGTTCATCAACATCGCCAGCCGCACCGCCGGCTTCATCCACAAGAAGTTCGACGGCAGGCTCGCCGACGGCGTGGCCAACATCGAGCTGATCGGAGAATTTCAGGCCGCCGCCGACACGATCGCGGCGTACTACGAGGCGCGCGACTACGCCAAGGCGCTGCGCGAGATCATGGCGCTGGCCGACCGCGCCAACCAGTACGTCGCCGACGAGAAGCCGTGGGAACTGGCCAAGGACGAAGCCGCGGTCTACCGCCTGCACGAGGTCTGCACCGTCGCGCTGAACCTGTTCCGCCTGCTGACGCTGTACCTGAAGCCCGTGCTGCCGAAACTGGCGGAGCAGGTGGAAGCCTTCCTGAACGTCAAGCCGCTCGGCTGGGACGACGCACCGACGCTGTTCATCCGCCAGCGCATCAACGAATACACCCACCTGATGACCCGCATCGACCCGAAAGCCATCGACGCCATGATCGACGCCAACAAGCAGAACCTCGAACCGACCCCTGCTCCCGCACCGGCGCGCCACGCCGAAGCGCAGGCACACGGGGCGGCCAAGGTGGCATCACCCTCTGATAAAACCACTAGCCATTCGACTAGGCCCGCAAGCGGGCAAGTCGCTGGTTATCCCCAACCCTCTCCCTCCAAGGGAGAGGGGGCGAACGTTGCCGCTGGCGCCGAGACGATCTCGATCGACGACTTCGCCAAGGTCGACCTGCGCATCGCGCGCATCGCCAACGCGGAGCACGTCGAGGGCGCCGACAAGCTGCTGCGCCTGACGCTCGACCTCGGCCCGCTCGGCACGCGCCAGGTGTTCGCCGGCATCAAGTCGGCCTACGCGCCCGAGGCGCTGGTCGGCCGGCTTACGGTGATGGTCGCCAACCTCGCGCCGCGCAAGATGAAGTTCGGCATGAGCGAAGGCATGGTGCTGGCCGCCTCCGGCGACGCCCCGGGCCTCTTCATCCTGTCGCCCGATTCCGGCGCCGAGCCCGGCATGAAGGTGAAGTGAGCCTGCGGTGAAGACGCACCACCTGCGCATTCACGGCCGCGTGCAGGGCGTGTGGTTCCGTGAGGCGATGCGGCAGGAGGCCGAGCGCCTCGGCGTGGCGGGCTGGGTGCGCAACACGCCCGACGGCAAGGTCGAGGCGGTGGTGCAGGGCCCGGCCGAGGCGGTCGCTGCATTGATCGAATGGGCGCACCGGGGGCCGCCGCTGGCGCGGGTCGACCGCGTCGAGATCGGTGCGGCGGAGGGGCGGTTCAATGGCTTCGTGAAGCAGGTCGACTGACCGCCCGCCGGCCAGGGCGCGCCCCACGGGCATGCCGGGCAAAAAAATGCCCGACTCGGGGAGGAGTCGGGCAGAGGATCCACCAAAGGAGGAGGATTGGAGGAGACAACACCCAGGAGCCGTTGCGGCGTCCTCAGTGTTATTAGAATAATCTTATATAAGAAAACGCTTGTCAAGCACTTTCAAGGGCCGAATTGCCGGATTGGTAGTTTTGTGCCAGGCGCGGCCCCGCTTCAGTACAGGACGCTGACCGCTTCGGGCTTGAGCCAGCCGCCCAGCGATTCCAGCAGGCGGTCGTCCAGCCGCACCCGCCAGTCCTCGCCCAGCCGCACGCTGCAGCGGGCGTCGTGGTTGCGGTACTCGACCCAGACCGGGCAGCCGCCCTCCTCGGCCTTGTAGGGCGCCAGCAGTTCGGCCAGCCTGCGGCCGCTCGACTCGCCGTTGCACGCCAGCCGCAGGCCCTGCGCGAAGCGGGTGCGCGCCCCGGCGAGGTCGTAGATGCGGTCGCCGGTCACCCGCACGCCGCCCGAATAGTCGTCGCGGTTGACCTTGCCCTCGATCACCAGCAGCGCGTCCTCCTTCAGGAGGTGGCGGTTCTGCTCGAACAGTTCGTTGAAGATCACGACCTCGACCTGCGCGGTGGCGTCGTCGAGCAGCAGGATCAGCATCTTGCCGCGCCGCGTCATCTGCGTGCGCAGCGAAACGACGATGCCGGCGAGCAGGACCGGGTCGCGCGAGGGCTCCAGGCTGTCGAGGCGCTTCTTGGCAAAGCGGGCGACCTCCTGGCTGTACGCGGTGAACGGGTGGCCGCTGAAGAAGTAGCCGAGCGCGGACTTTTCCTGGGCGAGCTTCTCCTGCTCGGGCCAGCGCGGCACGTCGACCGGCTCCTCGCCGCCGTCGAGCGCCTCGCCGAACAGGCCGACCTGGCCGCCGCTCCTCGCCTTGCGGTCGGCGGCATCGAGCGCCGGGCCGATCGACGCCATCAGGCTCGCGCGGTGGTCGTTCAGCGAATCGAATGCGCCCGCCTTGACCAGCGCCTCCAGCACGCGGCGGTTCAGATAGCGCTTGTCGACGCGGCGCGCCAGGTCGAACAGGCCCTTGTAGGGACCATTCGCCTCGCGCTCGGCGACGATCGCGCCGATCGCCGCCTCGCCGCTGCCCTTGATCGCGCCCAGGCCGTAGCGGATCTCGGTCTTGCTGACCGGGTCGAAGCGGTAGCCCGACAAGTTGATGTCCGGTCCCAGCATCGCAAGGCCGTTGGCGCGGCAGTCCTCGTAGAAGATGCGCACCTTGTCGGTGTCGGACATTTCCGAGGACATCGTCGCCGCCATGAACTCGGCCGGGTAATGCGCCTTGAGCCAGGCCGTGTGGTAGGCCACCAGCGCGTACGCCGCCGAGTGCGACTTGTTGAAGCCGTATTCGGCGAACTTCTCCATCAGGTCGAACAGCCGCCCGGCCAGCGCATCATCGACGCCGCGGCCCTT